>CABYTP010000004.1 GCA_902521955.1 uncultured Candidatus Actinomarina sp. | reverse complement strand
AGCCTCTATAGAAATCTGAGTCTTTCTCTCTTCTTCATTTTGTAAATTATCAACAATCTCTTGTCGTTCATCTTCTCTTTGGGTTAAAAATACAGTCTGTGTTGAAGCTAAGTTCTGCAAAGCGTTTAATTGCTCCACTATCTCGTAAGCTGAATCAACAACCGTTGCTGCATAGCCAAGAGCTACTAGGAATTTTGATAGTTCTTTAAGTTCAACAAACAAAGCTGTGGTAGGACTAACAACACCATTGATATAAAGACTTACAGCTTGATCTTGTAGTTTTTCATCAGCATCTACTAGAAGTTTCTGTGTTTCAAACAATTCATCAGATACATTTGAAATCTCATTTTTAATTTTTCCTAATTTAGTTTGCTCCTGAACAATTGTCTGTTGTACATTTGCTAAGTCATCTAAGGTTCCATCATAATTAGCTAAAGCCGCATCAAGCTCTCGTTCAGCAGCCTGTAATCTAGATTGCACCTCAGCCAGTTCTCTATTGACTTGTTGTAAATCTTGATCATTTTCGAGTATTGCTTTTTCAAGATCTGTTTTATTACCTTCATATTTACTAATTTGATCTGCAATTGCTTGAAGTTGGCGTTCGACTTCAATAAGTCTATCTTCAGCAGTTATAGCTTGAAGTGATGTTGGAAACATGAGAGTAGAAATAATAGCTATAGCTGTTGTTAAGGTTATAAATTTTTTAATCATTTAGAACCTTTCTTATGCCGACAAAAGATGCAAAGAGTCCAAAAACAATAGATGATAATAGCAACACGAGAGTGAGGTATATCAAGTAAGAATCCGAAATCGTAATGTCAAAAATACTTTCGGCAACTATTGAGTTCTTTGAGTACTCAATGATTCCCCAGCCTAGACCTACAGCAATACTCGTACCGATTAGTGATTCAAATATTGCTTCAAAAATAAATGGAAGTCTTATATATGTAGAAGATGCACCAACTAATCTCATAATTTTAATTTCCTTCTTTTTTGAATAAGCAGCAAGCCTCAATGTGTTAATAATCAAAATGAACGCAGCAAAACCTACAAGCAATGCAAAAGCAGAAGCAGAAATAACTAATGTATCAGTGAGGCTCAGTAGCCTTTCAATGGCTTCACCACTTGTTCTAATTTCTTTTACTGCTGGATTGCCATCCATTCTTTCAATAATTAGTTCATAATCTGATGGATTGTTTAAATTCACTCTTAATGATGAGGGTAACTTTTCATAGTCAACTTCACTTAAGAGGTCAGGCTGGTCTTTGAAAAGTGCTCTGAATTCGTCCTCTGCTTCTGCCTTAGTGAAGTAATCTACAGTTCTAACTTCTGAATACGACTCAAGTGATTCCTGAAGTTGTTTATGTGCTGTTGTGGTCACCCTATCATCAAGAAACACTACTACATGGGTTCCATTCTGCCATCTTAAAGTATTATTCTGTACGATTGACCTTGCAGAAAGAGTTGTAAATACCAGGAAAGAAGATACAAGTACAGCAATAATTGTTGCAAATACAAGTAAAGGCGTTCTTCTCATATTTAGAATTGTGTTTTTTACAACATAAGAAAATTTATTCATAATCTACCTTAAAATGTAACTACCCTCTTCTTCGTCTCTTACTATTTTTCCATTCGAAAGCTCTATTACTCTTTTTTTTCTTCTGTTCACTATCGAGGAATCATGAGTAGCCATTACAACAGTTGTACCAGCTCTATTAATTTTTTCCAACAATGTAACTATTTGTATACTCAAGTCAGGATCAAGATTCCCAGTTGGCTCATCACACAATAATATCAATGGATTGTTTGCTAGTGCTCTTGCAATACTTACTCTGGTTTGTTCTCCACCTGAAAGTTGATCTGGAAATTTAAAAGCATTCTCATTCAATTCAACTAAATCTAGTAGTGTATTAGTTTTTGATTCAATTTCCTCAGCTGAACTTCCCATTACTTCTAAAGCGAAAGAGATATTTTCATAAGTATTTCGCTTGTCTAGTAATTGAGGTTCTTGAGTTACAATACCAAGCTTTCTTCTTAGCAACGGCGTTTTCCATTTTTGAAGTTGTACAACATTTAATCCTGCAACTTCGATCTCACCCTTTGTGGAGATGTATTCTTTATATAATAACTTTAAAAAGGATGACTTACCACTTCCAGAATGGCCAACTAAATAAACAAATTCTCCTTCATTAATGGATGTGGTGATATTGGATAGTGCAACACTACCGCCTTGAAATACCAAAGATACATTATTTAAATTAATCATTTATTCCCTGTCTACGCCATTTTAGATACTCTTTTGTAAAAATAGCAATATCTCCATCTAGAACATTTTGTACATTTCCAACTTCAAGATTACTTCTAGAATCTTTAACCTGTTGGTAAGGCTGAAGAACATAAGATCTTATTTGTCTTCCCCATCCAGCTTCGTGTTGGTCTCCCCTAATATCATTTAATTTTTCAAGGTCGTCTTCTCGCTTTTTTAAAATCAGCTTTGTCTTTAGAAGTTCCAAAGCTCTTGTTTTATTTTGCAATTGAGATCTTTCTGCTTGGCATGCTACCACAATACCTGTTTCCAGATGAGTGATCCGTACTGCTGAATCCGTTGTGTTAACGTGTTGACCTCCTGCACCAGAAGACCTATATACATCAACCCTTATCTCATCGTCTTGTATATTAATTTCATCATTATGTTCGATTAAAGGAATTACATCAACTCCAGCAAAACTAGTATGTCTTCGCTTGTTACTATCAAATGGACTTATGCGAACTAGCCTATGAACACCTCGTTCACTTTCTAAGTTGGCATAAGCCCTAAAAGAATCAACCCTTATTGAAGCTGACTTGATGCCAGCCTCTTCACCTTGGGAAATTTCTTCAATTTCATAATCCATATTTTTGTCAGAAAGGTGCCTAGTATACATTCTCATTAACATCTCAGCCCAATCATGAGCATCAACACCTCCTGCTCCAGCATTAATAGAAATGACTGCGCTGAGGTCATCATATTCTCCAAAATATAAGGCTTCATCTTCTATCTCTTCGATTTGCTCTTCGAACCTCACAATCTCTTTTGAGTATTCATCTGTGTCTAATTCTTCGTCATCAACTAGGTTTACCAATTCATTGAATTCCTGAAGCTCTGTTTCAAGACTGTTAAGTGTATTAATGAGTTTTTCAACAGAAGAAGCTTCTATCGATATTTTTTGTGCTCTTTGTGTATTGTCCCAGAAATCTTTTTTATTAATTTCTGTATTTAAGTCTTGTAATTTTTTAACTTTGTTTTCAAAGTCAAAGATACTCCTTGGCAGAAACCAAGCGTTCATTAAAGGATGTAATTTTGCTTAAGATTTCTTTATACATTTATCTACCATTCCACATTTTTTATATTTTATACCTGAACCACAATAGCAAGGGTCATTTCTACCAACCTTATCAGAGCTAGTCTCAATAGTCTTAACTTTATCGACTTTTTTTGTGCTTTGTGTAATTAAAGTAGTATCAAAATTCATAAGTAACCTGATTACTGAAAATTTTACATTATTTATTAAATCCTCAAATAACTGATAGCCCTCATTTTGATATTCCACAAGGGGATCTCTTTGACCCATAGCTCTTAATCCGATACCTGATCTTAGATAATCCATTTCAGATAAGTGATCTTTCCAAGCTTGATCTATAAAAGACAGTGACGATCCTCGTGCAAGTTTCCAAAAATTTTCCTCGTCTTTTGACTTGTTTTTTTCGAACAATAGAAAAAGATTATCAACAGTATCTAGACTGTCATTTATTTCTAGTTTATTGAGAAATTCCTTTTTGACTGTATCGCTTAGTAGATCACTAAGCTCATCGGAAACCAACTGTTCAAATTGTTCAATGGTTTCATAGTTACGCTTATAAGACTCAATATTTGAGTCTATAACTTGAGCTACATCATTAAACCATTCAATAATCAAGTCTTCAATACTTTCAGACCTTAGAAGTTCTCTTCTCCATTTGTAAATAACTTCTCTCTGTTGATTAAGAACTTGATCAAATTTTAGAACATTCTTTCTAATTTCAAAATTTAAAGACTCTACTTGAGCTTGAGCTCTTTCAATGCTTTTTGTGACCATAGATTGTTCAATTCTTTCCTCATCAGGTAAATTTAATTTATTCATAATTGATTCAATTCTTTCACCTTGGAATCTTCTCATTAAGTCATCTTGAAGAGAAATATAAAATCTTGATTCACCAGGATCTCCCTGACGTCCAGACCTTCCTCTGAGCTGATTGTCAATTCTTCTTGAGTCATGCCTCTCGGTTCCTAAAACGTATAATCCACCAAGGTCTAAAACCTCTTGTTTTTCTACTTCAACTTGTTTATCAAGTTCTTTAATCTTTTGCTCAAGATAATTTTCATCATCTAATTTATTTTCAATAATTTGTTGCTGTAATGCCATCTCTTCCGGATTTCCACCTAATTTAATATCTACACCTCTACCCGCCATATTCGTTGCAACAGTTACTGCGCCTAATTTTCCCGCTTGTGCAATAATGTTTGCCTCTTGTTCATGATTTTTAGCATTTAATACATTGTGAACAATACCTTTGGATGTTAATTTTCTAGATACCTCTTCTGATGCTTCTACCGAAACCGTTCCAAGTAAGATCGGCTGGCCTTTTTTGTTCCTATCATCAATATCTTGAATGACAGCATTTAGTTTTGCATCATTTGTTTTGTAAACAGCATCTTGTTGATCCATGCGCTGAATGGGTACATTTGTAGGAATTTCAATTACTTCAAGGTTATAAATTTGAATCAACTCTTCCTCTTCTGTTTTAGCGGTACCAGTCATCCCTGCAAGATTCTCATACATTCTGAAGTAATTCTGATATGTGATGGAAGCTAAAGTCTGGTTCTCGTCTTGTATTCTTACATTCTCTTTTGCTTCTAAAGCTTGGTGTAGGCCATCAGAATACCGCCTACCCTCTAGAACTCGACCAGTAAATTCATCAACAATATTGATCTGGCCATTAGAGACAATATAATCGACGTCCTTTGTAAAAATTGTTTTAGCCCTTAAGCACGCAGTTAGATAATGAATAAAATTTGTTTGTGTATTTTCATACAAATTTGTAATTCCAAGCCTCGCCTCAACAAACTCAACCCCTACTTCTGTTGGATGTACTTGTTTTTTTGCTTCATCAATTTCATAATGAATATCATTTTTCATTCCTTTTACAATTTTTGTAAACTCTGAATACCATTTTGTTGAGTCGTCGACCTTTCCAGAGATAATTAAAGGTGTTCTAGCCTCATCAACAAGTATTGAGTCAACTTCATCAATGACGCTATAAAATAAATCCCCCTGAACAAGTTGTTCACTATTTACAGCCATATTGTCCCGCAAGTAATCAAAACCAAACTCGTTATTAGTTCCGTACGTAATATCTTTTTTGTAAGCATTAATTTTTTCAGAATATTCTTGATTGGAATAGATTAGTCCTACATCAAGACCCAGAAAGTTATAAATAGGGCTCATCCATTCAGCATCTCTTTTTGCAAGATACTCATTAACAGTAACAACATGGACTCCTTTTTTGTAAAGCGCCATTAATGAAATAGGAAGGGTTGAAACGAGTGTTTTACCTTCACCCGTTTTCATTTCAGAGATTTTATTTCTAAGAAGTACTAATCCTCCAAAAAGCTGGACGTCATAATGCCTTTGACCTATTGACCTTTTTGCAGCTTCTCTAACAAAAGCAAAAGCTTCAACTTCAATACTATGAGGTGTACCATCAATTTTATCTGACAATGCAAGAAATCCACTTTTAATTTCTTCGTCTGATAATTTCTCAATAGAGGACTCTATGCTGTTGATTTCTTCAACAATTTTATTTAATTCAGAAGTTAATTTCCCACTACCTACTGAAAGTACTTTTTTAAATATACTCAAATTTAACTTGTGCCAAACTCCCAGGAATCTAAATAGTTAAGCTGGTCATCAGATAGAATTTCTAACTGACCACCCATTAGCTTTAATTTAGTTGCTGCTATTTTTTGATCTACTGATTTTGGTAATGTGTAAACTTTAGATTCTAAGTTTTTATAATTTTCTTTAATCCATTCAGCAGCTAGGGCTTGATTTGCAAAAGACATATCCATAACAGAGGCTGGATGACCTGTTGCTACAGTAAGGTTCACAAGCCTACCTTCTCCTAATACAAGAATCTCTTTTTCTTTATACATATAGCTTTCAACATGGTCTCTTACTCTGTTAACTTCACTTGATTGATTTTTTAATTCAACCAAGTTTATTTCAACATCAAAATGCCCTGCATTTGCAAGCACTACACCTGTTTTCATAAGATCAAAATGTTGAGTGTCCAGAACATGCTTATTTCCAGTAACGGTGATAATTACGTCAGCTATCTTGGATGCTTCTAAGCTGTTCTTTACTTCATACCCATGCATAAGTGCTTCTAAAGCTCTTACTGAATCTGGTTCAACAACTGTAACTTTTGCTCCCATTCCATATGCTCTTTCTGCAACACCTTTTCCGCAATCTCCAAATCCAAAAACTACAACGTTTAAACCTGCAATTAACAAATCAGTTGCTCGAACAACTCCATCCATTGAGCTCTGACCAGTTCCAAATCTGTTATCAAATAAATGTTTAGTGTCAGAGTCGTTTACAGCGACAACAGGAAATCTTAGTTTGTTATTTTTTTCCATTGACTTTAAGCGAATTACACCAGTTGTAGTTTCTTCCATTGAACCGAGAACTGATATATCTGATCTATCCGTATGTAAAAGTGTAACTAGATCTGCACCATCATCCATAGTAATATCTGGGTTTGTATCTAAAACTAAATTTAAATGTTTAAAAAACTCATCATTTGAAACCCCTCTTATTGCATGAACCTCAATATCGTTCTCAGCTAAATAAGCAGCTACTGAGTCATTTGTTGATAATGGATTTGATGCACATAATGCAACCTTTGCTCCAGCGGATTTTAAAGCCATCATCAAATTTGCAGTCTCTTTTGTAACATGCATACATGCCCCAATATTTAACCCATCTAATGGTTTTGATGATGCAAACTCATTACTAATTTCTTCGAGGACTTGCATTTGTCTAGTTGCCCAATTTATTTCTTCAGCACCCTTAGAAGCTAAGTTTGAATCTTTAATTGATGACACTATTTCTCCTTTAACATATTTTTTAGATTTTCAATTGAATCAATATCGTATGGATCAACATTTAAATTGTCAGCCATAAAAACACTAATCAAATCACCTATTAAGACTAGATGAAATAATTCTTTAATTAAATTGTCTGACTTAATATTTTCAATTTCAGTTATCTCAATTCCTTTGGGAATAATTTCTTTAGTGAACTCAAATCTATTTTTAATTTTTGGATGTTCATTTTGGTCTCTTAGGAAAATTAAATGAAAATTATTTTTAGATCCATCTTTATTTGCTTCCCAAGACAAAATTTCATTGTGATGAATTTCTGGCATATATCCAACATAAGATTTAGATTTAGCATTTTCATTAATTTGCGTTTTCCATCGTTGAGAGGCTAGATAGCTTAATTGAGTACCTCCATAAATAATGACAGTCTTATTACCTATATTGTTTGCTATTTCTTTAGCTTTTTTGATAATTTTATTTTCAGATTCATTATCAAGTAATTCATTTAAATAAACACTAGAATCATTACAATTTTGTTCAACATTTACTCCTAAAGATTCTGGAATGAAGCTAGCTACTGCTTTAGTCATTAATCCAAAGGCTGCTCTAGGTTGAAGACCTGAAGGAACTTCAATATAAGGCTTACTATTTTCTTTGGCCATTTCCAATAAGGTCCCGCCACTAGAAATAACACACCATTCTAGATCTCCTTTTATAGCATCCTCTAATGCACTTACTGTTTCTTCAGTATTTCCAGAGTAAGATATGAATAGACAAAGTGGCTTATTTTCTATATGATTTTTTGTAATGTTGTATGTTTTGTGAACTTCAATATCTAAAGGTGAATACTTATTTAAAATCAACTTAAGGACGTCGCCTGCAACACCAGATCCACCCATGCCAACAACTAAAATCCGATCATAATTAAATTTAGGAAAATTGTCAGATTTGACTAAGTCTGAACTTAGCTGATTACCTAAATTAAGAACATGATCTAACATATATAATCTAAATGTTACTCGATATTTTCTCTAAAACTTCTGTAATCACTTTCTCAGATTTCCCTTCAACATTGACCCTTAATTTGGGCTCTGTGTTTGAACCCCTAATGTTGAACCAATAGTTTTCAGTAAAGCAAGTAAGTCCATCCAAATAATCAAAATCAACATCAAAAACTTTCTCGACATTTCTTAGTGATTCCTCCACATCCTTAACTACAAAATTTACCTCACCTGAGCTTGGTGGAAACTTATAATTTTCAAAAACATTGCTTACTTTCTCTTCTTTTGTTGAA
Organism: uncultured Candidatus Actinomarina sp.; assembly: GCA_902521955.1. Classification (GTDB taxonomy): domain Bacteria; phylum Actinomycetota; class Acidimicrobiia; order Actinomarinales; family Actinomarinaceae; genus Actinomarina. The sequence continues at coordinate 79,915 of CABYTP010000004.1, read as the reverse complement.
ATAATTTTCATAAATATAAGTAAAGTTAAGATAGCTGAATCTGCATAGAAATTTTCTTTATAATAAAAATGGGCACTATGCTCTCCACCGAAATCAGCATCAATTTCTCTCATCATTTTTTTTATATTTGAATGTCCTACTTTACATCTATAAAGTTGAATATTTCTATCATTCAAGACGCTTAATGCATGGGGTGAGACATTTACATTGTGTACAACTTTAAGATTATTATTTTCTTTTGATAGATAATCAGATATCAGGGTGGTCATCATACTTCCTGAAATTACATTTCCCTTATCATCAATGAATACTGCTCTGTCAGCATCTCCATCAAATGCGACGCCAAAATCCAAATTATTTTGTATCACTAAATTTTTTAAGTCTTCTAAATTTTTCTTATCAGATGGATCAGCAGGATGGTTGGGGAAATTGCCATCAACTTCTAAATATAGGGGTGAATAATTAAAATTATATATTTTATCTAAGTCATCAAAAACTGAGCCGATTGCTCCATTGCCGCCGTCGATACCAAATTTTAATGTACTAGTCACCATCTCGGGTTGAACTAATGTCTTCATGTGTTCAAAATATTTTTCAGTTAAATTGGAATTTACTTTAATGAAATTATTAATTTCTATATGATTATCAAAATTTTCAACTGCGGCTTTTATTTCCATTAATCCTGAATTTTCTCCAATTGGTAAGGCACCTGAATTGCATAATTTTAAACCGTTATATTCCTTTGGGTTATGGGAGGCTGTAATAACAAGGCCAGGTTTACTAAGTAGGCCCGATAATGAATATACAATATCTGTCGGGACAAGACCTATATAAATTATATTTTTTTTAGCAGAAATAATTCCTGAAGATATCGCATCTAACATTTCCTGATGGGAAATTCTTCCATCATGACCAATTAAAATTGAATCATCTTCAACAAAGTTTGCGAATGTATATCCAATTTTAAAGGCTATTTCATTAGTTAAAGTGTCACCATAAACACCTCTAATATCGTAAGATTTAAAAATTAAATCTAGTTTATTTTTTGCCATTACTCAATTATTGTACTGTTCATGGATTCAAACTTTACCTTTAATAATTTTTCAATAGTAATTCCAATTTATAATGAGGAAGAGATACTTGAAGAATCCTTAAATAATGTAATGTCTATGTGTGAGCGTACAAATATTCAATTTGAAATAATTTTATCTGAAAATGGTTCAACTGATAATACAAAAAATATCGCATCTGAAATAGCTAAATCAAATAAAAAGATAAGGCTAATTGAACACAATACACCAAATTATGGAGAAGCACTAAAAAGAGGGTTTTTAGCTTGTACAAATGAAATTATTATCTCATTTGATATTGATTATTATTCAGAGAAATTTTTATTAGAATGCCTACGGCTTGAGAGTGAATTTTCTGGAATAATAGCATCAAAAAGATTGGCTAAATCTGAAGATGGTAGGAGGTTAATTAGAAAAATTGCAACAGGCTCTTTTGTAATAATATTAAAAATCTTGTTTGGAACCAATCTATCTGATACTCACGGAATGAAAGGTGTAAAAAAAACATCTGTTGATAGATATATTCAAAAAGTTATTTCAACACAGGATCTTTTCGATACAGAACTTTTAATTAGAATTGAAAAAAGTGGACAAAAGTTTAAAGAGGTGCCAGCTAAGATTAATGAGATTAGGCCGAGTGTTTCTGTAATCTATAAAAGAATACCTAGAACTATTAAAAGTTTACTAAATCTTCGATTTGTCCTTTACAGGGAATCTTTAAACACAAAAAACTTATAAATTAAATATTTAAGTGGAAGTATTGATCCATGGATTAAGGTTGTAATTATTAAAACATATAATTCATTCTGTTGCCAATTTTCGTTCCATAAATTGATTAAAAACCAGACAAATAAGGGTACGAAAAGATTTATAAAGCTAATAGATACATATTTAAAAAATTCTTTATAGTTTCCATCATTAAACTTCAATTTAAATATAAATTTTCTTGAAAGAAAATAAGAAACAATCACTCCAACAATAAATTGGAAAATGTTTGTTAGGTAAGTTCTCAGAGGAAAGCTGATAAAATCTAGCAAAATAAATTGAAAAATATAAACTAAAAATAGTCCAAACAATAAATTAAAAGCTCCTACTAAATAGGTCCTAAAAAGTTCTGAGAATGAACCATCTTTAGAAATCTTATCAATTATTTTTTTAAGCATGTCTTTTCATTCTATAGATTATTAAAAGTAGTGAAATTGTTAAACATAGGTAAGAGAATATAGATAACAATCGCTCTAAAGCTGTTGTTTCAAAAGTAAGTTTTACATCATTAGAATTTGGAATTACTGCCATAAATGATGGAGTAATTCTGTATGGGCCATCTCCGTCTTCAATTGTCCAGTTCGGGAAATAGGAAACTTTAATTAAATGTAATTTGCCTGGCTGATTAGTTGTAAATGTTAATTGGTTATTTTTGAGTTTGAAATCTGTAATGTTGAGCTGGGCTTCATCTGTAGATAGTGTGTTTTGAATTTCATCTATTGATGATTTGTCAATAATTCTGATGTTGTCCTCTTTCTGAAACTCTTTCATTGATAGAGTGAAGAAGCTTTCTTCAAGTGGGTTTTTGAAAACTGAATTAGAAATCCGCTCATAAAATGAGGGTTGTGAGAAATTAATTAATTCTGATGTAACCAATTCTACTTTATCCGAATTAACCCTGAATACTTTGAAGGGAGATGATGCAAATAAGAATTCTAACTCGGGGGAATTTGTTGCTTTATTTGAAATAGAATCTGTGTATGTAATAAAATAATCAACACCTAAATGCTTCATGTATCGAACACCTTTATCAAAATTTCCATTTATATAACTAAGTCCACCAACGGGATTAGATGGGCGTTCAGCCAAACCTGAAATTGTGACAAAGTGGTAAGGAGTCGTAATACTAGAATCAAAATATAACCCCTCTACACTTTCATGGTCGGTAAACATCGGTATTGTCATTAAAACCATGGGGGTACCATATTTATTTAAATCTGGACTTGGTTCCCACATGATCCTGCCAGAAGAAAGATTGTTTAATTTATTATAAAGAGAGGTTATCTCGCCCCATTCAGCTTTACCTTCATAACCAGTGAAGTTCCAATTAAGCCAGTGTGGTAAAAAGCTCACTGTAGAAATTGTTAACGTGATGAATAAAAAGGAGAATAATTGATTCAATTTATTCACATTGAAAAAATACAAAATTAAAAATAGAGAAATTATAAATAAAGCTGTTACTTCATATCTATCATTCCATCTGCTGTAGTAATTAAAAAGTAGAAAAAAACTTATTACAAGATAGATTAATGAAAGAAGTATATGTCCTTGGAATTTAGAAGTAAGTAAATATATATTTTGAGTTAATAAATTAAACACAAAGAGTATTGTTCCAAGTATAAAAAAGGGTACTACTCTTCCATTCCACAAAGCGCCCTCGGGTCCATAAAAAAATAAAAGAAAAGAAGATAAGATTAAATACATTTCTAAAGAAAATAGATTTTTGAAGACTTTTTTACTTTGCCCAGAAAGTAAAAATATTACGGACAATAAAATTAACGGTAAAATATCAGGTTTAATCAAATCACTTATATTTCTATATGGAGAATAAGTCATATTCGTTGTATATTCCAAATTTGTAAATAATGAAATCGAAAAACGAATAGTTAAGAATAAGAATATTAAAAATGAGGAAATTTTCTTAAGAATTTCTGATCTATTTTTCAAAAAGTAAAGAGAATAAATTGGTATAAAAATAATAAAAGGAATAATGTGTGACAACATGCAAAAACTAATACAAAGAGAGCTGTAATATAAAGAATTTTTTAGATTTGATTTTGTGAGAAAGTAGATTGAAAGATTTCCAAAAGCTAAAGAATAGGTGAATGAATATTGTCCAGCTAATGATGAGGCCAAATTTCCACCAAAAATTGTAAATGACTCAGTTAGCAAAAACAACAATCCAGCCGCAAAACCTAAATGTGAACTAATTGTATTCTCCTGAGAAATCAATTTCTGAATTGAAAATACGAGTAAAACGAGTGAAGCAACAACCATTATTTTAAATGCAATCCCAAAAGGAAAAACTGGACTTAAAATAGCAACAATAATTGGTGGTAATGGAAAGTAGAAATAATAAGCAGGATATCCAGCGAACCAATCATTTGACCAGCCACTTATCTTCAGGTTTGAAATTAATTCAGAAACAAAAAACTTTGTTGGTACTATGTGCGCACCCATGTCTCCACCTGTTGGAAGTGAATCTGAAAACACAAGATCAATTCTTAAAAAAACTAACAATATTGAAAATAAGATCGTATTCGATAATGTCTTAGAGAAACCTTTAAGATTCATCTAATGTTTTTCCTAAATACTTTGTCTTTCTTTTTCCACTTTCAGTCCACTCGGCATACCAATAAGGGCCGTGTGGACATGCTTGACAAGACTCTTTCCCACATTTTATATTTTTTGACCTATATGAAACTTTTGTATTTTTATGGAGGTTTAATTTATTATCAACAAGCAGTTTAATTCTCTTTAAGTCCGCCTCATCTAGTTCAGCTAAACCATCTAGAATGTCCTTATCTATCATTACTAAGATATTAGTTGAAAGGTCTTAATTTATAGGTTCTTAAAATTGAAAAAAGTAATTTACATAAGCGGGGGCGTTGGTGGTGCTAAATTTGCCAAGGGTCTAAATAAAATAGAAAACATTGATTTAACAATACTTGTAAATACTGGCGATGATGAGCACATTCATGGAGTATTTCTATCACCTGATATTGATACTGTGATATACAACCTTGCTGGCATTGAGGGGGAATTTGGATGGGGTATGAAAAATGACAAATTCACAGTTAGTAACGAGTTTAGAAAATTTTATGATATAGATTTCAAAATAGGAGATAGGGATTTGGCAACTAACCTCTATAGATCTCAAATGATAAGTCAGGGAAAAACATTGACTGAAATAACAAAAAATATTAAAAACAAGTTTGAATTAAGTTGTGAAATTATTCCAATGAGCGATGACCGAGTTAGTACAAAATTAATTACAAAAAATAATAAAAAACTTGATTTTCAAGAATATTTTGTTGAAAAAAAAGGTAAACCTAGAATTAAAAACATTATATATGAAGGTTCACGAGTAGCAAAAGTTAACCAAAGTACAATTAAGAAAATTAAATCAAGTGACATAGTAATTATAGGGCCATCAAACCCCCTTCTTTCTATAGGGCCAATACTTTCACTGAGTAAGTTAAAAAAGGAACTAATCTCTCATGAAAATCTAACAATCATAAGTCCATTTATTGGAAATGATGCAATAAAAGGTCCGTCGAAAAAAAACTTTGAAGATATTGGCTTCAGTCCCGACATAGAAGGCATCAAAAAATATTACAAAAATATTGGAAAAAAATATATAGTACATTTTGGTGATTCTGACGAGAAAATAAATACTGTAGAAGAAAATATCTTATTTAAGACAATAAAAGACTCGGAAAATCTTGCAAGAAAAATTTTAAATTATGGGTGAAGTAACAATTATTCCAATATCTGGATTACCTGAAGTTTCAGAAGGAGACAACCTTGCAAATCTAACTCATGATGTTCTTAAGAAATCTAGTAGAGAAATTTTGGACGGAGATATATTCGTTGTTACACAGAAAATTGTTTCTAAGAGTGAAGGAATGTCTAGAAATCTTGATGAACATAGTTTTGAAGATTTGCTGAACAGTCAAGTCAATCGTATAGTCAGAAAAAGAGGTGAGCTAGTAATAGCAAAAACTAAACATGGCTTTATATGTGCTAATGCCGGTATTGACAAATCGAATGTTGAGAAAAATACTGTATTACTTCTTCCAGAAGATCCAAATAAGTCAGCACATTCCTTTAGAAAGAAATTAGAGAATTTAACTGGAAAGAAAATTGCTGTCATTATTTCTGACACTTTTGGAAGAGCATGGAGAAAAGGACAAGTAAATTTTGCAATTGGCTCATCTGGTATAAATCCTATTACAAGCTACATAGGTAAAACTGACACTTTTGAGAATGAGCTAAATGCAACTGAAATAGCGGTGATAGACGAACTTGCTAGTGCTGCAGAGCTCGTGATGGAAAAGACTTTAAATGTTCCTATTGCAATTGTAAGAGGTGTGAATTACGAAGATTCAAAAAAGAATGCAAGTGAATTAATAAGGGAAGATGAGGAAGATTTTTTTCTCTAGGGCTTAAGCCAATTTCTTACTTCAAGCATGCCATCATTTAAGTCGTATTGTGGTTCCCAATTCAATAATTTTCTAGCTTTCGTATTATCAAGTACACTACGTTGCAATTCCCCCTCCCTGGCATCTTGATAAACTGGATTCAAATTTGATGAAAATTGGGTTTTTAAAGATTCAGCTAACTCATTTACAGAAGTTTCAATTCCTGTCCCAATATTTAAAAATAAATCATCATCAATTTTTGAAGATTTTATCAATGCAGAAATGACATCCTGTACAAATATATAATCTCTCGTCTGTTCACCATTACCATAAATTACAGGCCTTTCACCATTTAAATATTTATTTGAAAATATAGATACCACTCCCGCCTCACCATTAGGATCTTGTCTCGGCCCATATACATTTGATAGATTTAAGATTGAATAACTTAAATTAGTATTTAATGTCATTATTTTTATAATTTCATTTAGTTTTTTTTTGGCTACGCCATAAGGAGAAGCTGGTTCATTTGAGTAGTCACTCTCTGTAGTAGGTATATTTTTAGGTTCTCCAAAAATTGTTCCTCCAGAGGACGTGAATACAAACTTTTTACAATTTGAATTAATTAAGGTATTAAGAAGTTGTACTGGTTGTAGGATATTATGTTCAAAATCTAGACGGGGGTCTTGAACTGATACAACTACTGAAGATTGTGCAGCTAAATGGAAGCATACTTCTGGATCAAAATCTTCAATTAAAGATAGTGAATCTTTTGAACCAAAATTATCCTCAACTAATCTGAAATTACCATCAAATAATAAATTTTCTTTTTTTCCAGTTAGAAAGTTGTCGAAAATTAAAAGTTCATGTCCATCTTTCAACAAAGACTCCACAAGGTGAGAACCTATAAATCCTGCACCGCCTGTAACAATTATTTTCATAATAAATTTGTCCTTATAATTTGGTTTCTAATTACACTTCCACTTTTAATGACTGATCCATCTGAAATTATTGAATCCTCAATTATTACTTCATCTTCAATAATACAGTTATCTAAAACAACGCTATTTTTGATATTTGCAGAACTACTTAAAGAAACATTGTTCGGTGAAATCCAATTAGTATCACCGTTTAGGTGAGATGAAATATAAGATTCTATTGTTCCAACATCAATCATTTTTCCTATAGCTGTGTATGTATTGAGTAAATTTTGTTCTGCCAGTTTTGGAAAAACATCACGTTCAAAAGAGCATGGTATTTCAAGGACTGAAACAATTTTTTGTAAATCTTTTTTGTATAGGTGATAAAGACCCAAGCTTATTTTCTTCCCAAAACGATCATCATTAGGCTTTTCAATAAAACGTTCAACTTTATTTTCTTCAGTTACTTGAAGCACTCCGTATCTGGTTGGGTCTTCTACTTCAATAGATCCAATAAGTGAATTAGAAATTGTTGTTGATTCTATAATCAATTCCTGTAGATCGATATCTAGTAACAAATCACCATTCATACAATAAAAAGAATCCGGCATTGAATTTAGATTTTGGATTATGTATCCAGCAGTATCAAGTTTTGTTTTTTCAAATAATAATTCAATATCATCTTTACTACTATCCTTATATTCAATCCACTGTTTTTCATGCTTATCGGAACAGATTAAATTAAATTTGTAATTTCCTAATTTAGAAAAACGCTGAATAATTAAATCAATTATTTTTTCTCCTTGTACTTTTAATAAAGCCTTTGGAACTCCAGTTGAGAGAGGCTGAAGTCTTGTTGCCTCACCTCCTACTAATAAGTAAATTTCATTCATCTTCTATAAGAATAGAAAATAATTTAACAACATCATCATCTTTTTTCATATTTAAAATTTCATTCCAAACCTTATTTGCCTTTTTTAATGAAAAAGTGCTTTCCACATTTTTTATAAATTTTTCTTCTAATAAAGGAACTGCTTCCTCTCGTCTTGATGGGTGTCCTATAGGGTTTTCAATTGTAATTTTTTCAGATCGGGTGTCGTCATTATATAAAATTTCAATTGAATTTGATATATGTCTTTTTGAAAACTCATAGTAGTTTTCTGTAAATTTTGGCTCTTCCTGTACGTGAATTATCTTTCGTAATTCATTTATCTCAGCTAAGCCTGAAAAATTATCCTCATACATTTCATATTTTAAATCTCCATACAAGAGTGCTGCGGCAACCATATATTCTAAGCTGTGATCTCGGTCAGAAGCATTTTTTAACTCTTTTTTATTTGAAATAATTCTGACAGCCGGCTCATGAGTGTATATATTTATTTTATCGAGTTTATCCCTGTTTTGGTTAAATTCTGAACTGAGCTGGGTTGCAGCTTCAACTGCTGACTGGCCATGAAATTCCGCAGGATAAAGAACTTTAAATAAAACATTTTGGATAACCCAATCATCTAAGTCTTTTCCGAAACTTATTTCAGAATTTTTCATAAATATATTTTCAAAACCCCAGTCTTCTTGATTTTGGATTGTATCGTAGACTTCATCTGTTGTGCGACTAATTTGTGATAGTTCAATCCCTCGTTTTGAAGCATCTGCTGCTGCCCAGCTTTTCCTTTTGCCAACATTTGGAAAGTGTCTGTATGCTCTTGAACTAGGTCCATCCATCAAAATATTGTTAATCGTTCTTTTGACAATGTCACTATTTCCGTCACTCAGTAAATAAGAGAAAACAGATCCAGATGCTAATTTAACAAAAAACACATGATCGAAACCCAATTTATTTAATGAAGTACCTAAGCAAAGTGAGCCTTGTATTTCATATGCTTTTGTTAAAGCAGTTGTAAAATCAACAAATTTATAACTGTTATTTTTTTGAAAAAAACTATAAATTGATCCAAAGTTATCAGATGGGTGACCCCATTCTTTTGCTAAAAATGTATCGTTGTAATCAAACCATCTTGTTAAAACAGTTAAGTACCACGTACTATCTACTAAAGAATTAAAATTTTTAACTGTTGTAAATGGATTTTTAGATAACTCTACTGAGGTCTCTCCAACTGCAAAACTATGAACATTTTTATAGCTACTTGCCTGAACAATGCACCCAATAGTATCTAGAATTGCTAATTTTGCTGAAAGAAAATGATCTTCGTCATTTTCTAATGGTCTCGATAAATAATTTAAGATTTGAACAGCTACGTTGTTTGAATCCAAGAATTATCTTTCAGATGGGCCAATATATTTTGCAGCTGGCCTAATCAATATATCTTGCTCTCGTTGTTCAAAATAATGTGCAGCCCAACCTACTGATCTACCTGCAACAAATATTGGTGTAAATAAATCAACCTCAAAACCGAGTTCTGCTAAAAGTAAACCTCCGTAAAAATCAACATTTGGAAAAAGATTTTTTTCAGTATCCATTATTTCGTCAATCTTTTTTGCTATTTCAAATCTATTTTTTGAGAAATCAGTATCTACTAATTTTTCTACCCAATGTTTTACAACTGGACTTCTTGGATCTTGAATTTTATAAACTCCATGCCCAAATCCCATAATTTTTTTCTTTTCATCAAGAAGAGCTTTAACGCCAACTTCTGTTTCCTCTATTGTGCTAAAACTATCAATTAACTCAACAGCTCTTTCATTGGCGCCACCATGCAATTCTCCTTTTAAGGTAGCTATCCCAGAAACAATTGCTCCAGTTAAATCCGCTCTAGTTGACGCTGTAACTCTAGTAGCAAAAGTAGATGCATTAAATCCATGTTCGGCATACAAGATTAACATATCATCAAGAGCTTCCAGTTTCTCCCGAGATGAGTTATTTGGCAATAGAGAACTGGCTACTAAATACTCACTATCTAATTCGTCACAACTTTCTTGATGGTACGAAGCAATAATGTAGCAAACTGTAGCATTGATTCTCGAAGAAAGTTCTGTCTTGTCCTCTTGATCTAGTTTTTGCTTTCTGAGGGTTGTCAATTCTCCCTTATATGAAACAATTGTCCTCACAACATCCATGGGGTGCAATTTTTGTTTTATTTCCTCCAAAAGATTATTTAAATTTGTATCTTTACTTATCTCTAAGTAATATTTTGCAAAACTTTTTTTATAATCTTTATCATCAAGAGAATTAGTAATGATTAATGAAGCAACTTCTTCATATGTGTTATTTTGAGTAAGTTCAGTAGCATCAAACCCTCTATACCTTAAAGAGGTGCCTTCTTTTCCAACTGTGGAAATAGCTGTTTCTCCTGCTACAACTCCTCTTAAGCCAGGTGAAAATTCCATATCTCATTATTGTACAATATTGCTACATATAAGGATTAGTATTTTTATATGGCACAAATCCATAATTTAGAAAACAAATCAAGATTTGGTTCTCGATATGTAGCAGGGTTCTTACTTTTGCTATCTAGTTTTATGTTTGCAGCATGGGTTGGTTTCTTTGTTTTCTTACCCATTAAGTCAGGAATGGAAATCGTTACAGACCTTGAAGAGAAATTTCTTCCAAGAGCTGAAGGTATGGTGTTAAATTTTGTATCACTGTCGGAACCTTCCGTAATATATACTTCTGATAATCAGATTCTTGATGAGCTTCATGATGGATTAAACCGTGACCCAATTGCTTTAAGTGAAGTTCCTCCTTTTGTTGTTAATACCCTATTAGCAGCAGAAGATAGTAATTATTATCAACATGAGGGTGTAGATTTTATTGCGATTCTTAGTGCGGTACTCGATAACTTAAGAGGTGTTACACGTGGTGGATCTACAATTACTTCCCAGGTTGCAAAACAATCATTTGTTGGTGACGAGATTTCAATTAGAAGGAAGGTTGCTGAAGCAGTTGTTGCAGCTGAGCTAGAAAGAAGATACACAAAAGATCAAATTTTAGAATATTACATTAACTCTATCTACTGGGGAGCAGGTGCATATGGCATTCAGTCAGCTGCTTTTGAATATTTTGATAAAACTGTAGAAGAGTTAACTTTAGATGAAGCTGCAACACTTGTAGTCATCATCAGAAGCCCCGCTTATTACAATCCAAGAAAATATCCTGACCGAGTATTGGAAAGAAGAAATGATGTAATAAATATAATGCTCAAAGAAGGCTTTATTGTAGATATTCAAGCCAGGTCAGCAAAGCTTGCTCCACTGAATGTAAAAGAAAGTAAAAATTTTGTTGCCCAAGCTGAACATGTTGTTGCTGAAGTAAAAAGACAACTACTAAATGATCCTGAATTTGCTATTTTAGGAAATACTAAAGAGGATAGAAAAAAAGCAGTTTTTGGATGTCCTTCTGATGACACAACTTGCTTTGGTGGCGGTGGTTTAAAAGTGTATGTAACCCTCAATCTATCATTACAGCAACATGCAAATGAAGTTTTAAATACATGGGTGCCATCAGATTCCAATGAAGAAGACCCAGATGAACCTCGTCCTACCGGTGTTATTACCCTAATTAATAATTTTACTGGAGCAATAGAAGTAATGTCTTCTGGAATACCTTTTGAGGAAGAACAATATAACCTAGCTACTCAAGGAAAGAGAAATCCAGGATCAGCGTTTAAACCTATTACTCTTTTGGCTGCATTAGAATCAGGCGCAAAATTATACAGCTACAGAGATTCAAGAAGTCCGGTGGAAATAAACTGTGGTTATCCATGTGCTCCAGATGGAATTGGAGAAAAGTGGGTTGTGAGAAACTATGGTACATCAATAACAGCAGATAGATACCTAAATAAAATTGATGCAAAAGATAGATCTATCGAACTTCAATGTTTTGACTTTCACATAGAAGAGCTAAAAAATAAAGATTTTATTAAACAATTTCCACTTGGTCTAAATCTAGAAGAATTTGAAACAGATGAAGAAAAAATGATGGAAATTGGTAAAGCATTGGGTCAGTATGACGAGGAAGGAAACTTAATTATCTATAGAGAATTAGAAGAGGGTGAAGAGATTCCTGAAGGGCAGACAATAATTTTCGATCTTGATTTAATTGAGTACCAACAAAACTTAATACAAATAGATACGGATTCAGAGACACAATTTATATTTAAACCATGCCAAGACAAAGCAGAATATAACAGATCAATTAAATTGCTCGACACATCAGGAATGATTTCACTTGAAGAGGCAACAAGAAGATCTATTAATACAGTCTTTGCTCAATTAGCTTCTGAACTCGGAGGTGAAAAACTTGCTTCTACTGCAAAGCGTATAGGTATTGAATCTGAGTTAGACCCAGTTATATCTCTAACCTTAGGAGCAGGTGCAGTTACGCCAATCGAAATTGCTTCAGCTTATTCTTCTTTTGCAACCAATGGTGTGCTTGCTCCTACATATTTAATTGAGAAAATTGAAGATGATAAAGGAAATATTCTTTACAAACATATTGTGTCTCCGCGAGTAAGTATTCCTGATCCAGGTGCTGCTGCTGCGGTAAGAAAAACTTTAGAAGTTGCTGCACAATATGGAACTGGGACTAGAGCTGTTTTAGAGGATAGGGAAATTGCGGGAAAAACTGGTACTCACCAAGGATTTAGAGAAGCCTGGTTTATCGGATTTATACCGCAGTACACTTCATCAGTTTGGATTGGTTTTGCTGAAGAGCAGCTACCTCTTACAGATGTTGAAATAAAAGGTGAAATATTTAGAAATGTTTCAGGTGGTCGTGTTCCTGCACCAATGTGGAAAGAATTCATGACTGAAGTAGTTAAAGATTTGCCAATATTGGAATGGCCTTTAGATCCAAGTGACATAGAAAAATATTATGAAATTCCAACTATTGAAATTCCACAGTTGATTGGGTTAAATATACTTGATGCAGAAGAAATAGCTTTTTCATCATATATACTTCCAACTATTAATTTAGTTGAATCTGAAGAAGCTCCAGGTCTTGTATTATCACAAGATTTAGAAAACGGTGATGAGTATCCTGAAGGAACTGAGGTAATTTTAGAAGTATCGGGTAACAAATTTTCTGCTGCAATTCCAAGTATCACTCCTTGCACCTTGACCCCAGAAGAAGGTGAAGACTTAATTCGTGATTTCATGAGAGAGAACAATGTAATACTTTTTATAAAAGAAGAATTTGAAGAAAATGATTTAGAGAATTGCAATGGAAAAATTATTGGAACTAATGTTTCTCAAGGTGCCGTAATGACAACTGGTGATACTTTAGTTTTTGTTATAAGTAATTTAAAAGAAGAGTCTTAAGAAAGAGTTTTTAGAAAATTTATAAACCCAATAACACCGAAACCTGTTCCACCAGTTGGTGTTAAAGGATCGTTGTTTCTAGATCTAGCTGGTCCTGCCATATCTAAATGAATCCATGGAACATCATTTACAAACTCTTCTAAAATCAGAGCTGCAGTTATTGCTCCACCAAACCTACCACCTGTATTTTTTAGATCTGCAATATCAGACTTTACTAATTTTTTATAGTTTTTGTATAGAGGGAGAGCATGATATGACTCTACCCCGTTTATATTTGCATCAACAAAATTATTTGCAATAGACATATCATTTGAAAATACAGCACCAATATCTAACCCTAGTGCTACATAAGAGGCACCTGTCAGTGTTGCGACATCGCAAAGAAGGTCTGGGTTTTCTTCCGATGCATATGCAAGTGCATCTGCCATAATTAATCTACCTTCTGCATCCGTATTTAAAACCTCTATAGTTTTTTTATTTCGCATTGTAAGAATATCACCTGGTCTGATGGCAGTACTGCTTACCATATTTTCAACAAGAGGAGTGAAGACCTTTACACCTATGTCTAATTTAAATGATGCTGCAAGTTTGATTACTCCCCAAGCAGTCGCGGCGCCAGCCATATCTGTTTTCATCGTCTCCATGCCAGATGGAGATTTAAGTGAATAACCTCCGGTGTCAAATAAAACTCCTTTTCCAATTATTGAAACTTTAAATTTGGCTGATTTGTTATATTCACCTACTAGTAAATAAGGTTCTTTTGCTGAACCTTGGGAAACACCAAGAACACCTCCAAAACCTTCGTTTTCAAGCCATTCTTTATTATGAATCTCTAAGCTAATGTCGTCATTTTGTATGAGTTTTTTAACCTCATCGATAAAGAACTCCGGTGTCTTATCAAGGGTAGGTGTATTTACTAAATCTCTTACAAAAAAGATTGCATCTCTAGTTACTTCTTGTTCACTGCTAACAATTGATTTATCAAAAGTTATTTTTTGATTTTCATTTTTTTTATTTAAATATTTATCAAACTTATAACCTGACAACAACATTCCGAGAGTGAATAGATCAACCTGTGAAAAGTCAACAAGGCCTGTGTCATAAGTAATAGTACAGTTTAGATTAATTTTGGCCCTGGCAATAGCACCTAAATAGCAAGCGTCGAAATCATTGTTTATATCTGTAGTTGAAATAAGCAATGTGTCCTTTGAATCTTTTAGGTACTGTTTTGGAACTAAAAGAATTTCCTTCTTTTTTCCATTGAAATTATGAATATTAAAATAATCTTTTATTTCATCATCACTTATAAAATATGTTAAAAGTTTTTCATTATTTATATCATTTAAAAATAAGATGTTTAATTCAGTCATCAGTTACTTGGTGTCCAATCCTTTTCAAAGTCTCGCGCCATCATCCACAATAAGTCAGATAATCTATTTAGATATATTAGTACTTTAGAGTCACTCATGTCTAGGGTTTTATACCAAGTTACACATTTTCTCTCAGCTCTTCTAGAAACAACTCGAGACCAATCTAGTTTTGCAGAAATTATATTTTCACCTGGCACAACAAAGAAGTTTGGTAGGCCATTTTTTTCAGTTAAATTGTCTATATCTTTTTCAAGGTTTATAATCATCTCTTCGGTTACCAAAGTTTTTCCCGCGGAGAGCTTTTTTCTTTCTGATTTATCAGTCGCTAATTCAGCGCCAACTATAAAGAGCTCTCTTTGAATACGTAAAATGATTGCTTTAATATCAGTTGGTAGTTTTAATTCTGCTCTGATTAAACCTAGGGAAGCTACAAGCTCATCAACTGAACCGTAGGCTTCTGGTGCTACGGCATCTTTCGATACAGAATCACCATATAAAAGGCTTGTATCTCCATGGTCACCTTTTTTTGTGTAAATATTCACTTTCTAAGAATAATGCTAAATAGAAAGTATTAATGTACCAGAAGCACCCAATGACACAATTAATGAAAGATAACTTAAACCTGTACTTGCCATAACACCCGTATACGATTTCTCTTGTAGAGACTTAAATGACCCAAAAGATAAGATCGCAGCAGATATATAAAGAAACACCATTACATTATTTAGTACACTGTTAGAAAGAAGGTTAAACAGATCCGATGAACTTTCGTAAAAATCAAAAAACACAAGAACTGAGAGGCCTAAGGATAAAGAGGTAGAAAATATTGCAATATTTTTCATACCAACTCTAGATATTGTGGGATCTACCAAAAACCAGTGTCCAATCATCATGAGTGAAAAAACTGATGATACTAAAAGGATTGGTAAAGTTGATTTTAAAAGCTCTAGTCCGACAAAATTAAATGAACCAATGAAGAAACTTGTGATTGAAAAAAGTAAAATATAATTTCTTTCCTTTTTATGTAGTAAATTTGCATATAGGCCTAGAAATAATATTCCTAAAAAAGTAAATATAGATTGATTAATGAAGACTACAAAAAAAATTATTGAACTAAAAAGTATTGTAAAACCTTTCTTTGGATTTGTAGTACTAACAATATACCCAATAAAAGGGACACATAATATTAAAAAGACATAAGTAAATTCACTCAATTGCATATATTCTTTACAATAATAGGTATGTTTGCCTCACTAGTAAAAACTAATTATAAAAATGCATTAATTGTTACTCCATTGTTTCTATTATTTGTTAGCTTTTTTAATAGTTCTGATGAAATTAGACTCTTCAGTACTCAATTTTTTATAACTTTTATAATGTATTTTTTCATGATCATATTAGCCCTAGATGCATTAACTAATAATAAAATTATTGGTGTGATTTTGTTTTTAAGCCTATCTTTCTTACCTCCTAGTATTTTCTCAGACTATAAAGGTCAACTTTTCCCAGTTACTTATTTAATTTTTATTACTTATTTGCTTTACATTTCTGGAATTACTATGTTTAAAAATTGGAAAAAAAATGCTGGAATATGAAATATTTTCCAATATATCTAAAATGATTACATGAAACAGGGGTATTTCAGAAACATTATTTTATTTACTTTATTTCTTATTTTCTTCATACCTTTTTCAGCATCAAATCAAAAAGCAAGTGCTATTGAAATAAAATATGATGCTCAGTTAAGATGCTTAGACAATGCTGTTGCTCCTCTTGATAACCTTTTAGATATTCAAACTTTTTTAAGCTGTAATGGCTTTAATCCTGGGCCAATAGATGGACTCAGCGGTTCAAGAACTGATAATGCAATTATTAGTTTTCAGAAAACAGTTGGACTCTCTGCCGATGGAGTTGTAGGACCTGCAACTAAGCAAGCTATGAGAGCCTTTAGTACAACTTCATTTACTTTCACAGGTAGTGGATGGGGGCACGGAGTGGGGCTGAGTCAATATGGAGCTAAAGGGTTAACAGAACTTGGTGCAAATTTTTGTAGTAATACGAGCTCATGTACTTCAAATGAAGTTGTAGATTATTATTTTACAGACACTAATGTTGAAAATTTATCTGAAATTAGTTTGTCCTCACCTGAAATAGCAACAGATAGTAATGCTCTTTGGGTTGGATTAGCAAGAAATGCTAAAAGTATAAATCTAACAACTCTTCCTTCATCAAGCCCTCCTATTCTTTCTATTTGCCAAGATGGGCTTTCAGATACAGCTGGTGTCCAAGTTTTCTTAACTTCAAGAGGATTTGAACCTGGACCTGTGGATGGGGCATTTGGTGACAAAACTTCAAATGCGCTAAAAAATTATCAAGCATCAGTTGGAATTTCACAATCTGGAAGTATTGATGCTGATACACTTAATAAAATTAAATCTGAAGCAGCTTCTGATGGACCATGTGAATCAGTATTCGGGCCATTAAAAATCAGTGGAGGTGCAACTGTAAATATTATTTCAAATGGAAATGGATGTTATTTTAATGGACATCCTTTAGTTAATAGATCAACAGCAAGTTGTAATATTGGAATTAGTTGGTCGGAAGGTGGAAGGATAAGAGTTGGTCCGCGCGAACACAAACATGGAGTTTTAAAATTAAGGTCCAAAAATGTTTCTTCCGGCTTCCATGTTTCGCTGTCAGTAAACATAGAAAAGTATTTATACGGCTTAGCTGAAATGCCTTCTCACTGGAATGTTAAAGCTCTTGAGGCACAGGCTTTAGTTGGAAGAAGTTATGCTGTTTATCAATACTTAAAGCAAAATATTCCTTCTCAAACAACTTCACTTGACGCAGGGCTTTCAGCATCGAGGCAAGCTTATTGCTGGTGTCATATCGGATCAACTGCATCAAGTCAATATTATTACGGATACCTTAAAGAAATAGCAGGTCCAAACTGGGTACAAGCTGTCAATAACACTTCTGGTAAAGTCATAACTTATAATGGTGGTTATACACAAAGCTCTGTAATCCAAGCTTTTTACTCTTCCTCGACTGGGGGAAAGACAAACAATAATGCAGTAGGCTTTGGGTCAGCAACGGTATGGCCCTATCTTCAAACAGTAGATGATCCATGGTCAGTAGACAACAGAGTTGGTAATAGTAAGGCTGCTTGGTCTTATGATTTCTCTGGTTACCAACTATCAAAAAATATCCTATGTGGTGATACGCCATGTTTTGACTCAATAACTGATATTTACGTTTCATCTGTTGCTGAGTCAGGTGCTGCTGTTGAAGTCACAATGAAAGGATTTAAGAATGGCTCATCAAAAACTGTTACAAAATCTGGAAGAAATATTAAATCTCAATTAGGATTTACTTCACATTACTTTAAAACTTCCAGCCAATCTGATATATCAAATCTTTCAATTGGACCTATAACGGTAAATACCTCAACTGTGTCCTCTTCAACCGGTACTTCATCTTCTACTTCTACAGGGGATGTAGCTCAATATGCCACCTCAACTGCCGGTTTGAACTTACTATCTGGAGCGGGGTTGTTAAACAACTGTAATGAAACTTCATCAGCTTGCCAAGCTAAAACATTAACAAGGGAAGAAGCCGCGGCTATTGTCGCAACAATTGGTGGTGTTTCTTTAGATGCACCTAATGCTTATAGTGATGACGACCAGAGCATTTATCAAAAAGCAATAAATGCAATTCCTTATTATGGTAGTCAAGTTTGTATTGGGAGTCCTTTTCAGTTTCAGCCAACTGAAACTGTAGCTAGAGATCAGTTTGCGTGTATGGTTATAAAATCTATCAAAGCGGGTTCAACAACTGAATTATCTGGCTCAATAGACAAGTACTCTGATGAAGGGGCGAGTAAATGGACTAATGAAATCAATGTACTTGCTGCTAATGATGTAATTCCTGCTTGTAGTTCCATTCAAGATAAGTTTTGTCCTAGTAGAAATATTTCTATTGGAGAAGTTGCCTATATAGTAAATCAATTGGTAAGTAAATCATTAATATCAAGCGACTTATTTTCAAGTAGTGCCTTCCAAGAAGGCTGGACCGCAAATGGTTCTGAAGTTGTAGAAGCAAGTGCTACTGCTGTGGCAAATCCTAATGCAGGTAATGATGCTTGCGTACCAAAAGATAATACATCCTTAGTAATAAATTCTGTTTTAGATGTGCAGCAGTTTCTATCTAGCAATGGTTTTAATCCTGGACCGATTGATGGACAAACAGGACCAAAAACTAAAAATGCGGTTATAGAGTTTCAAAAAGAAAATGGCTTACTCGCTGATGGGATAGTGGGAAATAAAACTAAAGATGCTATGAGGGCGTATACAGGATGTAGAAATCAAAATGTTTGTATTGCCAGAGATAACTCAAATGCAAAACTAGATTCAGTTGCAGACATCCAAACCTATTTAGCAAACAATGGATTTAATCCTGGAATTATTGATGGAGAAATTGGTTCATATACTAAGGAAGCTATAAAAGCTTTCCAACGCAAAGTTGGTTTAATTCCAGATGGTGTTGCTGGAAATAGGACAAAATCAGAAATGAGATCTTATACCGGCTGTTAGCTTATATATTGTAAAATTTTCTCAGCTATTTTTTCTGAACTAAATTCAAAATATTCTGTTAAATCTTCTAATGGAGCTGACGCACCAAAGGTTTCTATACTAAAACTTTCTGTTACTTTTCCAATATAATCCTGCCAGCCAATAGAGCGACCAAGTTCTAGAGTAAAGACAAACTCATTTATTTTTAGATTTTCAAGAGTGTTGGTATTAATTTGATTCAAAATAGGAGTGCTTATAATTTGTACAGACTTATTTTTTAACTTCTTAGAAACCTCAATTGCTAAATTTACTTCAGATCCAGAAGCAAATATTGTAAGATCATCTCCTTTGATTAACTCATAAGCTCCATCTTGAAAATTTTTATAGCTCAAATTAGTTTCAATATAATCTAACGACTGTCGTGTCAACACAAGAGATTTGGGATTGTTACCTTTGGTAAAAATATATTGATAAGCATATTCTGCTTCTATGCTATTTGCTGGTCGAATAACATCTAGTCCTGGTATAAGTCTTAAACTCATTAAATGCTCAATAGGTTGATGAGTAGGGCCGTCTTCACCAAGATAAATTGAATCATGAGTAAAAATGTATACAGAATTAAGATTCATCAGGGATGCAAGTCTTATGCTTGGTCTCATGTAATCTGAAAACACTAAAAATGTTGACCCGTACCCAATTAAATTACTATGCAAAGTAATCCCATTTACGACTGCTGCCATTGCATGTTCACGAATTCCAAACTCAATTGACTGACCGCTTCTGTTTTCATGTGAATAAATTGAATTTGAGATTATTTGTTTAGTTGAAGCAGCAAGGTCTGCTGATCCTCCTAGTATAAATCTATTTGACTCTCCGATGGAATTTAAAACCTCGCTTCCTGTCACCCTTGTTGCTTTTTTGTCTTTACCTAGAGAATGGTTAAATTCAATTTTTTTATTATTAAATTCATTCCATAAATCAGCAAAATCATTGTCAGTAGTCAACTTTTCTTCAAGTAAAGATGCCCATTCATCATATTTAGTATTATCAATGTCTCTTTTTTTATTGAAATAATCGTAAATTTCTTGCGGATGATCAAATGCATCCCCTGTCCAACCTAAGTTATTTAAGAACTGCTCCATTTCATCACTGCCTAAAGGGGAACCGTGTACTCCACTAGTATTTTGCTTATTAGGAGAATGCTTTCCAATTGTGCTTTTCGCAATTATTAAAGATGGTTTTGAAGTGTTGTCCTGTGCATCATTAACGGCATTAATAATTTGATTTTCATCATGTCCATCTATTTCTTGAACATGCCAACCTAGTGATTGGAATTTTGCACTTTGATTTGTGACGGATACCTTGTCTACATTCCCATCAATAGATATATTGTTATCGTCAAAAATATAAATCAATTTTCCTAGTTTCCAGAGACCTGCTAACTCAGCAGCTTCAAATGAAACACCTTCCATTAAATCACCATCTGAAACTATTCCATATACGTAATGATCGATGATTTCATTTCCAAAAATATCTGTTAAATATGTCTCCGCAAGGGCAAGACCAACTCCTGTCGCAAAACCTTGACCTAAAGGTCCAGTTGTTATATCAATTCCAATACCTACATCAAGCTCAGGGTGGCCAGCAGTCTTAGAATTTAATTGTCTGAAATTCTTCATGTCATCAATAGAAATCTTAAAACCATTGAAATGCAGTAAGCTATATAGCAATGCTGACCCATGTCCAGCACTAAGAACAAATCTATCCCTATTTATCCAATTAGGATTTCTATTAGAAATTTTTAAAAAATTTTTAAATAACACAGTTCCTACATCTGCCATTCCTAATGGCATACCGGGGTGTCCAGAGTTTGCTTTCTCGACAGATGAAGCAGAAAGGACTCTAATGGATTTTGTTACTTTATCAAACACAGATTAAGTATATAAGAATCTAAGCAGACGCAAAAGAATCTTTTGCATGATATGAAGATCTTACAAGTGGACCGGATTCAACATGTGGTATACCAAATGACTCACCAAGTAATTTATAATCTTCAAATTCTTCAATTGGTGCATACCTATCAATTGGTCTATGTTTTGCTGTTGGTCTTAAATATTGACCTATAGTAACTATATCAATATCAATTTTAGATAGGTCTTTCAAAACTGAAATAACTTCATCTTTAGTTTCACCCATTCCAACAATTAATCCGGTTTTAGTTTTTCCCATAAATCCTTGCTGCTTAACATATTCGAGAAGAGACAATGACCTTCCATAAGACGCCGCAGTTCTTATTTCCCTTTGTAGTCTTGGTACTGTCTCTAAATTATGATTAAATACCTCAGGAGCAGCAAAAAGAATATTATCTATTGCTGACCTCAATCCTTTAAAATCTGGAACCAAGACTTCGACATTACATTTCTCGTTTAATTCTTTTACAGCGCGAATTGTATCTGCAAAAAACAATGATCCTCCATCATCAAGGTCATCCCTGTTAACGGAAGTAATAACAGCATGTGACAACTGCATAGCTTTAACACTTTCTGCAACCCTGGTTGGTTCATCTAAATCAAGTTGACCTGGCTTACCAGTTTTAACATCACAGAAGCCACAAGCTCGTGTGCAAACATCACCCATTATCATGAATGTTGCGGTTCCCATTGACCAGCACTCATATATATTTGGGCAAGAAGCTTCTTCACATACTGTATTTAATTTTTTTTCGCTTAATAAGTTTTTCAAACTTATGTAATCATTTCCTAAGTTTGCTTTAACCTTCATCCATTCAGGCCTTCTGGGTTCATTTGGTAATACTCCCCTTATGGTTATTGGAATAATATTTTTATTAGGTTTAAACACTCCCCTTTTAACCATTTCATCAATATTAAATTCTTTAGTTGTCTTTAGTTGTTTAGGAGTAAATTGAGAAAACTGTTTATCTATTTTTTCATAATTGAAAATGTTCTCAAAATTTTTAGAAATTACATTTGATACATCCTCGAAAGAAATTTTGTTATTAAATTGATGAATAGAACTCATTTGTTCCAATTCGTTACCGCATGGGTTAATCAAATTAAAACCTTCCAGATTATCAAAAATATTTAATGAAAAACCATGATAAGTAGTCCACTTACTAACCTTGATTCCAATCGAAGCAATTTTACCAGCAGAGGTCCAAACACCTGTATTGTCTTCTTTGGTAAAGGAATCTATAGAAAATTCATTTAGAGTATCAATGATTACATTTTCTAATGACCTTACAAAGGGCAGTATTTTTTTTGGATCAGAAAGCCTAACAATTGGGTAACCTATTAATTGACCTTCGCCATGATAGGTAATGTCTCCTCCCCTATCAGTTTCAAAAAAATCTATACCCCTAGTACTAAGCTCTTCTTCAGAGACTAGTAAATTGTTCTTCTTTGCAGAACGTCCTGAAGTTATAACCCCATCATGTTCAAGAAGCAATAAATAATCATCATTACTATTGTTTTGTGAAACTGATCTATGAATTCCCAACTGAAGGTCGTAAGCTTCCGAATAGGGTAATTTTCCAAGCCACCGAGTATTGAGAGTTCTCAATCTAATTCCTGTGACCAATCAGCATTCTCTAACCTTTCCTTAATAAAATTAAGAAATAATAATGCTACGGAACCATCAAATACCCTGTGGTCCCATGTAATACTCAAAATACCCGTGTGTCTTATTGCGATAGAATCAGATCCATCTTGTGCTTGAACAACAACTGGTCTTTTCTTTACTGACTCTGTTGAAAGGATTGCAACATTTGGTTGATTGATTATTGGGGATGTTAAAAATGAATTAAATGACCCATTATTAGATATAGTAAAAGTACTTCCGCTTACATCATCTAAGCCATATTTTCCATCTCTCAGTAATTTGGAAGTCTCCGAAATTTTTCTTGCTATCCCTTTTAAATTAAACGAATCAGCCTCTTGCAAAGTGCCGACCAATAATCCCTGTTGATTTAAGTCAACAGCAATTCCTAAGTTGATATGGTTATGAATTTCATGTAAGCCGTTTTCTAAATCAAAAGAACTATTTACTACGGGGTACTCCCTCAATGCTGAGACAGTAGCAAGGGAGATGAAAGGTAGGTAAGTTAATGAAAAGCCATTTTCTTCTTTAAATTTTGCTTTATGTTTTGCTCTTACAATTTCAATATTCTCAAAATCTACCTCAATAGAAGTCATCACATGTGCTGAAGTTTGCTTTGAGATAATCATGTTTTCAGCAATTCTTTTCCTTAGTCTTGAAATATTATTTGAAGACTCTTTAGTTAACATTTCTTTCTCTTTTTCTTGTGGAGGCTGTTCAGCAATTTTTTCTGTTGAAATCATACCCTGACCTGATGAAATAATTTTTTCAATATCTTGTCTTTTAATCCTTCCGTCTTTACCGGTACCCTGAACTTTTTCTATATCTATATTATGTTCAGAAGCAAGTTTTCTGACAACAGGTGATAATTTAAGATTTTGTTTCTCATTAGGTGTCTTCGAAATATTATGATTTTGTACCTCAGCAACCTTAGGACTTGTATCTTGCACATTCTCTTCGTTTGTTTCTTCTTTTGGCTCTTCTTTTAGAGGAGTATCATTTGTATTTGTTTTATCTCCATCCAATTCAAGCAGAGAAGCGCCTACTTCTACAGTTTCACCTTCTTCTACTAATAAATTACTGACTGTTCCGTTAAATGGTGAGGGTACTTCTGTATCAACTTTGTCAGTAGAGATTTCCAATATTGGATCATCTTCCTTAACTTCGTCACCTACCTTAACTAACCAACGAAGAATTGTACCTTCTGTTACTGTTTCGCCAAGCTGTGGCATTGTCACTATTTGACTCATTACTTTATTGTAATTCCTTCAGGGCTTTTACCACTTTTTCAACACTAGGAATAAATGCATCTTCTAAAACAGGTGCAAAAGGTATATGGGTATTTGGAGGAGTTACCTTAAGTATTGGGTTATCAAGATTCCAAAAACCTTTTTCAGCGACTACTGAAGAAATTTCAGAAGCAATTGATGAAAATGGTACATCCTCTTGCAAGATGCACAAATTAGATGTTTTTTCAACAGAGCTTAAAATTATTTCCTCATCAAGTGGAACAATTGTTCTTATATCAATTACTTCAACTGAAATATTTTCTTTCGAGAGAACTTCAGCAGCCTCATTAGCAACAGGTACCATTCCAGACCAAGTAACCAATGTTATATCTGTACCTTGTCTAACTACTTTTCCTTTACCAATCTCTACTTCATAAAGACCCAGTGGAACCTCCATTTTCAAATCAGGTTTTCTATAAAGCTTTTTGTGTTCTAAGTACATTACTGGATTAGGGTCATTAACAGCTGCAACCAAAAGTCCTTTTGCATCATATGGATTGGATGGAGCAACAACTCTTATACCTGGATGATGTGCCAGTAACGATTCTGGACTGATAGAGTGAAAGGGTCCAGATCGAGTTCCAGCACCAGTAGGGCCTCTAACAACCATTGGTACAGATTTACCAGCTTTCCAGTAGTACTTAGCAGCTTCAGTTGTAATCTGGTCAAGAGCGGGGTACACAAAATCATAAAATTGTAATTCAACTATTGGCTTTTTACCAGCAAGAGCTGCCCCGACAGCAGCACCCGTAAACCCTCCTTCAGAAATTGATGTATCAATAACTCTGAAAGGCCCATATTTATTAAACAAACCTTTCGTTGCCTTAAATGCACCTTCAAAAACTCCAATGTCTTCGCCCATCATGAATACATTTTCATCATTTTCCATCAACTCATCTAATCCATTTGTTATTGCTTCTATATAATTCATTGTTTTTGTATCAGATTCATCATTAGAAATAGTTGGAGTTGTTCTGTCAGCAAACATATCTTCGACTTCATTAATGGGATCCGGGTCGTCTTGAGTTTTAGCCCACTCTAAAGCTTCTCTTATTTCAGCTTCTAAATCTTCAGCTAAGCTTACAAACTGTTCGGTTGAAAATAAACCTTCTTCAACCAAGGAGTCTTCAAATCTGGCAATTGGGTCTCTCTTCATCCAAAAATCTCTAACTTCTTCATTTACATATTCAGCAGGATCATGACCAGCGTGACCATAATGTCTAAACGTTACTAATTCAATTAAAGATGGACCGTTTCCTTCTCTTGCACTTTCGCATGCTTCATGCATGACATCAATAACTTCATAAATATCATTTCCATCAATAATTTTTGCCGGTATTCCATAACCGGCTGCTCGGTCAGCAACATTTGGAGTACCAAACTCAGTTTCATTTGGTGAAGAGTAAGCAAATTGATTATTTTGAACAGTAAATACAACTGGGAGATTTAATACACCTGCCATGTTGATGCTTTCGTGCCAAGTTCCAGTAGCTGTTGCTCCTTCACCACAGTTTGCCACAGCGACAACACCAGATCCACTTTGTTGAGAGGCAAGTGCCCAACCTACAGCAACTGGTGCTGAATCAGGCAAAGGAGAGACGACCATTAAAGTTCCTTTATCAACAACACCGAAGTGGCTATTTCCATCTCTGCCTTTTGATGGTCCATCATGTTTACCGAAAAAATTCAGTGCAATTTCTTTAAGAGTTACCCCTTTTTTAATTTGTACTCCAAGATCTCTATGTGTACCTCCGAAAATGTCTTTTTCATTCATTCCAGCTGCTATTCCAGCCATTGAAGCCTCTTGTCCAATACCTGGATATACCGCTCCACTTAATTGACCACCTTTATACATCTTCAGTAATCTATCTTCGAGTAACCTTTGGGTTTTCATTGATTTATAAATCTCCCACAGCTGATCTTTAGATAACGATGCTGAATACCCTTTACGTGTAATTTTTTCAATCTGCATTAATGTAACCCCCTACCATTCAAACTTAATAATGATTCTCCAATAGCTTCACTCAATGTTGGATGTGCATGTATGAATTCTGAAGCTTCACTTGGTAAGGCTTCCCAACCTACCATATACATAAGTTCATGTATCATCTCTCCAGCAGCAGGTCCACAAACGCTTGCCCCAATGATAGGTCCATCTTCTTCTGAGTAAACTTTAACGATACCTTGGTTTTGGTTTTGAATTAATGCCCTACCTATACCTGCAAAGCTATGTTGAGCTTGTTTTATGTTTATACCTTTTTCTTTAGCTGTGTCAGAGTTTATACCTACTTCAGCAAGCTCCGGTCTTGTATAGACTACATACGGTATAGCTTTGTAATTAATTGGACTACTTTTACCTGTAGCAATATGGGTAACAGCACTAATTGCTTCTGCAAAAGCAACATGTGCAAGTTGAGGAGTTCCAGAAACT
This sequence comes from uncultured Candidatus Actinomarina sp., assembly GCA_902521955.1. Classification (GTDB taxonomy): domain Bacteria; phylum Actinomycetota; class Acidimicrobiia; order Actinomarinales; family Actinomarinaceae; genus Actinomarina. The sequence continues at coordinate 53,181 of CABYTP010000004.1, read as the reverse complement.
ATATCCCCCAAAGCATAAATATTTGATACATTAGTCTGAAGAGTTTCTAAATTTACCTCCAAGTAACCGTTACTTGACTTAATGCCGTTTTGATCTATTCCAATATTTTCAGTAAGTGGAGATCTACCTACGGCAACTAGTACACAGTCAAATTCAGCTTTTTCTTCATCTGAGAAAACTACTTTTGAATCTTTTATTTCTGTCACTGAAGTGGATAGTTTGAAATCAACACCACGTTTAGTAAGTTGTTTTCTTAGCTCGCCTGATGTTCTTTTATCTAAGCCTGGAAGTATTTCTTTTGCTAATTCGACGACTGTAACTTCCGAACCCAAATCATTTAACAGACTGGCAAATTCACAACCAATTGCTCCTGCACCAATTACGCAAACTTTTTTTGGTGGCTCTTCCCAATTCAGTGCTGTATCAGATGTAATAATAAATTTTTCATCAACATTAATATTTGGTATTTCTCGTGGTTTAGATCCGGTTGCTATAAGAATAAAATCTGAATAAATATCAACCTCATCACCATCTTGCTTTTTTACATTTACTGTATTTTTATCTTTAATTGACCCCCAGCCTTCTACTACTGTTACCTTTTTGGACTTAAGTAACATTCCAATACCACTAACTAATTTATTAACAGTATCAAATCTCTTCTGGGCAGTTTGTTGCCAGTTAATTTTTTTATCTTTAATTTCAATACCAAATTCGTTTGAGGTATCTATTTCGTGATTAAGTTCAGCTACATGAAGCCAGTACTTTGCTGGTATGCAACCTCGATTTAAACAGGTTCCACCTAGAGTATCTGACTCAATCAGTGTAACTTCTATATCGAAATTAGTTGCATAGAGAGCAGCAGCATATCCTGCCGGACCTCCACCAATTATGGTTAATTTTTTCAAATTACCTCTTTCCAGATAGGGTCTCTATCTAATCGAGATAATAACTACATTCTATTTTGGGGTTCCCAAGAAAAATGATTATTGTTATTTTCACCCTTCAATTTACTAAACTTTAGATAAAGTTCAAAATTAAGATTGCGTTTAAAATCGTTACAATGTAACTATGCAAACTAGACATTTAATAATTGCCTCATTGATAACAGGTTTATTCATATTAGTATCTTTTGGCATATGGCTAATAACGTTCTAATTTTATGACATTAAAAATAAAAGACGGGATATACCATATACCTTTAGAACTTCCTTGGAGCTCTCCAGGTTTTGTAAATGTGTATTTAATAGATGACACAGATGGTTTTATTATGATTGACTGCGGGGTTAATGGAGATCATTATTTTGAACTTCTTTCTAAAAAGCTTCGTGGAATAGATATAAAGTTCAATGAAATCAAATTACTAATTGGTACCCATATGCATTCTGACCATATAGGTTTATCTGAAAAAATAAGAGAGGAAGGTATTCCATTTGCTTTGTATGAAAATTCAATTGATTATTTAAACAAATACAATGATTGGACTATTCGATTTAAAGAACTAAAAGATTATGCAATTACACAAGGTGCCCCAAAAAGTTTCGTTAATAGTATTTCTGAAATACAAACACCTGTTTATGCGGGGAAAGTAAGTAAACCTGATGTTCTCCTTAAAGAAGGGAAAATAAAAAACCTTAATCGAGATATAGAAACGTTATTTACACCAGGTCATGACATTACTGAAATCTCATTACACGATACAGCTTCAAAAATTATATTTTCTGGAGACCATATACTTCCAAAAATTACGCCATTTATTCCAACTGAAAGTAAAGACAGTGATATGTTGGCAAAATATACAGAATCTTTAGACAAAGTTGACAAAATCAAACATGATATTATTGCACCCGGTCATGGTGATTTAATTTCAGAACCACATAATAGAATAAAGCAAATGAAACTTCATCATAAGAGACGTTCTGAAAAAATCTTAACAATATTAGAACAGAAAAGTTTTACTGGATGGGAAATGGTAAATAATGTCTTTCCAAGAAAGTTAGATGATATGAATTTGCGATTAGCTTTCCAAGAAACGATGGCTCACCTAAAATATCTTGAAAATTTAGGAAAGGTCAAGCAAGAAGAAGTGCATAAAGTTTCTCACTGGTCAAAAACTAGGCAGGTTTGAAACCCCTATTTTTAGCTTCGTCTACAGAGTCCGGTGAAAAGGATTGAATTAAATTTAATCCCAGGTAGTCACTATCACCTATTTTATTATTTAGTTGATCGAACTGTGACTGATTGTCACAATCATAAACCTTCATGTTTAACCTAAGACCAACATATCTATGATGTTCAAATCTATTTAGTCTATTCAAGTTAGAGACTCAATAATTCAGCAATTCTATCTCTTGCTATTTTTGGTGTTCCTAAAAGTAGTGAATCTGATTTTGCTTTTTTAAAATATAAATGTGCAGGGTGTTCCCAGGTAAACCCTATTCCTCCATGCACTTGAATATTGTCACCAGCTAATTTGTTAAAAACCTCTGAACAATATGATTTCGCTATTAAGGAACTCATTTCCATTTCTAGGCCATCACTTAAATCTGTTCTTACTGCACTGTATGCTACGGATTTAGCGCTTTCCAACTGAAGTAACATATTTGCACATATATGTTGGATTGCTTGAAATGATCCTATGGGTCTTCCGAATTGGATTCTCTCTTTTGCGTATGTTGTCGACATATCAAGACATGCTTGAGAGCCTCCCACTTGTTCCATTGCTAGAAAACTGAGTGAAATATTTTTAACTCTTTCCCATACATCTGATGTTTCTGAAGGATCAATCATTATGTCGTTTTCTTGTATTTTTATATCTGACATGGAAATTTCACACATTGGTCTAGTTTGATCTAATGATGTTGTCTCTTTGATATCCAAGCCTTCTGTATCTTTTGAAAGTAAGATCATCTTCAAAGATTTATTATGTTTTGCCATTACTGCAAAATAATCTGAGACATCTCCAAACATTACATATTTTTTTACTCCATTAAGTACATACCCATCGCTACTCTCAACTAAATTTGTATGTGTATTGTCCTCATCAACTAAATATTTGTCATTTTCATATATTGCAAAAGTTCCAATCTTGTCACCTGTAATTATTTCTGGAAGAATTAAATTTTTAATATCATCTTTAGAATTTAAAATTAAATTCTTAAAAACAACTCCTGAGCTAAACACAGGGACTATTGGCATGTAGTACCCAAGCACTTCTGAAAGAATTGCAGTATCTGTTAAAGAGAAACCAAGACCTCCATCTGATTCAGGAACATCAAGAGCTAACCAACCCTGTTCTAATACGAGCTTCCAAATATTTTCATCAATCCTGCAATTTTCATCCACTTTTTGTATCGTATCAAGTAAATCAATATTCTCTTTAAGTAATTTAGTTGAATTCTCTTTTATTTCGTTTTGTATATCACTTAGTGTAAATTGCATTATCTAATTGTAATTTTTTATTTTTATTTCGCTAATCATATTCAAGTTGTTTTCAATCAGAATTACTATAGATATATGTTAGAAATTAAAAATTTGCATGCAAATGTCGAAGGTGTAGAAATATTAAAAGGTGTTAATTTAAATATTAATCCAGGTGAAGTTCATGCAATTATGGGGCCTAATGGTTCAGGAAAATCAACTTTAGCAAATGTAATTATGGGAAATCCAGTTTATGAAATTACAGAAGGAAGTGTTGTATTTGAAGGAAATGACATAACTGAAGAGCCAGTTGATAATAGAGCAAAGCTTGGTATGTTTTTAGCTTTTCAATATCCAGAATCTATACCAGGTGTAACAATTGTGAATATGCTTAAAACAGCATTAACAAATATTGAAGGAACAGAATACACTTCATTAGAACTTCGCTTAAAAGTCGCAGAAGCTATGGAGCAGTTAGGGCTTTCGGTAGATTTTGCTGATAGATATCTGAACGAAGGATTCTCAGGGGGCGAAAGAAAAAGAAACGAAATATTGCAGCTTGCAGTTCTCAATCCAAAATTAGCGGTACTTGATGAAACTGATTCAGGGCTGGATGTTGATGGACTTAAGGTAGTTGGTGAAGGTGTATCCAAATTAAAAACAAGAGATAAAGGATATCTAGTTGTAACACATTATCAGAGGTTACTTCAATATATAAAACCTGACGTTGTTCATGTTTTTGTTGATGGCGCTATTGTGGAATCAGGGGGATTAGAATTATCTAATAAGCTTGAAGAACAAGGTTATGAATCATACGTATGAAACAAGTAAGTGAAATCAAAAAAGACTTCCCTATTTTTCAAAGATTGATTAATGGAAAGGAGCTTACGTACCTTGATTCAGGTGCCACATCTCAAAAACCTAACATAGTTATAGATTCTATGTCTGAAGTTTACAAACAAAATAATGCAAATGTGCATAGAGGTACATATGTATTGTCATCTGAGACAACTTCTAAATACGAAGATGTTAGAAATAAATTTAAAAACTTTATAAATGCAAATTTACCAGAAGAAATTATTTTTACTAAAGGCTGTACGGAGGGATTCAACTTACTTGCTAATTCCTTATGTAAAGATTTATCAGAAGGTGATGAAATCCTCCTTTCAGAAATTGAACATCACGCCAATATAATCCCATGGCAGATGGCTGCAGATAAATACGGACTAGTAATTAAATATATAAATGTTGATCAAAATTTTAACTTAGATATGGACCACCTAGAGAATCAACTAACAACTAATACAAAAATAGTTTCTTTGGTGGGAGAATCGAATATTTCTGGAATGTTGCCAGACATAAAAAAGATAAACAAACTTATAAAAAACAAAACTGAAGCTTTATTTATTCTCGATGGAGCACAATTGGTACCTCATAGAGAAGTCGATGTCCAAGATCTAGGTATAGATTTTTTATGTGTCTCTGGGCATAAGATGTTGGGTCCAACTGGAATAGGTGTGGTGTGGGGTAAGAAAGAGCTTCTTGAAAAAATGGATCCAGTTTACGGAGGTGGAGACATGATTGAAGAGGTGTTTTATGATAAAGCTACATGGGCACCAATTCCTCATAAATTTGAGGCAGGCACACCTCCGTATGTAGAAGCAATTGGCCTCGGCGCTGCTGTTGATTATCTATCAGATTTGACAATGGCTGAGGTTCAAAAACATTCAGATCATTTAAGACTTTATGCAAAAAATACTCTAGAAAATATTAATGGGATAAATATTATCCATACAGATTCAGAAAATGCTGGGTGTACTTTCGCAATGAGTGTCAATGGAGTGCATGCTACGGATATTTCATTAATGCTGGATACATTTGGGGTTGCCGTAAGAGCAGGACATCATTGTGTGCAACCTTTTCATAGGAAATTAAATATAGATGCTACTTTTCGAGCTACAGGTTATATATATAACGATGAAAAAGATTTTGACACTTTAGCTAATGCAATTGAAGAAAGTTTAAAAATTTTAAGATAACTATGAGTATTGAAGCAAAAGTAGAACAATACAAAAAGACTCTATCTCTTTTCCCAAATCCGCAAGAAAAATATCAGTATTTGATTGAACAAGCAAAACTAAATGAAGAATTTCCTACAGAACTTAGAATTGATGAATTTAAAGTCAATGGCTGCCAAAGCCAAGTATGGTTAGTCCCTGAAGAAAGAGAAGAAAAGCTTCACTTCAAGAGTGACTCCGACGCCTTAATTGCCAAAGGTCTTGTTACGTTAATTGCATCAATTTACTCTGACGAATCTGCTCAGGATATTGCTGATTCAGAAATTGACTTAATGGAGGAATTTGAGTTAGGTGTTATTTTGAGCCCTGCAAGAAGAAATGGTGCTTTTAGTATGTTAAAAACAATCAAAGAATTTTCAAAAAAATTAGCTGATTGATCCCTCTTCCCACCAATTTTCGTGTGGAAAAACTATCCATACATCGTCTGTATTTTTAGCGTGATCTCTCGTATAATAATGTGGTTCAAAGTCACTTTCATTGTTCCACCATAAAGCAGAAAACCTCACATCACATTCATGATTTATGTTTTCTTTAATATAGTGAGACAGCTTTTCAAATGTTTCGCCACTATCACATATATCATCAACAATTAAAACTTTCGAATCATTTGGTTTTGGTAAGTAATTTTCCCAATGAGGAAAGTCTCTTGTGGACGCATGGACTGGTTTAAATGGAACATTTAATTTGTGAGAAATCATAACACCTGGAATTAATCCACCTCTACTTATCCCAACAATTACATCAGGAGTAAATTCATCCTTTTCAATTTGATTACAAATTTTATTTGTATCAGAAATTTGCTCTTTCCATGTATAAATTAATTTTTCCATTTTGTAAGAGTTAATTTTATCAAAGTATCAAAAGTGAACATGAAAAAAATAAAATATTTTAAAAAACATTTCGTTTCAAAACAAATAGCGTAACAAGAGCTTGTTCTATAATGAAATCATGAAAAGGAGGTAAGGATGCGAAGAAGTTGGGCGGTAGGCCTAATTATTATCAGTATTCTTGCTATGGCCTGCGGGGGAGCCGCAGACGTAGACGATTACAAAGCTGCATTTGTGTATGTAGGACCAGCAGACGACGGTGGTTGGTCACAAGCACATGATGTAGGAAGACAATATCTTGTAGAACAAACTGGGATTGAGACAGCTTATACAGAGCTAGTTCCAGAAGATGCTACAGAATTCAGGACAGTTGCTGAAGCTTATATTGAACAAGGTTACAATATAATTTTTGGAACAACTTTCGGCTATTTAGATGCAATGGCTGAAATGGCAGAAGAATATCCAGATGTCATTTTCTTACATTGCTCTGGCTATCTTAAAAATGATACAAACTTTGGAAATTATTTTGGAAAAATGTATCAACCAAGATATCTTTCAGGACTAGCTGCAGGTGCAATGACAGAATCTAACAAAATAGGTTATGTTGCTGCGTTTCCCATTCCTGAAGTAATCAGAGGAATTAATGCTTTTGCTACAGGAGTAAAAGAAGTAAACCCAGATGCAACCGTTGAGGTTGTCTGGACATTTACATGGTTTGGTCCTGAAGCTGAAACACAAGCTGCTAATGCACTACTTGAAACTGGAGTAGACGTATTAGCACAACATCAAGATTCACCATCTACAGGTATTGCAGCAGAAGCTGCCGGTGCAAAGTGGATATCTTACAATACTGCATATGGACAAGATGCTGCTCCTGGAGCTTTCGTAACAGCGCCTGTCTGGGACTGGGGTCCGTATTATGTTGAAATGGTTGAATCTATAATTAATGATGAATTTGTTGCTGAAGCTTACTGGGGAGGAATGGAAACAGGTTTAGTCTCACTTTATGAGCTAACATCTGATGTTCCTACCGAAACAGCAAGCTTAATTTCAGATAGAACTGAAGAGATTATTAGTGGTTCTTATGATCCGCCAATAGTTGAAGAAGAGTTCATCGATAATGTTATAGGAACTGTTAATCCATAACTATTTGATTTTTAGACACTCCAGTTTTTACTGGAGTGTCTAATTTTACTTAACATGAAAAACCCTATATTAGAAGCCAAAGGTATTTCCAAATCTTTTGGAAATATAAAAGCACTAGATGATGTTGATTTTTTTCTTAAAAAAGGAATAATACATGGGCTATTGGGAGAAAATGGTGCTGGTAAGTCATCTTTGATGAATATTCTTTCAGGTATTTATATTCCAGAAAAGGGCACCTTAACTATAAATGGGCAATTAATTAAGCGTCTAAATCCCGATTTAGCTTCTTCTTATGGTATTGGAATGGTACATCAAGAATTCCGACTTATTGATAGTTTCTCAATTAAAGACAACTTAACTTTATCCAAGTCAAATATTTATCAAAATGACTTTAATGAAGCATTTGCAAAATATTCAGATATTTTTGCACTCAATCTAAATTCCATGACACCAATTTCAGAGTTATCAGTTGGAGAGAAGCAAAAAGTAGAAATCATGAAGCTCATTTTTAATAATAGTTCAATAATGCTGCTTGATGAACCGACAGCTGTTCTTACCCCTCAGGAAACAGTTCAGCTAAAAGAATCTTTGGAGACTCTTTCACAAGAAGATGAAAAAACTATTGTATTAATTACTCATAAATTAAAAGAAATCAAAGATTTTACTGAAACTATTTATGTAATGAAGAACGGCAAAATGGTTGCAAAAGATTTAGATACTAAAGCAGTATCAGATACCCAACTAATTGAACTAATGATGGGTGAAGTAAAGACGTCAAAATTTGATAAAAATAATTTTAAAGGTGACACTAAGTTAGAAGCTGTAGATATCTCATTTACAAGTGAGCAAGATATAAAAACTCTTCAAAATGTGTCATTAGAGATAAAATCAGGTGAAGTTTTAGGAGTAGCTGGTGTTTCAGGAAATGGTCAAGTTGAATTGGCAAATATTATTTGTGGAATTATCAAAGATTTCGAGGGAAGGGTCATTGTTAAAACAAAAGATGTTACAGGTAAAGGGGTAAAATCAAGAAAAAAATTAAACCTTTCGTATATACCTGAAAATAGACTCGGCGTAGGTTTAGCACCAGGAGTTTCAGTTTTAGATAATTCAGCTATTAAGGAATATTTTCAAGCAAGCTTCGGACCTCATTTATCAAAAAACGTTTTGTTAAATTCATTAAATGACCTAATTAATAAATTTTCAATTAAAGCTCCAGATATAAAAGCTGAAATTTCAACATTATCAGGCGGAAACATGCAGAAACTTTTGATGGGGCGAGAGCTGATCTCAAATCCAGATGTCATTATTGCAGCTCAACCTACTAGGGGTTTGGATGTAAGTGCGGTCGACTCAATACATAACTTAATTATTGATCAAAGAGATAAGGGGTCAGCAATACTTTTAATTTCTGAAGACTTAGATGAGTTATTTAAACTTTCTGACAGATTAATAGTTATGTATGAAGGTAAGGTAATTACAGAAATTGAGACTGAATTAGCAACTGTTGAAAATATAGGACTTGCAATGGCTGGTATAAATGAATAAATTTATAATCTCAAAAAAACTTTATAGAAATGAACTTGCTACATTTTATTCATTTCTGATTGGGTTCTTGATAGCGATAGTTATTGGTTCGATTATTTTATTAATTCAATCCAAAAATCCATTTGATGTATTCTCATTAATGCTCAAATTATCTATTGGTAGTGTCAACAGTTTAAGTAACTCATTAAATAAAGCTATCCCATTGATATTGGCTGGATTGGGTATAGCAATAATAAACTCTGTAAAACTATGGAATATAGGAGCAGAAGGGCAGATATTTTTTGGTGCTATCGCATTAAATTTTGTTTATATTAATACTTCAATTGAAAACTCATATTTATACATTCTACTTTTATTAGCATCTGGTTTTATTGGTGGTTCTATTTGTATCTTTTTGCCAGCATTATCAAAGGTGCTATTTGGTGTAAATGAAATAATAACAACTCTATTAACAAACTACATAGTTTTTGGGCTAACAATATATTTAATAAACGGAGTATGGAAAGATCCAAACTCTTTAAATTTTCCAGCTGCAGCTTACGTTAGTGAATCTGTTTATTTGCCCACAGTAGTTGGAAAACTGAGTTCAGGTTTTTTAATCTGCATTCTATTTACTTTGATTGCATATTATATAAAAGATAAATCTGTTTTTGGATATGAAATGAGGATTGCTGGAGGTTCTACACTTACAGCTGTTTATGCAGGTATTAGCGCTAAGCAAAAATCTTTTGTCGCAATGTTAATTGGTGGAGGTTTTGCAGGCTTAGCAGGTGCTATTGAGCTATTAAGTCAGACTCATAGAGTTTCAACAGGCATTTCACAAGGCTTTGGATATACAGCAATCATTGTTGCAGCAATAACAGGGATGAGGCCTCTTGGTATATTTTTAGTTGGGTCACTCTTTGGAGCGCTAGCAATTGGAGGTTCAGTTATACAAACTATAGGTGTAAGTTCCTATATTTCAGATATCATACAAGCAACAACACTTTTTGGTGCGTTAATTGCCCAATTCTTCTTTTCATATGAAATTAAAAGAGTTAAAGATGATTGATGTACAATTTTTGGGACTCATAAATGCAACCCTACAAGCTGCGACACTGCTTTTTATTGCTGCACTAGGTGAACTGATTGCTGAAAAATCAGGTGTTTTAAATTTGGGCGTTGAAGGCATGATTTCAATTGGTGCTGTGTCAGGATTTATTACTGCGATAAATACTGAGAATTTATTTCTTTCAATCCTGGTAGGTATAGTAAGTGCATCATTATTTTCATCTATCCACGCCTTCGTGACTGTCATCTTGAAGCAAGACCAAACAGTTTCTGGGTTAATTCTCACAATTCTTGGTTTATCACTGTCATCATTGATTGGTAAAAAATATGTTGGTAAAAAACTAAATACAAAACTCGAAGGCGTTTTTGATATAGAAAATCCTTCAAATATTTTAGAAATTATTCTTGGTCAAAACATTATTTTTTATATTGCGATTATTTTGATGATTGTTACGGCTTTTGTACTAAAGCGAACAATGTTTGGACGAAGAATAGAAGCTATTGGTGAAGATTTAAAATCGGCAGACTCAATGGGTTTAAAAATAGGTAAGACACAATTTATCGCTACCTGTGTTGGCGGAGCTTTTGCAGGACTATCTGGAGTATATCTTACTTTAAGCTACGTACCTTATTGGACTGATGGAATGACCTCGGGAAGAGGGTGGATAGCTCTTGCACTTGTAATTTTTGGTGGTTGGAAGCCTTACAGAACAGCCTTTGGTGCACTTCTTTTTGGTTTTCTTGAAGCTCTTGGACCAAGGCTTCAAACATATGGCTTTGAAATGAGTCCATATATTGTCAAGATCACTCCGTATGTAATAACTATAATTGTTTTGATTCTTTTAACAATCTTTAAGAATGGTGATACAGGTGCACCAAAAAATATCGGTATTCCATTTTTTAGAGAAAATAGATAATCCTCAATATTTAATAAGGAATTTTGGTAATATAGGTAGAGCTTTAATTGATACCTGTGAGTATCAGAAGGAATAGTTTGGAAATAGAAAAAATTCTTTTTCGTCTTAGTAAAGAAATTACTGAGTCCCAACACGATAATCCCCTTTTAATTGGCATTCCAAGAAGAGGTGATTTAATTGCTAAAAGAATATCCGATAATCTAAAAAATTTTAACTTTTCTCATGACTTAGATACTGTAGACTATATTCCATTTAGAGATGACATCAATGAAGATATTGAAAAAACATTATTAAAAATTAATCCTAAAGACAGAGATGTGATTTTAATTGATGATGTAATCTATACAGGAAGAACGCTCAGAGCATCTATCGAAGCTGTAATGCACTCTGGAAGACCGAAACTAATTTCACTTTTATGTCTAGTGGACCGAGGACATAGAGAGTTACCTATATCTCCAAAGTTTATTGGAAGAAATATTCCTACAAATGAGAATGACTATGTATCAGTATTTTTAGAAGAAATCGACAATATTGACAAGATTGAAATTACATAAAATGAAGCATTTTTTAAATTTTAAAAACATAGAGAAACAGGAGTTAGAAAAACTAATTGATACAACACTAAAAATAGAAAATAATAATATTGAGAAAGTCAATTCATATGCTCTTTTAAAATTTGATGAAGGTTCAACCAGAACAAGGCTTTCTTTTTCATTAGCAGCTAAAAAATCAGGTATAGAAATAGTAGAAATGACTGATCTTATTTCTGCAAAATCTAAAGGTGAAGATTTACAACATGAAATAGAAACTTACAAAGCTTTAGGTATTGAGGTTTTAGTGATAAGGACAAAAGAGAATAATTTTCAAGACTACGAAAAAATAGATGATTTATCAGTAATTAGTGCGGGTTTTGGAAATAGCTCACATCCGACTCAGGCGATTATAGACGTTGCAACTTTACAAAAATTTAATAAGTTAGATAGAGATATACCAATTACATATGTTGGTGACTTAAAACATTCTCGAGTTTTTGAATCAGGAAGAGAGCTTTTAGAAAAATTAGGATTTAAAGTTGGTATTTACGCAAGTGATGAATTATTACCTGATGATCTTAGTAATTTACAGATATATAACTCTTGGGATGAAGTAGTAAGCAATACAAGTGCTATTGAGTTACTTAGAGTACAAAAGGAAAGAATTAAAGATATAAAAGAATTTAATTTTGAACAATATATAAAACATTTTCAAATCAGTGAAGATATTCTAGATAATTCACCTGATGATTTAATAGTGCTTCACCCCATGCCAATTAATGTAGGGATTGAAATATCTGAAGAAGCATCTCTTCATAATAAATTTAAGTACCAAGAACAACTTCATTTGGGAATTGGATCAAGAATTGCGGCTTACAAGTTCGTACTTGAGCTCATATGATAAAAGTTCCCGCGTTCTTAGACTTACATACACATACAAGGTATCCTGATAAATCATTTTTCCCAGCAAAAGATATTGAAAAATCAGCACTTAATGGTGGGTACTCGGATATATTAGCAATGCCTAATTCTGAAATTGTAATTGACGATATTGAATCACTCAATTATGCAATAGAAATTGATAGCTCATTAAACTTAAATGTTCACAGGGTTGGTGCTCTTTCAAAAAATCTAAATGGAAAAGAGCTAGTAGATTTTAAGTCATTTATTAAAAATGGAATTACAATTTTTTCAGATGATGGCAAATCTTTAATAGAAGACTCACTAGCAGATGAAGCATTCAAGATAGTTGCAGAATTAGGTGGGGCAATTTTTCAACACTGTGAAAAAAGCTGCTTCTCAAATCCTGGTGATATAGCTCCACCCAGTAATTCAAGTGAACTAATATTAATTCCCGACTCAGAAGAGTTTGAAATACTTAAAAGAGATCTTGACTTAGTTGAGAAATATAATACTAGATACCATGCTCAACACCTTTCTTCGAGAAAGAGTGTTGAATTAATTGAACAGGCCAAAAATAAACAATTACCTGTGACTGCTGAGGTAACTCCCCATCATTTACTTATCAATAATGAAAATTTAGATATAACAAATGGAAAATACAAAATGTATCCTCCAATTCGTTCTGAAGAAGATAGGAAATCTCTCATCAGCGGCCTTAAGACTGGAATAATAGATGCTATCGCAACTGATCACGCTCCTCACCCTGAAGTGGCTAAGAATATAAAATTTAAAGAAGCAGCTCGAGGTGTTGTAGGACTTGAATCTGCTTTTCCAGCTCTATATTCCTCGAACATTTTTACATTAGATGAGTTAATAGTTTTCCTAGTAGACAAGCCCAGGGAAATTTTGAATAATCTGGGTTATGAAATAAATGAACCATTTCATAATAAATGGATTGAAGTAACAGAATTGTTTAATACTAAATCTGAATATAAAAATTCAGCATTTGAAAATTTTGAGGTGAGTATCAAGAAAGTTGATTTATATGTATAAAAAAACCTTACTTGTAAATAAAAATGGAGATGAATTCACTGGTTGGTCAGAATATTCTTTTAAACCAGCAACGGGTGAGTTAATTTTTAATACAGCAATGACAGGGTTCGTTGAAATCTTAAGTGATCCATCATATATAAATCAAATTGTAACCTTCACCTCTTCTCATGTAGGAAATTATGGTCTATCAGAAATTGATTTTGAATCGAATAAACCAAAGATTGAAGCTGCAGTAGGAAATACATTTAGTCATTCTCCCTCTTCGTGGAGATCTCAAAAAGCTCTTACTTCATGGTTAGCTGAATATGAGATTCCATTCAGTGGAGGGTTTGACGTAAGAGCGATTACTAAATACTTACGTGATCGTGGAACTAGCATGTATGCTTTGGGTGTAGACATTGATAAAAATGATTTACTTGAGTTACTTAATTCTGCGACAAACATTTTAGGAGACGACTCTGCCTTAACAGCTGGAAATTTAGACATCAGTAGCAATGCACCAGAGGGGAAGGTTGGTATATTAGATTTGGGTGCCAAAAAGAGTATTGTAAATGTCTTAGAAAATTTAAATTATCAGGTTGTATCTATAAAACCAGATTCGTCTGCAGAAGATATTCTCTCAATGAATCTAAAAGGGCTTTTAATTTCAAATGGTCCAGGTGATCCAAGATCTCTTATAAATGTAATAAAAATGATAAATAACTTAATAGGCAAAATACCGATATTTGGAATTTGTTTAGGTCATCAAATATTAAGCCTTGCCTGCGGACTAAAGGTAAATAAATTGGAGTTTGGACATCATGGTTCTAATCATCCTGTAAAAATCAAGGGAATTAAAAAAGCATTAATAACTGCCCAAAATCATGGATTTGCAGTAGAAAAATTTGATGAAAATTTAGTACACAAAGATTTTGGAAATATAGAAAATTATGCAAGTAATTTAAATGATGGTAGTAATGAAGGTATTAGCCTATGGGATTCAATGGCATACTCTGTTCAGTTTCATCCTGAATCTGGTCCAGGAACATCTGATGGATTACAAATATTTAACCCTTTTGTTGAAATGATGGAAGAACAGTATGCCAAAAAATAAAGAAATAAAGAGCATTCTAATTATTGGATCAGGACCCATAGTGATTGGTCAAGCATGTGAGTTTGACTACTCAGGATCACAAGCTGCAAAAGCTTTAAAAAATGAAGGGTACAGAATTATATTAGTAAACTCGAATCCAGCAACAATAATGACAGATCCAAAAATGGCAGATGCAACATACATAGAGCCATTAACGTTTGAATTTCTTAAAAAAATAATAGAAATTGAAAAACCTGATGCTGTATTACCAACTTTAGGGGGTCAAACAGCACTGAATCTCGCAATGGAACTAGATGAGAGTGATATTTTCGCACAAAATAATATAAAACTATTAGGGGCCTCATCAAAATCTATTGAAGTTGCAGAAAATCGATGGAAATTTAAAAATGCAATGGAAAATGTTGGTATTAAAACCCTCAAAGCAGAATATGTCAGATCCATTCAAGAGGGAATTAATGTTAGTAAGAAAATAGGATATCCTCTTATGCTCAGGCCTTCATATATTCTTGGAGGTGGTGGAACTGGATTAGTACAAAGCGAAAAAGATTTAAATAGCAAACTAAAAGAAGCATTCAATGCATCCCCTACACAAGAGGTCTTGATTGAGGAATCTGTTTATGGATGGAAAGAATTTGAGCTTGAAGTTATGAGAGATCAAGATGGTAATGGCGTAATTGTTTGTGGAATCGAAAATTTTGACCCTATGGGAATTCATACAGGTGACTCGATAACTATTGCCCCGATCCAAACCTTATCTGATAAAGAGTATCAAGAAATGAGAGATGAGGCGTTACTCTGTCTCGATACTATAGGCATCGCAACAGGTGGCAGTAATGTACAATTTGCTGTTAATCCACTAAATGGTGAAAGAAGAATAATTGAAATGAATCCGAGAGTTTCCAGGTCATCAGCTCTAGCATCTAAAGCCACAGGGTTTCCAATTGCCAAATTTGCAGCATTACTTGCAGTAGGATATAACTTAACAGAACTTAAAAATGATATAACTGGCTCTACTCCAGCTAGCTTTGAGCCTGTTCAGGATTATGTTGTTGTGAAAATTCCCAGGTTTGACTTTCCAAAATTTCCATCTACAGATGATGTTCTAGGCACATCGATGCAAAGTGTGGGTGAAGTAATGTCAATAGCATCAACATTCACAGAAAGTTTAACAAAAGCGATTAGATCTCTTGAAATTGGAAAAACTGGAATAAGAAATATAGATAATCGTTTTATTAATTTATCAAAAGCACACTTAGAAGAAGAAATCAAGACACCCAGACCGAGGAGAATCTTTGCAATTCTTGAAGGAATACGCAGAAATTGGGATATTGAAAAAATAGCAAATCTTTCAAGTATTGATGTATGGTTTTTAAATGAAATAGAAAAAAGTTTTAACGTTACTCCAGAATCTACCCCCACATCAATACTGAAAATGCTAGGTTGGACAGATGAGGATCTAGATTCAAAAGATAAAAAAAATAGTCTTAAAGATAATAGAGTTTATAAATTAGTTGATACTTGCTCTGCTGAGTTTGAATCGAAAACTCCATACCTCTACTCAACTAATGGATCAGAAGATGACGATCATACTTCCAATAACAAAAAGGTTGTTGTTATTGGCTCGGGCCCAAACAGAATTGGTCAAGGAATTGAATTCGACTACTGCTGTGTTCATGGGGTTGAATCACTTAAAGAAAACAAATATGAATCAATAATGATAAACTCTAATCCAGAGACTGTATCTACTGATTATGACACAGCCGACAAGCTTTATTTTGAACCCCTTTCATGGGATGAAGTAAGTTCAGTACTAAAAAGAGAGCAACCTGATTCAGTAATCATTCAACTTGGCGGACAGACTCCACTAAAACTTGCAAAAAAAATACACGAAGCTGGATATAATATTGCAGGTTCATCATTAGAAGTTATTGATGCAACAGAAGATCGTAACTTATTTCAAAAACTTTGTGAATCACAAGATATTAATCAACCAATTTCACAAATTGCTTCAAATGAAAATGAACTTATAGATTCCGTAAATGGAATTGGATATCCAGTCCTATTAAGACCAAGCTATGTATTAGGCGGAAGAGCAATGAGAGTAGTGCAAAATGATACTGAACTAAAAAATTATCTTTCGATACTAGCAAGCGCAGATGACGATGGTAATCCTTTTAATTCTGGTCCATTACTTGTTGATCAATTTTTAACAGATACAGTGGAGGTGGACGTAGATTTAATATCTGATGGTAAAGAGGTATTCATAGCTGGAGTCCTTGAACACCTAGAGCCAGCGGGTGTTCATAGTGGAGATTCAACAGCAGTCCTTCCACCTTTTAGTATTGACAAAAAAATTATTAATGAAATTGAACAAAAAAGTATACAGCTAGCAAAAGCTTTAAATGTTAAAGGGCTTTTGAATATTCAATTTGCAGTGAAAGAAGATACTCTATATATCTTAGAAGCAAACCCTAGAGCATCAAGAACAATGCCTTTTGTTGCAAAGGTAACTGGAAATCAAATAATTAAAGCTGGTACCTTATTAATGCTTGGTCATTCTTTGGATTTTGTAAAAAAAGAAACTGATTATTTGAATGGTTCAACAAAAAAAATAGCTATTAAAAAAGCGATTTTTCCATGGTCAAGATTTCCCGCAGAAGATACAATGCTAGGTCCTGAAATGAAAGCAACCGGTGAGGTTTTAGGAATTGGATCAAATTTTGGAACTGCGCTTAATAAAGCTTATGCTGCAGCGGGAGTTTTAATTAATAAAAAACAAAAAGGTGTCTTTATATCACTAAGTGACAAAGAAAAACCAAACTTTGTTGAAATTGCAAAAAATTATTCTGAATTTGGTTTCAAAATTTTTGCAACTGAAGGGACAGAAGCTTATCTGAAAAAGCATAATATTTCTTCAACGATTGTCGGTAGAGCAAATGATAAATCACCAACCTCTCTTACAATTATTCAAGAAAATTTAGTTTCATTAGTAATCAATACCCCAACATTTGCAAATGAATATACAGATGGTTGGAAGATTAGAAGACTGTCTCACGAGACAGGAGTTGCTGTAGTCTCATCAGTTAGAGAAGCCCAAGCTTTTATAAAAGCATTTTCAGAACAAGAAAATACGTTAGATGATATGGAGGCAATACAAAATGTCAGTTAAACCAATATTTTTTGCATTAGATGGCAAATCGTTAAATGAATTTGAATTTGAATTAAAAAAATTAAAAAATAAAATTTATGGAGTGAAAGTAGGCCTCGAAATGTTTATATCAGAAGGTCCTAAAGTTGTAACTCATCTTAAAAAGGAAGGTTGGAATGTATTCCTTGATTTAAAACTTCACGACATTCCTAATACTGTAAAGGAAGCAACAAAAAGTGCCGGAAATATAGGAGCTGATTACTTAACTATTCACATTTCATCCTCTCAAGAGGCTTTGTATGAAGCATCATTAAATAAAAAAGAAAGCTTAAAATTACTTGGAGTCAGTTCAGCTCTTACTAGTAAAGCCATCGATGAAGAAACAAGTGAAAGGGTGCATTTAGAATTTGAATTAGCAAAAGAATCGAACGTAGATGGGGTAATTTGCCCACCATCAGAAATAACTAAATCAATTAATATTTTTGACTTAATTGTAAGTCCAGGTATTAGATTAAAAGATGATTTATCGAATGACCAAAAGAATATAACTACACCAGAAAAAGCAATAGCTGATGGAGCTTCTTATATTGTTATGGGGAGATCTATTAGAAATAATCTTGACTATGTAATAAATGAATTAAACATATGAAAAAATTTATTGCTGCACCTTTTGGTAATTATGTAAAAACTAAGAATACGATTTCTGTTTCTGGTAGCTGGACTGTCGAGAAGAGAACTGGGCGAATCATTCAAATTGCTAAAACTTTACGTTATACAAAAAAGGGATGGGTAAACAAAATTGGACTTAGAAATCCTGGAGTTGAATATGGGATTACTAAATATAGAGGGGATGAGGTATTTTCTATCGCAGGAATTGAAAAAGATGATTGGAAAATATTTGCTGAAAAAATACCAGAAAATTTTAATATTGAAATCAATATGTCATGTCCTAATATAGACAAACATTATACAGAGGGTATTGAAGAATTTGCTCCAGATACAAGAGAATGGTTTATAGGTAAAATTTCACCTGTTACAACTTTTAAAGAATTAGACAAGTTCATTGAAACGTTTAAGTTTAAACAAATTCATGCATGTAACACACTTCCTGTTGACAAGGGTGGCCTAAGCGGAAAAGAATTAATACCCTATACAACAAAATTTATAAAGTACTTAAAATCTAATTTTCCCAAAATAGAGATTATTGCAGGTGGGGGCATAGATTCTAATGAAGATATAGAGTACTATAAAAATATTGGAGCAGATCATGTTAGTTTTGGAACTGTTTGTTTTAATCCATTAAAATTAAGAAAGTTGATATGAATTTATTTATAAAAGAAGATTTTATTTCTCATGCTGGTCTTCCTTTAACTTGGAAAGTAGAGTGCGATGCTCTAACAGATGGTGATTATGATGCTCTGGCAAAAATTGTGAGTGAGAGATTAACCTTTAGAGATGTTAAAGGAATACCCAGAGGTGGAATACCATTTGAAAAAGCATTAAAGCCTTACTGTACTAATAATGAACAAGATCCTTTATTAATAGCTGATGATGTTTACACTACTGGAACTTCTATGAGGGAAGTCTATGAAGAAGGAGCTATTGGCATAGTTGTATTTGCCAGAAATGAGATTAAAGACAAGTGGATAAAGGCTATTTGGCAGATATCAATTTAATCTTCTAATTTATTTATTCTTCTCTGATATTTCTCTTCGTTTGACATTTTTGAATTCAAAAAACTTAATACTATATTTAAAGAATCGGCTTTACTTACATTGTTTGACCCTAAACATAAAACATTTACATTATTGTGTTCCACACTCTGTATTGCCATATCTTCATTAGTTACATTTGAAGCTCTAATCCCTTTGATTTTATTTGCAGCAATCGACATACCAACACCACTACCACAAATTAGTAACCCCCTAAAAGAAGTATCATGTAAAACAAATTCACAAACTTTTGAAGCAAAGTCTGGAAAATCACAACTTTCTTCATCATTTGTACCAAAATCTTTTATGTTTAACTCTTTAAGATTTTCAACTAAAAACTGCTTTAGTTTAAAACCTGCATGATCAGAGGCGATAGCAAGGTTTTTATTCATCAAATTAATTTTTTTAAATTTAGTAAATCATCTATTTCAGATTCAGACAGTAGCTCTCTTTCTAACAAAATCTCTTTAATGGTTTTATTAGTGGATATAGATTCTTTAGCAATTTCAGCTGCTGTATCATATCCCAGTTTTGGAACTAAAGCAGTCACTAAAATTGGATTTTTCTGAGTATTTGATTCCATTTTTTCTGTATTAGGTTCTAATCCTATTAATAATTTTTCGTTAAATACCTTTATGGCATTAGTTAACAATTCAATACTTTCTAAAACATTATGTGCCATTACAGGCAACATAGTGTTTAACTCAAAATTTCCATTAGTTCCTGAAAATGTAACAGCTACATCATTTCCAATGACTTGAGCACAAACTTGCATCATCATTTCAGGAATTACAGGATTAACTTTTCCAGGCATTATTGAGGATCCTGGTTGTAGTGCTGGAATTTTTAATTCATTTAATCCAGATATGGGCCCACTTCCCATCCATCTAATATCATTAGCAATTTTAAATAATGATGAAGCCAATGTTTTCAAACTACCTGAAAGTTGAACTATTTCGTCACGTGAACCTTGTCTTGAGAAATGATTGTCAGCTTCTCGAAAATTAATATTTAATGCCTTTTGTAATTCAATAGCGACATCAGAACCAAAACTATTAGGTGCGTTTATACCACTTCCAACAGCAGTACCACCAATAGGAAGTTCTCTAACGCCGTGGAGAGAATTCTTTATATCTTTTATCCTACTCTCAATTAAATTTGCATAGCCCTCAAATTCTTGTCCAAGAGTAACTGGAGTGGCGTCCATTAAATGTGTTCTACCATTTTTATAAACTTCAGCCCAATCTTTGGCTTTGCTGTTGAAAGCTTTATTCATATTATTTAAATGACCTAATAAACCACCATCTTCTTCAATAGAGAGCAACGATGCAAGGTTTGTAGCTGTAGGTATAACATCATTGGATGATTGGCTCATATTTACGTGATCATTTGGATGAACTTCTGTATCAATTTTTTCTGAGGCCAAGTTTGCAATAACTTCATTTATATTCATATTCGTTGATGTGCCGGATCCTGTTTGAAAAATATCAACAACAAAATCTTTATCATGCTTCCCATCTATTACTTCTTGTGCGCTATCAATTATTGCTTGTGACAATTTACTATCTATTAAGTTATTTTTTTCATTTACAACTGCGCAAGCTTTTTTAATCTCTCCAAGAGATCTAATAAATACTCTAGAAAAACGTAAATTTGAAATTGGGAAATTATCAGTAGCTCTTGCAGTCGAAGCACCAAATTTTGCATCTATAGGAACTTGGAACTCCCCCATGGAATCTGATTCAGTTCTGAATTTTTCTGTCATTACTTTCCCTGATATTGAGTGTATCCATCAGAATCAACTTCATCAATAAGTTCTTTAGAACCTGATTTTACAATTTCTCCATCAACAACGATGTGAACCTTATTTACATCAAGATATTTTAGGATTCTGCTGTAATGTGTAACAATTAAATACGAAGTATTCTTGTCTCTATTAGCATTAATTAATTCAGCAACAGATTTAATTGCATCAATATCTAAACCAGAATCTATTTCATCTAGTAAAGCAACTTTGGGACTGGTTAAAGCAATTTGAAATAGTTCACATCGTTTTTTTTCTCCACCAGATAAATCAACATTAACTTCTCTGTCTAAAAATTCTTTTACACTAAATTTTTCAGCTAGCTTGTCTATTTCTTCATTGTTTAAATCTTGGTTTATATTTTGGGAAAATTCCCTTAAGGTTACACCAGGTAGGCCAACTGGATATTGAAATGATTGAAAAATACCAGCATTAGACCTCTCAATCTGTTTTTGTCCAGATACGTCACTGCTTTCAATAAGAATTTTTCCCTGTTCTTTATAGGTTTCATTGCCCATAACAACATGGCATAATGTAGATTTTCCTGAACCATTTGGACCCATAATTGCATGTAGCTCTCCAGGTTTTATTTCCAAATCTATTCCTTTTAATATTTGAACATCTCCTATAGAGGCTGTTAAGTTTTCTAATTTAAGCATCTTGTTTCATTTCTAAGAAAATATAGTCATCTTCAACGTTCACTTTATATTTAGTTACTGGTTTTGTTGCAGGTAGTGTAACTGCATCACCCGTCTTCAAATCAAATTCTGCACCATGTAGTGGGCATTCAACTTTACAATCATAGACATCTCCTTCTGAAAGGCTTGCCTCAGCATGAGAACACATATCATCTAATGCGTAATATTCTCCTTCATAGTTAAATAAAGCAATTTGCTTATCACCAAGATTTATAACTATTGAACTATTTAATGATAAATCTGAAGTTTTCAAAGTTTTAATTTTATCCATTTACTTACCTTTTGAAATATTTGTATATTTTGATTCGATTATATCTGCAACATTGTCATGAATTATATTCCAGCTGGAATCATTGATGATTTCATTAAAGAAACCCTTAATTAGCATTTTATCAGCATCAATCTTACTTATGCCTCTAGACATTACATAGTGATATATTTCTTCTTCAATTGGCCCAACAGAAGAGCCGTGACTACAAATAACATCATCGCAAAGTATTTCTAAGTTAGGTACCGATTGTGCGGTTGCTTCTTCGCTAAGCAAAATATTTCGATTCTCCTGATGTGATTCAGTTTTTACTGCACCCTCAGCTATATGAATTGTTCCTGTAAAGATTGAACTACTTTTACCACCTAATACGCCCTTTGTAATCATATTTGAGTTTGTATTTTTTCCTAGGTGGTTTACAAATACCCTACTGTCATGTGTTTGTGCGCCTTCACCAAAATATACTCCATCTAAGTAGAATCCTGAGCCATCTCCAATCAAATCGATATCAATTCTAGAACGTGAAAGCTCACCCCCCATACTTATAGTGTGTATCTTTAAATTGGCATCTTTAAGCACTTTTGCATATATTGAGTTTGCAATGTTTACATCTTCTAGACTTGTCACCGAAAGTATAATTTCTAAATTAGAATTTTCTTTTAAAGATAATTCAATTATTGGATACACATTTCCTTTTACGGAATTGTTAAGGTTCAAGTACAGTTTTGCAGTTTTATTTTTTTCTACACATATTCCAACATAAGGTATGGAATTCTGATCTGACTGAAAATTAACTGTACAATATTCATCTACATCGTCTTGAAAGTCAATTCTAAATCCACCAGTTACTTTTTCAAATTGTTCAATGTTGAACTTATCAAATGGCCTTTTTATGGAATTATCTATTAATGGCTCACTGATATCGTTGATATCGGTTATTTTTACATGTTTCTTATCAGAATTAACAATGTAAGAGAAGCCATTAAAATCTATATCTGAGTTATCAGACTGTTGTATTTCTTTAGTACTACCAATCTCAATATCATTAAGTTCAAAGATTTTCTTACCTAAGTATTTCCAGTCTTCATCCTTTGCAGAAATTTTATTAAAATCACTAGACGACATTGATTCTAATTTTTTTTCAAATAAATTAGTGTTCAAGAGTTGTCCTAATTACTAACCGACTGCGCCGGCTTCAATCATATTTAATTCAATTAGTTGGTTGAACTCCATAGCATATTCCATAGGTAGAGTTTTTGTAAATTCTTCAACAAAACCAGCAACGATCATAGATGTTGCTTCAGATTCAGAAAGCCCTCTACTCATTAGGTAAAATAATTGATCTTCACCTACTTTTGATACCGTAGCTTCATGGCCGATTTCAGCTGATGCCTCTTCAATTTCCATATATGGGTAAGTATCAGATCTTGAATCATCATCAAGAATTAATGCGTCACATCTTACAAAACTCTTTGCTGTTTCAGCTCCATCTTCTACTTTGACTAAACCTCTATATGCTCCTCTACCCCCACCTTTAGATATTGATTTAGATGTAATTAATGAAGTTGTATCTGGTGCAAGATGTACCATTTTTGCTCCAGTATCTTGGTGTTGGCCTGCATTCGCAAAAGCAACGGATAATACTTCACCATGGGCACCAGGTTCCATTAAATATACGGATGGATATTTAACAGTTAGGGAAGAGCCAATATTTGCGTCAATCCACTCCATTGTTGCATTAGCAAAAGCTTGCGCTCTTTTTGTAACAAGATTGAAAACGTCGTTAGACCAATTTTGTATTGTTGTATACCTACATGTACCTGAAGGTTTAACTATTATTTCAACAACAGCAGAATGAAGAGCATCTGTTGTGTAAACAGGTGCAGAACATCCTTCTATATAATGAACAGATGCTCCTTCGTCTACAATAATTAATGTTCTTTCAAACTGACCCATGTTTTCAGCATTAATTCTGAAATAAGCTTGTAGAGGGTCTTCAATATGAACACCTTTAGGAACGTAAATAAACGATCCACCCGACCATACTGCTGAATTTAGTGCAGCAAATTTATTATCACCAGGAGGTATTACAGTCCCAAAATATTCTTTGACTAATTCAGGATATTCTCTGACTGCTGTATCCATATCGCAGAAAATAACTCCGAGTTGTTCAAGGTCTTCTCTATTTCTGTGGTAAACAACTTCACTTTCATATTGAGCTGTAACACCAGCCAAGTAACTTCTTTCAGCTTCTGGAATTCCAAGTTTTTCATAAGTTTCCTTAATTTCATCTGGAACCATATCCCATGAGTCAGCTTGATCTTCTGTAGGCTTTATATAATAGTAAATATCATCAAAATCTAGAGAATCTAATTTTTCTTTTGCAACCCATTCGGGCATAGGTTTATCCAAAAATCTTTTATATGCTTTTAGTCTAAAATCAAGCATCCATTCGGGTTCTTCCTTTATCTCAGACATTTTACGTATTATGTCTTCATTTAATCCCTTTTCAGGCTTAAATACGTTCTTTTCAGGATCAGACCAACCTAATGAATATTTACCTAAATCAATTTCAACATTTGCCATACTCTTATGATAATAAGGTACTGAATCAATCGGAAAAGTATTGATTTAATTTATTTCTGTTTTTGAGTTAATCTTAAAAATATGCCAGCAATTTTTATAAATCCTACAAATAAAGAGCATGAAAAGTTATTACAAAAGTTAGATGTTCAAAATCAAGATTTGAGAATTTTTGTATCTGACAAATTACCAATGGATTTTATTGAAAAACTACCTGGAAAGAAAGCAATAGGCAATATTGAAGACGACAGTCACATTTCTACTGCATCAGAGGGAGCTTATTGTGGAATTTATCATGAAGATATAGACGGTGAATTACGAAAAGTATTTTTAAATTCAATACATAATTCTTCATTAAAAAGAATTATTTGGATATCAATGAAAGAGCCTTCGAAGGAAATTTTATCAATAGAAAACCTTATATATATTAATTACATTGATGAAGGAAATTATACAGAGAAAGTTTTAGAGCTTGAAGAAGTTAGTGAAATTAAAGATTCAATTATTTACTTAAAATAAATTGATACCCAATTTTTTTGGGAATTTTATAAATCTTTCAAACCTTTCCCAGGAAGATTTAATGTAATCATATACATCATATGATTTTCCCATATATCTGACCTCAAAATGTACATGTGGAACTGTTCCGTCTGCATTTCCAGAATCACCCACATAACCAATTGTTTGCCCAGCAACAACTTCACCACCAAGGTAAATACCATCAGCAAATGCAGTGTCCCTACCTCCTAGGTTATCATTACCGTTTATATCATCATCTAAGTGAACATATAAAGAAAGCCACCCATTCTGATGATCTATTGCAATATAGTAACCAGAAGATTCTGAATAAGAAATGGTGTTGATACGTCCATCTGCAATTGCAACAATTGGAGATCCCTTTTGAGCTCTTATATCAATGCCCTCATGAATTCTTTTTCCATTTCCTCTTATCTCTCCCCAGTCATCATAAAAGTGAGACATTATATTCTTTACTGGAAATACTATGGATTCTAAAAATTCTGAATGTTTAGCATTTAGGTTTGGTTGATAAATCATGCTAGTTAATATAAAGAATCCTATAAATACGAAACTTAATCTCTTTAACATGTTGTTAGTTTAAAAGATGTAAAATTTAGTTATGAAAAAAACTTCATATTTTAAAATTGGATCTGGCTCAAGAAAAGGTTTTGTTTCTAAATTTCAAGATAAAGAGTTAAAAGAAATTATTAATCAAAATAAGATATCTAAATTAAGAAATCAAATTATCACTAAAAGTTCGGAAAATATGAATGAACTAATTGATAATTGTATATCTTTGACTGTAACTTCACCTCCTTACAATATTGGAAAAGATAGTGACGAAGATTTATCAGATGATGAATACTGGAAAATGATAACGAAAGTATTTGAAGAAGTGTATAGAGTTACTGAGTCTGGAGGTAGGTTAGTTGTAAATGTTGCAAACCTTGGGAGAAAGCCATATATTCCATTTTCGAAATACTTTATTGAAATAATTCTAGAAATAGGATTTCTGATGAGAGGTGAAATAATATGGCAGAAATCTAAAGGCGCTAATGCCAATTTCGCTTGGGGTAGTTGGCTTTCTCCTTCTAATCCAGTAATTCGTGATATCCACGAGTATTGTTTAGTCTTCTCAAAAGACTCAATGAAAAATTCAACTAAGGGAGAACCAACAATTGAAAAAGAGGAGTTTATGGAATCAACTTTATCAATTTGGAATATTAATCCAGCTAGGGCAAAAAAAATAGGTCACCCTGCTCCATTTCCTGTTGAGTTAGCAAAGAGGTTTATAAATTTATACAGCTTTAAAAATGACCTAATTTTAGATCCCTTTATAGGTAGTGGATCAACTGCAATTGCTGCAAAATTGCTCCATAGGGATTACATAGGATATGAATTAAATCCAGAATATGTAGAGATAGCTAAAAACAGACTAAAGAACGAAACTAGTTAACTAAATCCCATGCTGAAAAAAGGTCTTTGTATATATCATTTGTGTTTAATAAATTTTTATGGTTATCAAATCCAACTAGTTTACCCTCATCCATAACAATAATTTTTTCTGAATTTAATATGGTTTCTAGTCTGTGAGCTATAACAATTGATGTTTGGTAATCTAAAAGCGTATCCGTTGCCTCAAGAATTGAATTTTCAGATTCAATATCTAAATTTGCTGTAGCTTCATCAAAGACAATAATTTGTCTCCTAGCAAGAACTGCTCTCAGTAATGCTATGAATTGTCTTTCACCTGCAGAAACATTTGAACCTCTCTCTCCTACATTTTGGTTTAATCCATTTTCATATCTATCAAACCACTGTAAAACACCTATTTCAGCGAGTTCTTTTTCTAACTCTATATTTTCTGGATCTGAATAAATTAGATTATCCCTAATGGACCCTCTAAATAGAAAACTTTCTTGAGGAACATAGGCGATGTTTTTCCTTGCCCATCTTTGTGTAACATCTTTAGATGATTCACCATAGAATTTTACATCCCCCTTAGTTGGTAAATAAAATCTAAGTATTAGTTTTGCAATCGTGCTTTTACCTGCTCCAGTTTCGCCTACAATTGCAATCTTTTCTCCTTTGTTAATTGAAATGTTTACATTGTGTAAGACTGTATCTCTACCGTAAGAAAAATCTACATTTGTAAATTCAATAACTTTGTTTGATTCCATTTTAGGTTCGATATCACCTGTCTTACTTAATACTTGTTCTTCATCTAATATTGAAAATACTTTTTTCATAGAAGACCCTGCCGAACGAAGTACATCATAGTTAAACGAAAGTTGAATAAGGGGATCAAAAAAATAATTTAGATAAAACAATAACGCTACCAATTCACCAACAGATAAAGATCCCTCATTGATTCTTATTGAAGCAAACCAAATAACTACAGCAATAGAGGTCACTCTAGTAATTTCTAAAAAAGGAAAGTAGATAGCAATGTTTTTTGCAGATTGCATATTAGCTTTGAAGTGCTGATCATTTACATTTTTAAATCTATCGAACTGTGTTTTTTCATCTGAGTACGCCTGTATAATTCTTACTCCTGAAATACCTTCCTGAAGAGATGAAAGGACTTGACCAATCCATTCACGTATTGACCAATAAGCTTTATCAGCATGACTACGAAATATTCGCGTCGCTATACCCAGTAATGGCAAAATCAAAAATGATAGTAGTGCTAATTGGGCATCTACTAGAAATACAGCAATTGTAGCTCCAAAAATAGTAAGTAAAGCCGTAATTACACTGCTTGCACCTTCACGAGCAAATTCATTTAAACTCTGCATATCTGATGTCATACGAGCAACCAAAACGCCAGTTTTATTTTTTTCAAAATAACTAATATCTAAAGAAGAGAGGTGTCTAAATAATTTTTCTCTTACACTTTTAACATAAGATTCACCAACTAATCCAATTGCAAGAAGAGCTTTGCTCGCAACAAAATAGAGTAGAACTAATGTGATAAAGTAATAAAGACTCTGTTCTAACAAGTACGAGTAATTAGACTTTAAAACACCCTCATCAATACCCCTTGATATCAATTGCGGACCAACCATCCTTAAAGCAGAACCAGCCATTGCGATTAAAGAGCTCCAAAGAAAAGGTCTTCGTATTTCAGGAACTAACCTAATTGATCGTAAAAAAACATTATCTGTCATTTTTAGAACCACTTGTCTGACTTTCTAAAAATAATGATTTATAACTTTCAATTTCTTCAATCAATTTATTGTGGCTACCCTGTCCTCTAACTTGTCCATTTTCAAGAAATATAACTTCATCACAAAGCTCAATAGTTGGAACCCTGTTTGTAATTATTAACGTAGTCATGTTTGACATGACTTGTTTAAGTTCACTTCTGATTTGTTCTTCGGTAGAGGCATCAACAGCAGATAGAGCATCATCAAGTATTAAAATTCTTGGTTTACGTAATATTGCTCGTGCTAGAGCAATTCGCTGTCTCTGTCCTCCAGAAAGTCCATAACCCCTTTCACCAACTTTTGTTTCATATGACTCAGGTAACTGAGCTATAAACTCATGTGCTCTGGCAATAAGTGCAGCATTTTCAATCTGATCCTGGGAAGCTTTATCTGATCCAAGTGAAATATTTTCTCTAGCTGAGTTTGAAAAAAGAAAGCTTTCTTCAAAAGCAAGACTTACCTGTGATCTCAATTCATCAAGTTTTACGTTATGAATATCAACCCCATCAATTTCAATTTTTCCTGATTCAATATCATAAAGTCTTGGAAGCAAATAAGCCAAAGTTGATTTACCAGAACCAGTAGAACCAACAATTGCAACTGTTTTCTTACCTTCTATCTCAAATGACAAATTGTCAAATATCTTGTCATCACCATAGCGAAAATTCACATTGGAAAATTTTAAACTTCCATTTCCTGTCTCTGGAAAAGTTTCATCTGAACTGCCATCAACAATACTTGGTGACTCATTAAGTAAATCTAAAATCCTATTTCCAGCAGTTACACTTGATGGTATCTCAGATAAAAACCACGCTGTTATTCGTAATGGCCATAACAACAAGAAGACATATTGGGTAAAAGCTATGAAATCTCCTAATGTTATGAATTCATTTATTGATAAATATCCTCCTAGAAGTAAAACAAGCAAGGTTATCACCATGGGGATTAATTCAAACATAGGAACAAATTTTGTTCTTAGATTAAGATATTCAAGCGATGTATTATAAATACTTGAAATTGCTGTTTCTACTTTAGATGCAGCAAGGTCCTCATTTCCAAAAGCTTTAACAACCCTAATACCTCCAAGTTGCTCTTCAACTTCTGTAGTCATTTGTGCTTCTGCTTCTTTGACTCTTAATGAAATTCCTAATGCCTTTGATGAAAAATTTGAAGCAAGCCACAATACAGCAGGAATGGACAGAAGAACTAAAGCTCCTAACGGTAGACTTAAGCCTAATAAGGTAATGCTTAGGATAATGAGAAGTAATATGTTTGCAGTAGCTAATGGTGCAATTGCAAAGGCAAGTCTTACTTGAGAGGCGTCACTCGAAGCTCTTGCCATTAGTTCACCAGTTGGAACTTTATCATGGTAATTGTATGCCAACTTCTGCATGTGAGTAAATATTCTATTTCTTATTCCCGCTTCAACATTGAATGAAACATGCATTGAGAAATATCTTCTAATTCCAATTGCTGAGGCACGTAAATACCCTGCAATCAACATGAAAGAAATTAATATAATTAACATTTGTCTATTTTCTAAAACAATTGCATCATCAATAATTCTTTTAATGATGTAAGGCTGAATAACAATAAGAAAACACCATACCACAGCTGAGCCCATCGAAATAACAAAGCTTTTTCTATTTTCTTTTATGCCATCTTTATAAAAATTTACAGCTTTTTTAAATTCGGGCGTTTTAAAGATTTTAAACATGTATTCCAATCATAAATGATTTAAATATTTAAAAAATAATCTAAAGGACTTTGTGCATTATTTCACAAGCATATTAGTGTTTAATCTATGAGTGATGTTTTAGATAAAAAAATAGAGAATGTATTAGATTCAGCTGATCGAATGTTTATTGCTACTAGTGTCGGAGGTAACTCCTCTGGTGCATCCGTATTTTTTAGTAGAGATGGTGAAGATTTAGTATTCTTCACATTCCACCCAACAAGAAAAGCTGAACAAATAAGGTTAAACCCACGTGTTCACGTTGTAATATGGCCAAAAGGCCAAGAAGGAATTGAAGGCTTACAAATTGATGGGGAGTGTTACAAAATAAAAGATGAGGAAGAAAAGAAAAAAGCTTACAACCTTGTTTTAGAAACTACAGATGCATTCAAAGAATTTATGGAAGATGACTTTCTTATTGCAAATGATGTTGTTGGATATTACATAGTGAAACCTACAACAATTAAATATGTTAATTTCTATCAGGAAGAAAAATTTGAATGGAAAACTATTCCATCCAACAAAACATCTGCAGTAAAAATGGCTTTCAAACTAGGATTGAAAAGAATTGGTCTTTGGTTGAGGACTATCCGTGCTCCCTTTCTTACAGCTACTTTTGCTCCTATCTTTATTGGTTCGGCTGTAGCTTGGAGCGATCTCAAAGATTCAGGTTTTGATTCATCTTGGTCATGGAAGATGTTTTGGCTTGTTTTAGCTGGTGCATCATTGGCTCAAGTAGCTACGAATGCATCTAATGATTACTTTGATCACACATCAAATGCTGATGAAATAAACAAAGTGGCGAGCCCATTCAACGGTGGAAGTAGAGTAATTCAAGTAGGACTAATGACACCTGGTCAAGTATTAATTACTGCACTAGTCAGCATTGCTGGAACTATTGCAATTGGTCTTTATCTAAATCAACAAATAAGTGGAGGATATT
This sequence comes from uncultured Candidatus Actinomarina sp., assembly GCA_902521955.1. GTDB lineage: Bacteria > Actinomycetota > Acidimicrobiia > Actinomarinales > Actinomarinaceae > Actinomarina. The sequence goes on along the minus strand of CABYTP010000004.1, from coordinate 21,997 downwards.
TTGCAAATACACCAATCTTATGGGCTGGAATACTTGGAACGTTTCTAGCTCTTGGTTATACAGGTGATCCAGTAAGACTTGGTTACAAGGGATTTGGAGAAATAGCAATAGCCCTAGGTTTTGGGCCGGTTATGGTTATGGGAGCACACTACGTGCTAACAGCACCAATTCACAATAATATTCTTTCAAGTTGGAACTGGGCTGAAGCTTTAGTTGCTTCAATCCCTATAGCAATATTAGTAATGCTCATAGTCTGGATAAATCAATTTCAAGATGCTCCATCAGATGCAGCAGTTGGAAAAAACACTTGGGTAGTTAGAACAGCTGAACAAGGTGAGTGGATGAAACTAGAGAAACCAATGAGATTATACAAACAGTTCATGATAGAAGCTTTTATTGCTGTAGCTTTGATAGGAGTTTTAAGTTTATTTACAGATATTGGAACAGTCTATGCATTTATAGCCCTAGCTCCATTAGCTCTCGTTTGGAAGGCGTTTAAAATGGCTGATGAGTGGATGATTAAATGGAACAACCCAGAAGCAGACAGACAAAAAGTTCCTTATGAACTTTTATTAGTCAACGTTTCTACAATTGGAATTCACTTCTTAACAGGAATCCTTCTAGCTGTAGCCTACATATTGTAATTGTCTGAAAAAGCTAACTTTTCAAACATATATAAGTTCTACGATTTAATTAATACTATTTTAACGCTTGGTTTTGACAAATCATGGAGGGGCAAAGCGATAAATAGCCTTACTGGCACTTCAGTGCTTGATTTAGGAAGTGGAACTGGTGCTTCATACAAGCAACTTTTGAAATATGAGACTACGGCTATAGACCCAGATAAAAAAATGCTGGAATTAAATCCATTTGAAAATAAAGTAATAGGTTCTGCTGAAAACTTGCCCTTTAAGGACAACAGCTTTGACAATGTTTTTTGTAGTTTTGTATGGAGAAACGCATCAGATACAAATAAAGCTCTTGATGAAGTGTACAGAGTCTTAAAGCCTGGTGGAAGGTTTGTGCTACTTGATATGACAAGACCTAAAAACTCCTTCTTAAGGATTTTACATAAAATTGGAACGTTTAAAATACTTCATTTGATTGGCCTAATTACATTTAATTTAAAAGAATACAGATTTCTTTATAAGTCTTTAGACTTTTACCCTCAGCCAGAAAATCATTTAAAGAAGGATAATTTTATAGATCTCAAAATTAAAAGAATGGGGCTATTTGATTTTGTATACTTGGCAGTCTTTACTAAGTAAATGTGTTTACAGCACTTTTAATTATTGATTAGCTAAAGCTATAAGTAATTGCCCTACTTGATCTTGGGGTAAGTTTCCTGTTCTTCTAGCAACAACTTTTAAATCTTTATCTAAAAATACCCAGTACGGGAAAGAATTTACACCGTAAGCTGTACCTATATCTCTGTCTAAGTCGTAAACCTGGGTTTCTGACCAACCTTCTCTCTCTAGCCAATCATGTGGTGGGTAGTTATCCCTTGATCTATCGATTGATGTGGCTACGGCAATAATTTCTACACCCTGTGGAACACCAATAACGTCAATATACTCTTGCATCACTGGAACTTCTTTCTGGCAAAATCCACACCAATGAGCTAAAAACAGCAGAACTTTTGCATTACCATCTTTTTCTAAAGTGACTATCTCAGAGTTTTCATTTGGCCCAGAAAATATTGGTGCATCAAGACCTCTTGCCACATTGTCATCATTTTCTCCAGAATATTCTGGTAGACCTTGACCTGTAATCGTGGTCTCACCTTCAGGTAAATTTCCATCTAAGGGTTCATCAACTAAAGTAACACCAATTGCAACAGCCAAACCTATTCCTAAAACTACTGCTCCCGCGATAATAAAGTTCTTATTCAACTGTCTCCTTTCTCGAAATATCATAGTACAGCAATGATAGGAATATAGTTAAAAATCCTGTAGTTGCCATAACAGGTATGCTTATAAACCCAAATATATCAACATATTTTAAATTACAAGGTACGTCAATGGCACAAGAGCCACCTCCACCACCACCATTTTGTAAATATATGTGATAAATGCCAATTCCAACACCAACTATGCTGAGATATCCTGCTTTTAGAACTGTCTTGTTAAATAAACCAATAATTAAAAATAAAGCAATTGGATACATAAGATATCGTTGATACCAACAAAACTTACAAGGTATAAAACCGACTACCTCAGAGTAAACAATACTTCCTACAGAACAGAAGACAGCAACACTAGTAGCAAAATTATAAAACTGTTCATTGATAACTTTTTTAAACCTTTTTTTTGAAATAATAAAATATAAAATAAAGCCACTTATTGCCCATGCGACAAAAGTAAAGAATCCAAAAAGCGTATTGAAAAAAATTATTAAGTCCATATTAAATTTTACCTTAAAAAAAATGATAGGCGGACAATGCCGCCTATCACCAAATTTTTGTTATTGAAAAGTCTTAGACTTTTTCTCCAGATTTGATTCTTGCCATTCCAAGAACTAATACACCAAGACCGACTTTGTTAATAATGTCAGCGATTGTGTAAAGTACTTCTCTGATAGCATCAAAATCACCTGCTACTGGTGCTAAATATCCTAAAGGATATATAATCCAGCCAATAAGTATAAGATTTTTGATTTTCTCAAACTGATCTGCTTCTGCCCCTTTGAGTCCCATTCCTTCTGCTTGAAGGTTTCTCATCAAATAAACATATGCAGCCATTGCTACAACAAATCCTACCCAGTATGCATCGCTGCCAGCAGCTGATGTCTCACCATAGTATCCGCCACCAATCATTACGACAGCAGCTAATCCCCAGTTTCTAACTTTTTCGTTATATTCTGCACCTGAAGATGTTACGGCAAGTACCTCTACAAACATTAATGGTACTGTTAGGATCCAGTCAACATATCTTAGTCCGGTATCATATGACCCACTGTCCCAAGATGCTCCCATCTTTTGATAGTGATACCATGCTATACCAGTTACAAGAGCGGAGATGTATACTCCTCTTCTGTGTTTTGGATCTACTTCTCTTGATGATGCAAGTAAAAATACTGTACCAGCGAGCATACCCACTGTTGCAACCATAAAGAGTCTATAAGTAAGTTCAGCCATTTTAGCCTACTCCTTTTTTCTTAATATTACTTTGTGAATTTAATCACAAACGTATTTTATTAACTTTGAATTTTTGTGAAGGGTTAAATCAAAATTTTTTAGATATTTATGTAACTTTATTATTAAATAGTAGTAACTTCTTCTTTTGAAGTATTTCCCCATTTTTCTAAATAAGGCTTTAAATCAAATTTTCTTGCTGCTGAGTCAGATGTCATGTATCTTATTTTTCCGTATATATCTCTTTCAGGCCCCCAAGCTCTGTCATATCTTCCAAGCACCCAGAAAACTCCAGAGTATGAGTTGGGATCTCTACCATCAAGTGCGTATCGATCATTTAGTGTAATCATATATGACAATGCTATTTGAGGATTGGGGGACCATTCAAGTATTTTTTTACCCCAAAGCATTCTCAAATAATTTTGAATAATTCCCTGTTCTCTTAATTGATTTTGAGCTGCATTCCATATCTCATCATGAGTTTCAGAATAAGTTAGTTGATCTAGAGAGTAAATATGTTCTCTTTCATCTGTAGCATGTTCTTCAAGTGTTTTAACAGCCCATTCAGGTAAAGAGGAATACTGGTTGTAATTAGCTCTTCTTACACAGGTATGGTATCCCAATTCCCTCCATGTAATTAATTCGTCTAGAAAACTATCAAAATTAAGGCTTCCACCCCACCAGCCTTCTCTTCTTCCAACTAAATTTGGTTTAATCTGTTCTGGTGACCATGACTCATGTTTAACTAATTTCTCAAACACTTCATGTGTTGAAATATGGCCAAAATGAAAATATGGGGACATTTGACTACTTGCATTTTTTGAAGGGTGACTACTAAATTGCGCGTAATCATTGAAGCCTTCACTTAGAAAATTATCAAGTCGTTTTGATGCATTTTTATAACCGCCCTTGATTGAACTAATGCCAACAGTTTTATCAATATTTAGTGAATCTAAAAATTTATCTATATTTATTTTCTTAAAATCAAATGGCCGCCATTTTTTAATAGTGGAAGAGATTAAATTTTCATCAAATGTTTTACTCAATTCTGAAAGAGGGGATTCATCAGGTATCTCGCTGATGAAATCTTCTAAATTTTTGTGTAAATATCTTCTAAAGTCATGAGCTCGTACATATTCTTTAGGTGATAGCCTAATAGGCACTAGGCCGTTTGAATCAACCAATTCATACCTAGTAGATATTTCCCCTGAAGCTTTAGCAGTCATTTGAGGCACGAAATACGTAGGGTAGTCGTCAGTAATAACAACTGAAGCATTCTTTGCAATATCCTGAAGCAAACCCTCTGACTCACTTGGAGATGTCTCTACAAATGGGTAGTAATAGGCATTTGTTTTTAATATTTCATCATTCATTTCACTCATACCATCAAGTATGAATTTGTGAAAACGCAAACTTGACATTGGGTAGTCCAAAATTAGCGGCTCTAAGATAACTAAAGGTTGTGAAAGTTTGTTTGCCCATTCAACAGCTCTTTGGAGAGCAAAGTTATATTTTGTTCTTTTAAAGGCTATAACCCAGTACACAACATATGAAGATGAACTGACCTCGGGAGTAATTTCTTTTAGAGTAGTTACTCTTGTAATTGGTACTTGCGTCATAGTTTATATTATAAATTCATTGGGAATGTATCAAAAGAATTACCTTCCATTTTGGTTTTAAAATATTGCATACTTAGCTACAATTGAAAAGATAAAATTATGGGTGCAATAAACATTACAGATGTTGGGAAGATATATCCCAATGGCACAAGAGCTCTTGAAAATGTAAATATAGAAATATATGATGGTGAGTTTGTTGTGCTTGTTGGTCCTTCTGGTTGTGGAAAAACTACATTACTTAGGATGGTTGCAGGACTAGAAGATATTACGGAAGGTGAAATCTCAATTGCTGATAATGTTGTAAATGAGGTTGCTCCGAAAGATAGGGATATAGCAATGGTTTTTCAGAATTATGCTTTATATCCACATATGTCTGTTTATGACAACATGGCGTTTTCTTTAAAATTACGCAAGCTTCCAAAAGATGAGATAGATGCAAAAGTAAAAGAGGCTGCAAAAACATTAGAGATAGACGAGCTTCTTGATAGAAAACCAAAGGCTTTGTCAGGCGGTCAAAGACAAAGAGTTGCAATGGGTAGGGCAATTGTTAGGAGTCCTCAGGCATTTTTAATGGATGAGCCTCTTTCAAATTTAGATGCAAAGCTAAGGGTTCAGATGAGAGCTGAATTGGGTGAACTACACTCCCAATTAGAAACCACTACTTTGTATGTCACACACGATCAAGTAGAAGCTATGACAATGGGTGATAGAGTTGCAGTCATTAGAAAAGGTGTTCTCCAACAAATTGATACACCAAGAGAGATATATTTATATCCAAAAAATATTTTTGTTGCAGGATTTATAGGAAGCCCGGCAATGAATTTTGTTTATGCAACTATTGATGTTTCAGAAAAAGAAACAAAATTAACATTTGGTGATTCAAACATAGTTAGTTCTGATGCACCAAAATCTTTATCTGACTTTAATGGCAAGGAAATTGTGCTTGGAATTAGACCAGAAGCATTTGAAGATTCTGTTTATGCAAATGATAAAGAATTTACTGAACAAATTAATATAAATGTTTCCTTACTAGAACAACTTGGTTCTGATACCTATATACACTTCTACAAAGATATTCCACCTGTTCAAACTAAAGCGATTGAAGAAATCCTAGCTGATGAGGGTGAAGATATATCCGCATTAGGTACTGAAACAAAATTTATAGCAAGAATTAATCCAAATGCAACAATTGAAGAAGGGCAAAATATTAATCTCGCTATAGATCCTTCTAAACTTCATTACTTTGACCCAGATACCGGTTTAGCTATAACTTAAATTTATCTATCTAATTCATTTAGTAACTTAACTACAGATTCTGAACCTTCTCTAATAAAGTCCACAAAAAACTTCCATAATAGGTTTGAACCAATTCGTCTTGTCATCAATTCAGATGCATCATATCTAAATAAATCTTGTTGAAGCGATGCATGAACTATATCAAATTCATACTGAGTTAACTCATTATTAATAATTTCACGATTAAAGTATTTATTTGCTGAAATAAACTCTGTATCTGGGTAACTTGACCATTTTTCGCCAAAGTTAGAAGACAAAATTTCCGATATAACATTTTTTGCTACTTGATCATCTTCAATCAGAACTAAAGCATCTCCTATTCCAACAACTGTATTATCTAAAGTAATCTTTGGAAGTTTAATGACACCATAATCTTCTCCATAGGCATACTCATCTGGAATATAAAAACGAAAATAATGTCCGCTCCAAGAAAGAAAACAAGAATTTGTATCATTAAGTAAGACTTTTGGCAGGTTTCTAAACTCTTTATTTATAATTGAACCCGGTCCATTATGTATATGATTTGGATAAAATATAAAATCATCAATAATTTTGACAGAAGAAAAGATTTTAATATTAGATGCTTGAATACTAAGTTCAGACCACTTGTCATAAACTTCTGGTCCATTTTTTGACAATATTATATCTTCCAACCAATTAGTTTGTATCCATCCAGTAGAAGCAGAACTTTCAGAATTTGCACACCAGGGAGTTACTCCGCTATCTGCTATTTTTTTCGTAGAGGAAATCAAACTATCAAAATCTTTAAAATTCAAATCATCATATTTTTCAAATTTTGAAATATCATACCAAATTAATGAATTTGGAAAAAGTCTTGTCCAGCCAGCATAAATATCACCGTTTATTGATACTATTTCGGTGAGATGGTCTGGATAAATTGTGTTTATTAAGGAACCATCAACCGTCAATGAATTTAATTTATAAAGATGTCCCCTTTCAGCTAGGTTTTTTACTCCCTGTGGATTAGGTATTAATGCAACAGAAGCATTCAGCTCTTTATTTTCTATAATGTAATTTTCAGGATCATTGACAGTTTTATATTGAATTTTTATATCTAAACTTTCAGATATTATGTCCAACTCTTCAAGAAAATATTCCTGCTCATGAAATTCTGGACCAATGATGATGACCTCAGCTGGTTGGAAGCCTATGATTGAAAATAAGATTGTTACTGTAAAAAATATTACAGGAAAGAAATATCTCTTGTATGAATTCAAGATTTATCCCAAAGCAATGCAGCTCCCCTTACACCACTGGAAGATCCATGCAGAGCTTTAACAACGGGGGTATGAAAGAAATCTGAAGCTATGTATGGAATTATTCTTTTTGGAATTTCATCATACATCTCATCAATTTCAGACATTCCTCCCCCGCAAACAATCACATCTGGGTCAAGGATATTGACAATAGTGCTGAAAGCTCTTGCGGTCCTTTCAAAATATGTACTCATTATTTCAATTGCTTGTTCTTCATTTCTTCTGTAAAGCTCAACAATTTCTTTTGAAGATTTGTGTTCATTAGTAATGAATTTATAATAATTCTCTAATCCAGGGCCTGACAAAAATACTTCTATTGCTCCTACTCTTCCGCAGTGCCTCTGCACTGATTTTTCATAATCATCCATTGGCCCAGGTATAGGATTTTGTCCCCATTCACCTGTTAATTTATTTGGACCAACGACTAACTGATTTTTATAAGTAAATCCAGCTCCAACGCCAGTGCCCATAATAACTGCAAACACTGATTCATAATTTATCCCTGAACCATCTATTGATTCAGATACTGCCAGACAGTCAGCATCATTTGCAATTTTTATTTGGTAGCCTAACAATGCCTCAATATCATCTTTTACATTCTTACCTTCTAAAGCTTCAGTATTAGATACCTGAACTAATCCTGTCTTAGGGTGTAGTGAGCCTGGCATCCCAATTCCTACACTAAATTCATTAAAATCTTTTGAAATATCTAAGATTAAATTCTTAACAGTTTGAATGATAGAATCATAGTTTTCTTTAGGTGCTTCTACTCGTTTTCTAACTACTTCTTTTCCAGAAGATGGGTCAAGAGCGATACCTTCTATCTTTGTACCACCCCAGTCAATTCCAATTTTCATATTATTTTTTTAATTCAAAATTTAAGCTATATTTTTCTATATTAGTAGTGCCCTGTACATCTATTTGCCTATTTTTATTTACCTTCCAGAAATAAGGAGCGTCAGGATATTCTTGAGCATAATCAGTTGCTACCCCAATAAGGTAGCGGTCTCCATTCTTAATCTCTATTTCTAAAAATCTTAAATAGTAAAAATAATTACTGCATAAATCGTCTTCGTCTTGTGTGTATTTACCTGTAATTGTATTTTTGAAGTTGAACTTATCTTCCAATTTAATAGTAAATTCTCCTGAACTATAATTTTCCCAAGATGGCCCAATACACACACCCATGAAATCATCGTTATAGTCTTCACGAAATTTCATATCAAAAACTAACAGATAATTTTTAATTTCTAAATCAAATTTTGGAAAAATTTGTACAGTTAATTTCACTTCTTCGTTACTTTTATGATCTACATCAATTGATAATCTTGAGTTAATTAATTTAGAATCATCTTTGGAGAGGATTTCATAAGACTGTGTTTCAATACCTGAGCATGAAATTATAAAAAGAAATAAGAATATAAATAAGGGTCTCAACCCTTAACCGCTCCCCCAATTAAACCTCTTATGAAGAATCTCTGTAAACTAAAGAAAACTGTTAAAGGAACAATCATAGATATTATTGCTCCTGATGTTCTTAAATGCCAAGCTTCACCATATGCACCAACAGCTAACTGAGAAACGTGTGAAGTCACAACAAGGTTTTCGGGTTTATAAACTCCTAAGAATACGTTCGCAACAAGGAAATCGTTGTAGACCCATAGAAACTGAAAAGTTGCAAATGCAGCAATTCCTGCAACCGATAGTGGTAAAACTAATTTAAAGAAAGTAGTCATGTTGCTTGCCCCATCTATCTTTGCAGACTCTATGACGCTTTTAGGTAAACCCATCATAAAATCTCGTAACAAAAATGTAGCTAAGGGTAATCCAAATCCAGAATGGGCAAACCAAGTAGCCACAAAAGTTCCATTGATGTCCAATGCAGGAATTATAGGAATACCAAATACTTCAATTCCACTCTTGAAAAGCTGGACAAGTGGAATAAGAGACATTTGAAGCGGAATTATCATTGAAGCAACAACAAATAAGAAGAGTACTTCTTTACCTCGGAATTCCATAAACGCAAAAGCATATGCAGCAAACGCAGCAATGGTAATTGGGATAATTGTAGATGGGATTGTTACGGCAAATGAATTATAAAAAGACCTATCTAAATTATCAGCAAAAAAGATTTCTGAATAATTAGACAATGTTAATTCGGTCCAAAGTTTCCCAGTGTATATTGCATCCCACCAGGACTCTCTTTTTATCGATTCACCAGGTCGAAATGAACTCAATACAAAGCCAAAAACAGGAAATATCCATGTTAGAGCAATAGTAATTAGTATTAATTTTGTTACTGGCTTGTCATACCATTTTTGTGTATTGCGTGTCATGATTGAGTATTTTCTCTTTCTCTTAATGCCGTGCCTACAATGATGGGCAGTACACAGACAAATATTAACACTGCCACTGTTGCAGAGCGTCCGAAGTTTCTGTATTTAGAAAATTCGTCAAGCATCTTAACAGCTAGTAAGTTTGTCTCAAGGTCTCCCCTCGTAGAAACATAGATTATATCAAAAGCTTTCAAAACAGTAACAACCATGTATGTTCCCACAACAATTATCGTACTTTTAATGTAAGGAATAACTATTGATCTGAATACTCTCAATTCAGAAGCTCCATCTATTTGTCCAGCTTCCATAATTTCTGTTGGTATAGCTTTAATTCCAGCAGAAAAAACTACTGCAGCAAATCCTGTAAACATCCATATCATAATTACCATCAGCAGCATTGTATTGACAGGAAGGTTTATCAATATACTGCTTAAAAAACCATCCGGATTTAAGTTTTCCGTAAAAGGTAAATTAGTAAGATCTCTTTGCTGAAGCCATCCAATAGGCTTTAAGCAATTTGGATCACCAAAACCATTGAAAACTCCATCTATAACTCTGTTATTCATGCACTGAGTACCAAGACGATCAACAGATACTCGTATTCCATTTATGATGCCAATCTGTGTAAGAGGTGGTGGTCTGTATTCATAAATAAATTTAAATATGGCACTTGCACCAACTGCCGAAATGGCCATTGGCATGAAAACAATTGATTTAAAAAATGCTTCTCCTTTATTTAATCTGTCTGAAAGCCAACCCACAATTAATCCAATAAACAAAACCAAAGAAACAACAAAAACCAACCAAATAATTTGATTCCTTATTGTTACTAACATCTCTGGATCAGAGAATGCCCATTTATAATTTTCAAAACCAACAAAATCGTTGCTGTATCGATCTTTAAAACTTATATATAGAGTTCGTATTGCTGGATAGAAAAGAAAAAGTGAAATCATGAATAAAGAAGGTCCAGCAAACATTCTTGCTTCTAAAGACTCTCGATTGTCTTTTGGAGATAATTTAATTATCTTATCCATACCCCAAAATAATAAAAAAACAAAGGTTGAACCAATTATCAATGCAAACACTACAAGAAGATTTCTAGAAATTAGTTCTGTTAATTCCCTAAAAAGAATGGCTTGAAATAGAAACCAAATAAGAGGAAAGAATCCTAAAGCTAAAAAAGAGATTCCAATGGTTTTCAATTTCTCTTGTTGTGTTTGTTGTTTCATTTCGATTATTTTATTTTAGCTCACAAAAGATAGCCACCCAAGTGGGTGGCTATCAATTTATTTTAAATTATCCGGCTTACGGCCAAGATTTTTCGACAGTGTCTAATGCAGTGTCAATATATCCAGGACCTTCTACAGCTAAGTTCATCATTTCTTTCCAGAATGAACCAGCTCCAACTTCTGGCGGCATTAAGTCAGACGCATCAAATCTAAATGAGTTTGCGCTTAATGCTGCAGCAATTGTGTCTCCGAGAATTTTGTTTATTGGAGATGCATACAATGATGTATCAAAACCAGTATGGGCACTTAATCTTGCGTTACCGTCTCTGATTGCTACATTATTGTAGAACTCAGCACTCAACATAAATTCAGCAACAGCTTTTGTTGCATCTCTATCATTAAATGCTCCCCACATATCACCGCCACCTAAAGCAGCAGCTGGTAATGATGGGTCAATTGAAGGGAATGGGAACACAGTTGTTATTGAACCTGCTCCAGCTTGTTCTCCTTCAGGCCAGAATCCTGTAATAAAAGATGCTTGTCTATGCATAAAACAACCTGGGTTGCCGTTTGCATCTTTTGAGAACATAGGATCTTGTGCATTACCAAAGTATGTTGATACGATAGCATCAGTGCCACCTACAACATAGTTTTCTGTATGCATGATCTGGCTCAAAAGAGTTGCTGCATTTTTTACCATTGGATCGTTGAATGGAATATCGTGGCTTACCCACTTATCGTATGAATCAACACCGTCTCCGGTTCTGAGCATAATATCTTCCATCCAGTCAGTTGCAAGCCAACCTGATGCACCATTTGAGTACATACCAAAACAGAATGGATTCATTCCATCTGCAACAATTTGATCTGCAAGTGCGATCATTTCATCCCAAGTAGCTGGGACAGTATATCCTCTTGCGTCAAATTCTGCTGGTTGATACCAAACGATACTCTTTAGGTTTGCTGCATTAGCACCACCGTAAATGACTCCATCAACAACTCCTAGTCCTACAAGGTAGGATGAGAAGTCATTTTGGTATTGATCAAGATCTATACCAAGGTCTTCAAGAGGTGTTAAGTATCCTCTAGTGGCAGCATCGACTACAGCTCCTGGCTGTGGCCATAATGCGAAGTCTGGTGTATCACCAGATTCCATTTGAATTTGTATTTCTTGCTCGAAGTTATCAGACCCCTGATAGGAAACAATAATTCCAGTTTCCGCAGTAAAGTCTTCAAAAGCAGCTCTAAATCCGTCTTGGTCTGAACCAATTAAAGCACCTGTAATAGTGACTTCTTCGCCTTCAAGGCTTCCACCACCACATGCTCCAAGAATTAGAGTTAAGAGTAAGAAACTAACCAATAATGGTTTCTTCATATTTCTTTTTCCTTTGTGTATACGTACGTATGCTAAAAATAAGGATTTTTAGCTTCTCTTAGTGTATAAAATAATTTATAAATATCTAATAGAATTTGAATTTTTTTAAAAATGGGTTGAATAATTCGTAAGATTTAATTAAATTTCGTGCCCGGGGGGGGACTCGAACCCCCACATCCTTTCGAATAACGGATTTTAAGTCCGTCGCGTCTACCAATTCCGCCACCCGGGCTAATCTCTAATTTAGTATTTTTTTAGTATTAGGCCCTCTAAAATATCGTTTTTTGAAATTATAATTGAAGAATTTTCATATCGTTTCATTATATTTTCTAATATTACAATCCCAGATGTTATTGTTTTAGCTCTTTTGGGATCAACCCCATTAAATTTTGTAATTATCTCTGGCTCACTTAATTTTTGAACTATGTTTTTGATATTTGTCAGTTCAATTTGGCTTATTTCAATATTATGAATTGGGTCTTCATTAAATCTGTCTTGTTCTAGATATATTGAACCTAAAGAAGTAGCAGTGCCTGAAACACCAATTAATAACTTATTATTGGAAATTTTCAAATTACTTATTTTTTCTATTACTTCCTGTTCAGCTTTCAAAATATTTTCCCTATTAGCCGGTAATTTAGAGAAATATTTTTCTGTTAACGTGACAACACCGATATCAAGAGAGTGAGATACCACTTTATTGTTATCTTCATAAATAAATTCTGTACTTCTCCCACCTATGTCAACTATTAAGTAATTCTGAAGATTATCCATAAAATGATGTACGCCAAGACTTGTGATTATTCCTTCTTGCTGTCCGGTAATAATTTCAACTTCAATATCTAATTTGCTTTTAATTTCATCAATAAATTCAACTGTGTTACTACTGTCACGCATAGCAGCGGTTCCTACAGCAAAGACTTCTACTACTTCATGTTTTTTAATTTGTTTAAGAAATGTTTTTAAGGTCTTGATAACCCTTTTTCTCGCTTCATCGGAGATGAAACCGTTTTCCTCTAACCCTTCTGCCATTTTTGTTACTACATGTGATCTTTCAAGAGTATTAAATTTTTCTTCTGAAACGTCAGCAATCAATAATCGTGTGGAGTTTGAACCAAGGTCCAAAGATGCAATCTTTACCATATTGTTTTCCATCCCGGATTCTTTTTCATTTCAGCAATATCAACACACGGCTGTTCACAATTAAAATATCCCACTGACTCTAAAACTATTTTGCCAATAGGGTTTAATCCTGTAGAAAGCTCATCGGCTGTATGAGAGTGTAAACATTTAATAGATTCAGTTGCTCCACCTACACCTCCAGAAGATCTATATTTGGCTTCAGGCTCCTGAATAGTATCTCGTTCATCTTTATAACTATTTTGTCTAGATTGCCATTCTTTTTTTAGGCCAGAGTTTTTCATTAATTCATTATCTAATTCATTTATCATCCCATGTGACTCAAGAGTTCCAATTTTTTTATTGTACATTGGACAGGTAAGCCAATAAGTAGTCGGAAACGGAGTACCGTCATCTAAATTTGGGGGCACTTTAATAGAAACTGGTAGATTGAAGTGGCACTTGCATGAAACACTTACATCACTTCTAAGATTTCTACCTATTTGTATTTCGACAATTTTGCTATCTTTATTGTCCATCTTGTCCGACAATAAACTCAACTACGTATTCAAATACAGTTTTTGACCTTTCAGTATTTAAAACTTCGTCAATTGGAGTAACAGGTTCTGGAACATCATAAATATACAAAATTTCACCCTCTTTTCCATATCCTCTTTTTCTCAACACAAGCTCGAGTTTTTCTGGATCATCTAAATCGGAGATTTGTTGATTCCAATCAGCTATTTGGTTTTGAATTTCACTTTTTTCAACCTTGTTAAGTTCAATTTCTTTTTGCAAATTTGTATAAGAAGAGTATGTAGATTGTACGGTTTCAAAGAAGAAGAATAAAAAAGATCCAGTTAAGACAATAAGCAACACGCGCGTAAGAATATTGCTACTAGTGTTTTTTATTTTTGCCATTTTTTATTATTAAAGTTACCAGAACCCACTTGTTCAGAAATTCTAAGTAGTTCATTATATTTTGCAGTTCTCTCACCTCTGGCGGGAGCACCCGTTTTTATTTGTCCACTTGATGTTCCAACAACTAAATGACTAATAAAAGCATCTTCAGTTTCACCAGATCTATGTGAAACCATACTTGTATAATCGTTATCTTTAGCAAGCTTCATAGTTTCAATAGTTTCAGAAATACTTCCTACTTGATTAACTTTTATGAGAATTGAGTTAGCACAGTTATCGTCAATGCCTTTTTGTAAAATCTTTTCCTGTGTTACAAAGAGATCGTCCCCTACCAATTGAACCGTGTCACCAATTTTTGAAGTTAAATACTTCCATCCTTCCCAGTCATCTTCTGCTAGTCCATCTTCAATAGAAACAATTGGATAAGAATTTGATAACTTTACTAAATAATCTGCCATTTCGGTATTCGTTAAAGGGTTCTCTTCGATCTGATACATATTGTTTTTATAAAACTCTGATGCAGCTGCATCAAGCGCTAAAGAAATTTCATCACCAGGTTTATATCCTGCTTCGGCAATAGCGAGCATAATTTCATCTAAGACTTCTTTTGAAGATGAATAATTAGGTGCAAATCCTCCTTCATCGCCAACATTAGTTGCTAAACCTTTATCTTTCAGACGTGTTTTTAATGTATGATAAACTTCAACTCCTGATCTTAAAGCGTCATTAAAATCAGAGAAGCCATGTGGAACAATCATAAATTCTTGAATATCCACTGAGTTATCTGCGTGAGCACCTCCATTTAAAATATTCATAAACGGTACAGGCAATGAAGGCTCTCCATATATATTTGGAATCAACTCATATATATGCTTTTTTGATGACTTACTTAGTGCAACTAAGTTGGCCATAGAAACAGCTAAAATTGCATTTGCGCCTAAGGTGCTTTTATTTTTAGATCCATCTAGATCAATGAGTATCTTATCAATCTCTGCTTGACCCTCTGCGTCTTGACCGACTATTGCATCAGAAACTACACTATTAACATTTTGAACAGCTTTAGAAACCCCCTTACCGTTAAATTCTTTAGATTCATCTCGCAATTCATGCGCTTCAAGTTTTCCTGTGGAGGCACCTGATGGAACTGCAGCTCTACCCAAAGAACCGTCCTCTAAAGTAATTTCTACTTCAACTGTGGGGTTAGCTCTTGAGTCTAGGATATACCTAGCAAATACTTTTTTAATTTTATTATTCATAACCCTGTTACTTAAAATCTAGCAGAAAATGCTTACATTGTTACTTGAATTGGCTTTTCTTCGCATCTTTCCATAGTTGCTCAATATCAGCATCCTCATCAAAATTGTTCTCAACATACTTAGCTCTTTGTATAAATCTTGAAGTTGATTGGTTTAATTGAATTTCAGGATCTGCATCTAGATGTCGGCATACATTTACAATAGAAAACAGAATATCACCTATTTCACTTTTCCTATCATCATTATCTTTAGCATTTTGTAATTCTTCTACTTCTGAAAGTAAATCTTGTAATGCCTCTTCATAGTTTGCATAAGCTAAGTTGATTTTTTTTGCTTTTCTTTGTGTTTTAAAAGCCTTGGTAATAGAAGGAAGTTTTTGATCAATGTCATCAAAAATAGATTTTGCCTCATCAGTCTTCTTAATCTCCTCCCACTGTTTTTCAACATCTTCAGCATTTTCAAGAACTACATTGCCAAATACATGCGGGTGTCTTTCAATAAGTTTATTTTGTAAATTATTGACTACATCCACTATTGAGAAATTATTATTTTCTTCAGCTATTTTTGAATGCAATAATATTTGTAATAATAAATCTCCTAGCTCATCTTTGAGCATGGAATCATTTTTAGAATTAATTTGAAATTCAGCTAAAGCATCTAATAACTCATAAGCTTCTTCAATTAAATGTTTAGCCAAGGTTTCATGAGTCTGCTCTCTGTCCCAAGGACACTCAGTTCTTAATCTACTGACTATTTCAACTAACTCATTAAATTCTTTCATACTGAAAGAATAGTATTTAAGAATTGGTATGTTTTTTCCGGACTTAAAGAGTTTTTAAACTTTACAACTAATCTTTTATTTCTAAACAAAAATTTTCTATCAAAATCCTTAACTTTAGAATTGATACTTTCGGTTAAGTCAATTGGAAATAATTCAATTTGATATTCATTTACTTTACATCTAATAATTTTTTCTTTCTGGAGTAATGATCTTATTTTTGCTGTGAAGAAAAGATTTTCTGTTACCTCAGGTGTGGCACCAAATCTATCAAGAATTTCTGCTTTCATTTCATCAACTTTTTGATGATCTGTGTGTTCTAGTCTTTTATAAATATCTATCCGTTCTGAATCTGCCTCAATATATGATTTAGGAATTGATGACCCCCAAAAACATTCAAGTTTGATTTGTGTCGCTGGAGTAACACTCTCTTCTAGTTTTTTTCCTTCTATCGAATCCATAACATATTTATTAAAAATATTTAAGCCCACATTTGCAATGAAACCAGACTGTATGTCCCCCAAAATACTACCCGATCCTCTAAGTTGAAGATCTTTCATAGACAACGAATACCCAGTAGCAGTTTGTCCAATTGATTTAATGGCATCTAATCTTAATTCTGCATCAACACTTAAATTTTCATTATGAAAAAAATAAGCAAAACTCTGTTCACCTCTTCTACCAACCCTTCCTTTAAGTTGGTAAAGCTGAGACATACCAAGCAATTCAGATCTTAACGTAATTAATGTATTTACTTTAGGTAAATCAATACCAGCTTCAACAATAGTTGTAGCAAAAAGAACATCTACTTTTTTATCCCATACATCCTGCATAGTTTTTTCAATCTGGACCGATGAAAGCTGCCCATGAAGAATTCTGTGGTTAAGTTTTGGAAATTCTGTTTGTATTTTCTTCATCCATGTTTGTAATTCTTCGATACGATTTAAAACAAAAAATACTTGGCCACCTCTAGACATTTCTCTCTGGATAGCGATTGCAATAGTAGATTCATCTATACCGCCAACATGGGTTAATGTTTCTAATCTATTTTCCGGAGGTGTTTCAATTTTTGATGTATCTCTTATACCCATTAATGACTGTTCCAAAGTTCTAGGAATTGGTGTTGCTGTTAGGGTAAGTTTATGTGTTTGCGATGTTAGTGATTGCAACCTATCTTTATCTTCAACACCAAACCTATGCTCTTCATCAATAATTATTAATTTTAAATTTTTAAACTTAATATCTTTACTTAAGATTCTGTGGGTTCCAATTAAAATGTCTACTGATCCATCTGCGACCCCTTTTACGATTTCATTAATTTCTTTTTTTCTAACAAATCTGCTGAGATGTTTAATGTTGAGAGGGTAATTGTTTAACCTTTCAAGAAAAGTTTCAATATGCTGTTGCACCAAAATAGTTGTTGGTGCAAGTAAGGCTACCTGCCCTCCTGAGAAAGCTACTTTGATAGCTGCTCTTAAAGCTACTTCTGTTTTTCCATAGCCAACGTCTCCAAAAATTAATCTATCCATAGGAATATTTTTTTCTAAATCAGCTTTAACGTCATTTATGGCAGCAAGTTGATCGGGAGTTTCTATATATTCAAAATTACTCTCAATTTCATTCTGCCATGGTGTATCTTCAGAAATAATTAATGAATCGTTTTTAATATTTCTTAATTTGTATAAATTAAGCACTCTATCAGCAACTACCTTTGCATTTTCTTTTGCTTTCTCTTTAGCTCGCTCCCATTCAGCTCCACCTAAACTTGATAGTTTTGGATTTTCTCCACCGATATATACTTCTAGCTCATTAATTTGTTCTGAAGGGACAAATAATTTGTCTGAACCGCCAAATTTTATGGAAAGATAATCTTTTTCTACACCTTTGATTCTTTTAACAACAGTTCCTTCATACAGACCGATTCCATGAAAGCTATGCACAATATAAGTATTTGGTATAAGTATCGATTCTTCACTTAGCGTTTTTGCTTGCTTTTTGGATTTCTTTATTTTTCTAGCAAAAAAGAGTGACTCATCAATTACAGCAATACCTAATTCTTTAAATATTGCAGAATATGAAAAAGGATTCTGAACAATATTTAAATTTTCAAATATAGAAAAATTTTCAATTATTTGTTCATTATCTGATGCAAGATATATATTATTTACGTTATTTAATTTTTTCATTACATCTTCTTGGCGGGTTCCATCAAGAAAATCTGGTCTGTTCTGCAAATTTTCTAAATCGCTAGTGGAATATAATGTTGTATCAAATGTGCCTAAATTTTCAAAGATATTTATGTGTCGAGATTTAAAATTGGATATTTTTAAGGAAAAATATTTTTGAAGATTCTTAAATGTCTCTTGCTCGATATTCACAACATCATCAAACTCACTTTTACATCTTTCTATATCAACAATATGAAGTGAAGATTTATCAACAAAATTGAACAAAGAATGATTACTCGCAAGATTTTGACAATACTGAAATAATTCATATTCATCTAGTTCCTTGTTTTTATTTGAAGACACTGCTTCTAAAATATCTAATTTATTTATCTGAAAAAGCTCAGTAGCAGGAACAATTATTGATGATTTTTCAACTGTTGATGACCTTTGCGAGATTGGATCAAAATTTCTTAATTCTACAACAGTATCTCCATCAAAAATTAGTCTGATTGGCTCAGTTCTATTGATTGGATAAACGTCTAATTGACCACCTCTAACTGCAAAAGTTCCTTTTGCTTCAACTCTATCTTTTCTTACATATTTAAGATGTATGAGATTTTCAATTAAAATTTCGAAGTCAATTTCCTGATGTATTGAAATCTCGACTACATCAAGGTTTTCAAAAAATAACCTTTGTGATACTGCCTTTATGCTTGTAGCAATGTTTACCTCTTTAGTAGTTAATAGTGAATGAATAACAGCAAGTCTTTTTCCTTGGATTTCATAAGAAGGTATAAAAGAGTCATATGTCAACGTATCCCAACCTGGAAATATTTCTATATTCTCATTTAAGTTAGAAAAGTTATTTTTAAATTCATTTGCCTCTTTATCTGTAGGAAAAATATAAATGTTTTTTTTTGATACTTGATTCAGGCCCAAAAGAATAGGAAGAGACTCCTTTGATGTAGTAATTGAATCGAGATTCATAGTCTAAATTTTAGATAAATGAATATGTTGATTATCAATTAACCAGTTGACTGTTTTTTTAATAAATTCTTCAAGATTTGTGTATGAAATATTTAATTCGTCTTGGGCTTTTGAGCCATTATATTGATGGCCATGAGTTAAAACTCTTGCTGATTCGGAACATAAAAATGGTGCTGAGTTTGAAAAGGCTTTATATAAATCTCCTATTGGAGCTATTGCCTTTAGAGCTAACTTAGGAACATAAATAGGATTGCCATCCCAACTAGATAAATTTTTTAATACTTTTATCAACTCTTCACTTGTGCTTTGGAAACTATTTAAGACATATCTTTCATTATTTTTACCATAAGCTAATGCATTGTAATGACCACTAGTACAGTCATCTATATCAACAACTGAGAGGTGGTTTTTAATTAATGGGGGATATTTTTTACTAAGCGTTGAAATAAGCAATTTAGCTGTTCCTGATACTCTTCCCGGTCCCTGTACTGAAGAGGGGTTAACAGATACAAAATCAAATTCTTTTTTAAACTTAAATGCTTCTTCTTCAGCTAAAAATTTAGATTCTTCATACTTACTTAAAAAATAACCCCGGTGTTTTGAATCTTCATTTCCCTCTGTTCCAAGTTTCTCGCCTAGGGTAACCGCAGAAGATGTATAGATAAATTTTTCAATACCTATCTGGTTGCCTAAATTTAGCATATTTAATGTGCCTTTAATATTTGCGTTAAACATATGCTCTGGATTTTTGGAACACATTTGGTTTACTCCTGCAACATGAAATATCGCATTTATATTTTTATCTGATAATTTTTCTTGTAGGCCATCAGAGAGAATATCCCCTTCAATTTTTGTTATATTTAAATCTTTAAAAAACTCATTGTGAAGATTAGTTCTACTTAAAGCATAAACATTATGACCATTCTCAACTATTTTTCTTATAAGTGGCTTACCTACAACTCCTGTTGAGCCTGTTATGAATATATTTTGATAATTCATTTAGTTTTTTGGATATAACCTGAAATATATTGATAACCAGAAATATAAGAAAAAATTAATGCGTGTAGGACAATTAGGTCTGCAATATCAAAACTCAGGATACTAAATGAAAAATCCATCATTACAAACCCTACAGCCCAAAACTGAAGGCTTGCTTTAGCTTTACCAAATTTACTTGGCGGAATCATAATGCCTTCATTTCCAGCAAGACCTCGTAGACCGGTGATAATAAACTCTCTTACAATTAACAACGTTGTTATCCAAATACTTACTCTATCTATATAGGTAAAGCCTATGAAAATAAAGGTTATGAATATTTTGTCAGCAATTGTATCAAGGAAAGCACCGGTTTTAGAAGTGACATTCCATTTTCTTGCTAGTCTTCCGTCAAAAAAATCTGTCCATGCAGCAATAAATGCAATTATTGCTGGAATTAACATTAAGCCTTCATTTGAACCGTCTAATAAAATTAGGTACAAAATTACAGGTGCAGAAATAATTCTAAATATCGCAAGTAAGTCAGGTATATATTTTTTCACTAAATCACATCAATTATTCGTCTCTCAGAAGCTTCTTTTATAGCTGCTTCTTTATCTATTACAAAAGTTTTCAGAATATCAGCAGAATCTTCAATTAAAAAATCTACTTCTTCTGTCTCATTATTATAAAACTTTGAAAGAACAAAAGCTGCAGGGTCTATGTCTTTTGGAGGTCTTCCAACACCAACTTTTAATCTAAAATATTCAATTGTTCCAAGATGAGAGTTGATTGACTTAATACCATTATGGCCCCCATGGGAACTTCCCTTTTTAAGCCTTAGTCTGCCAAATGCAAGATCAATATCATCATGAATTACCAAAATATCTTCAGGCGAAACTTCTTTATATTTTAAATATGCTTTTAATGCCTCTCCAGATTTATTCATTGAAACCATTGGGATAAGTACATCAACTCTATTTTCTTCAATTATTAATGTTCCAGATTTGTACATTCCAGACTTATCTAACTTAAGTTCTAATGAATTTTGAATAATAAGTCGTTCAAGGATATCTGCACCAATATTATGCCTAGTCTTTGAATATTTTGAATGGGGGTTCCAAAGACCAACTAAAAGAGTTTTACTATTCTCCAGATTCATCTGAGGACTCTTCCCCAGTAGTTTCTTCAGAAGACTCACCTTCGGCTCCCTCTTCTCCTTCAAGCTCTTCACCTTCGAGACCTTCTATCTCTTCTTCTTCTACCGCAGCTCTAGGTAATGTAATCGTTACCAAGATTGAATCATCATCTTCAGATGCTAGTTCAACCCCTTCTGGAAGTTTAACATCTAAAACAGTGGCATTTTCACCAACATTAAGTTCAGAGATATCTAAATCAAGAGATGAAGGAATCGAAGAAGGTAGTGTTGAGACAGTAATAGTTGAGTTAATAGTCTGAACTAATCCACCTTCATCTTTTACTCCTAAAGGAGTTCCAAGGAAGTTTATTTGGACATTAGCCTCTA
>CABYTP010000003.1 GCA_902521955.1 uncultured Candidatus Actinomarina sp. | reverse complement strand
CAATAATGATATTAATAGTAAATAGTCTGAATATGGGTTGGTTTGTATACTTTCTTCAAATATTGAAGAGATTTCTTCAACAAGCTGAACCGTAGTAGTTCCCCAGTTACTAGCAAGGGTGTCATTCAAGAAGAAAACATTAGAGTTTTCTACTGCTGTGATGCTTTCCCAACCTTCTCTAATTGAAAGATCTTTGTTTAAGTAGTCTGTGTGACCAACAATTATATAGTCCGGGTTGGACTCGATAATCATTTCCTCAGTCAACGCTGGGTATCCACCTCCATAGGGGTCTTCTTCTGAGTTAGCAATATTTGAAACACCTAATGTATTGTAAATTTCTCCTATTAGTGATTCTTTGTTGATGCTATAAATTCCATATGAATAACCAATTTCGTGATAAACAGAAATATTTTCATAATTAGCATTATTTAATATTTGGTTTATTTCACTTTTCATTTCTCTAATTTTCGCTGAAGCCTCGCTTTGTTTGTTTACCAATTCACCAATGGTGGATATCTGAGAGTAGACATCATCGAAATTCTTTGCTGGAGGAAGTAGTAGGTGTTTAATCTCTTGACTTTCTAACCCTTCTACTATTCCATTGAAATCAAAAGCAACAATCACTATATCTGGATTTAGTGGTACTAGCTCTTCAGCAGTTACTGTATAAGCATCTACCCTTTGAATGGGGAAGTCTACCTCTGAAAATGCATCTACAGCAATCAAGGTGTCCTGTGCATCTAGTGACTGAATAATTTCAGTGTGTGTTGTTGATAAAGAAATAATTTTTAGTTCTTCCCTATCAAGTACTGGTCCCGAGCACATCGATAAAAACAAAGCAAAAAGAAGTGATTTTATTCTCATGGTTTCCTTTCTTGCATTGAGAAGGTAGCGAAACTTAATTACTCCTCTTAAGGTTTTTATATAGATTCGTCTTCTTCGTTTTCTGTATTTTTTAAAGCATCCATTAGTGTAGGTTCTTCTATATCTCGTGGTACATCGGGTCTTGGAAGGTCTGTTTTTGGAATTTCGATTTCCTCAGATTTGTTTTCTCTAACTTTTTTAATGGAGTTAACAAAAGACATCAAAACCGTTTCTTTGTCATCTTGGTTTTCTTTTGTTTTTTTATTAATTTTTTGTTTTTGAGGTGTCTCAAGATGAGATTCTTCTAGAACAACAACCTCTATACCCCCAACTAAATCAGAAACAAGATTGTAAAAGAAAGCACCAATTGTTGCCAAAGCTGTTTGTGTCAGCATATACACAGCAGCAAGAGATACCACACTTGTAAATAAAGTTTCTATGTTTCCAACCAATGAAGCATCTTGATCAAGAAGTGCCAATCTTCTTGCTATGTCTTCAAGGCCCTGTGGAACGCCTGCGTTAACAAGAAGGACCCATAATATTGATAGTCCTAAAACAACAGTTAAGGAAACTATAAAGTTTAAAACTAGAGTTACTTTTAAAACCGTCCAGGGGTCTATTTTTCTAATTATTCTTCTTACTCTGTTTACTCTTACCATCTTTAACTCTTTATTGGAATGAAAGCTGAAACCTCTTCTTCAGAGGAGAGCTTCATTACTCTTACGCCTTGTGCAGACCTACTCATTTGTTTAATTTGCTTTACAGCACATCTTATAGCTGTTCCACCAGTACTCATAAGCATAACCTCTGTATCTTCATCAACAGAGCGTGCTCCTATTAAATTTCCCTTTGCATCTGTAACCTTTAAAGCCTTGACACCCATTCCTCCACGGCCTGCTTTTCTAAATTCGTCTAATTTTGTTCTTTTTCCGTATCCTTTAGCTGTAATAAAAAGAAGAGTTTCATCTCTTGAGGTTGCAGCTCCAACTACCTTGTCTCCTTCTCTTAATTTTATGCCCCTTACTCCCATTGCGGTTCTGCCTTGAGGTTTAAGGTTTTCTTCTGCGAATCTTATTGCCTGACCTTTTTGTGAAACTAATATTACATCTTCATCTCCAGAGGTTGTTTTCACAGAAACCACCCTATCTTCATCTTTTAATTTAATTGCTTGGAGTGATTTGTAATTTGAATCGAACTCTTTAAATTTTGACTTCTTAACTGTTCCCTTTTCTGTCATTATCAAAAGAAATTTCTCTGTCTCATAATCTCTAGTATCAATAATTGCTTGTACTTTCTCATCTTGGCCCATAGATAATACATTTTGAATTAGTGAGCCTCTTGCTGTTCTGTTTGTTTTAGGAATTTCATGTGCTTTGGCTCTATATACTTTTCCTTGATCAGTAAAAAACAGTAGGTAGGAATGTACTGATGTGGACAGTAGGTGTTCTATGACGTCCTCATCTGAAGAAGCTGCTTTTACTCCCTTTCCTCCCCTTCCTTGCTTTTTGTAAGAAGTGGAAGGAACTGACTTTACATACCCATTAGATGAAACTGAAACAATGATTTCCTCATCTTCAATAAGGTCTTCTATCGAAACCTCTCCAACGTCAGGAACAATTCTTGACCTTCTTTCGTCACCAAATTTTTCAGTTATTGCTTCTAGTTCTTCTATTAGTATCTTGTCTTGCTTAGCTCGACTTTTTAAGATAGCTCCAAGGTCTTTTATAGTTTCTTTTAGCTCTTTCTTTTCTTCTTCAAGTTTTTCCATTTCAAGAGCGGTTAATCTTCTAAGTGGCATGTCTAGAATGTGAGAAGCTTGTATTTCAGAAAGCTTAAATTTAGTCATCAGTGATTTTCTTGCAGTGTCTACGTCTTTTGATGATTTTATAACCTTTATTATTTGATCAATCTTGTTTAGTGCAAGGAGAAGTCCTTCAACTATGTGTAGTCTGCTTTCTGCTTTTTGAAGTCTGTATTTTGTCCTTCTTTGAATTACATCAATTTGGTGATCTATATAATAATTTATTAGTTCCGGGACTGATAAAACTTTTGGAACGCCTTCAACTAAAGCTACAGAGTTAACAGAAAATGTATCCTGAAGTTGCGTCTGTTTGAAAAGTTGATTTAATACAACCTGTGGTACTGCATCTCTTTTGAGCTCTACAACCAGTCGAGTCCCGTTTCTATCGCTACTTTCGTTTCTTAAATCTGAAATTCCAACAAGTTTTTTATCTTGAACTAATGTAGCAATTTTTTCCATAATCCTGTCTGTAGACGCTTGGTAGGGAAGTTCTTTAACCACTATGGCAGACCTTCCTCTACCCAGTTCCTCTACGTCTGCAACAGCTCTTATTTTTATAGACCCTCGACCTTTTAATATTGCATCTTTTATTGTCGGAGTGTCTACAACAAGACCTCCTGTGGGAAAGTCTGGTCCTTTGATAATTTTTAGATAATCCCTAGGCTTAACATCTTTATTTGAAACTGTGAATTTTACAGCTTCAGTAATTTCTCTTAAGTTATAAGGAGGCATGTTTGTGGCCATAGCAACTGCGATTCCCTCAGCACCGTTAACAAGTAGGTTTGGAAACCTAGCAGGTAAGACTTTAGGTTCAGATGTTTCTCCAGAATAGTTTGGTTCAAAGTTAACGGTGTCCTCATCTATCCCATCAAGAAGCTGGGAAGATAAAGAAGACATTCTAGACTCTGTGTATCTCATTGCTGCAGGGGGGTCGTCTGGGGTTCCAAAGTTTCCCTGTGGCTCAATTAAGGGATATCTGGTACTAAAGTTTTGGCCAAGTCGAACTAATGTTCCGTAGATAGCATCATTACCATGTGGGTGATAATTACCCATTACGTCACCAACAACCTTTGAACATTTTCTAAATGGTCCGGTAGGTCTTATTCCTGTTTCATACATTGAATATAATATTCTTCTCTGAACCGGTTTTAAACCATCCTTAACGTCTGGAAGTGCCCTTGAGACAATAACAGACATTGCATAATCTAAAAAAGATTTTGATATTTCGTCTTCAACAGCAATGGTTCCATTATTTGGGCTTTCTAAAGGTTTTTCCACTTGTGTTGAGCCTGTTTGCTTTTTCTTTGGTGTTGGTTTTTTTGTAGCGGCTTTTTTCTTTGGTGTTGGTTTTTTATTGGGCATTATACGTCCAAAAACCTTACGTCTTTTGCATTCTTTTCTATAAATTGTTTTCTTTTCGAAACATCATTTCCCATAAGTATTTCGAACATATCTGATGCCTTGGCCATGGCACCCTTTGCATCTGCGAGTGTTACTTTTATTAATGTCCTAGTTTCTGGATTCATTGCGGTTTCCCAAAGTTCTCCAGCATTCATTTCTCCCAGGCCTTTAAATCTGCTTATGTCGAATTTTTTGTTCTTATTTTCTTTTTTAAAATTTGTTAAGGCCTCATCGTCTTTTAAGTATGTTATTCCAGAAGAAGCTTTTAATCTATAAAGGGGTGGTTCTGATATCCAAACCTTTCCTCCGGTGATCAAGCCAGGCATAAATTTAAAAAAGAAAGTTAGTAGAAGCGTGCGTATGTGTGCTCCGTCAACATCAGCATCGGTAAGAAAAATAATTTTATCGTACCTTGATTCGTCTCCATTAAATTGAGTTTTAATGCCCGTACCAATGGCCTTTATTAAAGCACTTATTTCTTCGTTTTGAAGAGCTCTGTTTTCTGTAACTTTTTGAACGTTTATAATTTTTCCTCTAATAGGAAGAATCGCCTGCACCCTAGAATCTCTAGCTTGTTTTGCTGGACCTGCGGCAGAGTCACCCTCAACAATAAACAATTCACTTTCAGACGGGTCTGTTGATGAGCAGTCAGCAAGTTTTCCAGGTAGGCCGGATGTTTCTAAAATGCTTTTTCTTTTAGTTAGCTCTCTAGCTTTTTTTGCACTCATTCTTGCTTTTGCGGCAAGAGCACATCTTTCTACTATTGCTCTCCCGTCTTTTGTGTTTTTAGAAAGCCATTTTGGAAATTCTTCATTAATAAGAACTTGGACACGTGATTTCATTTCTGTGTTTCCAAGTTTTGTTTTTGTTTGGCCTTCAAACTGGGGCTCCTTAACTCGTACTGAAACAACACCTGTCATTCCCTCTCTGATGTCGTCTCCAGTCAAAGATATATCTGAGTGTAAATTTCTTTTTTTTGCAAAATCATTTATAGCTTTAGTTACCGCTGTTCTTAGCCCCTCTTCATGGGTTCCGCCTTCGAGTGTGTGTATGTTGTTTGCAAAGCTTTTAACAGTTACATCGTCTTCGTTTTTCCACTGAAGAGCGACTTCTATTTCTGAATCTTTTGTTTGGTCTGAAAAGGAAATGATTTTACCATGTAGGGTTTCAAAACCTTCATTTAAATATTCAACAAAATCTACAAGACCTCCTTTATAGTGGTACTCCTCTTTTGTGGGTGGTTTTACCCTGTTGTCGGTTAGAATTATTTTTAATCCTTTGTTTAAAAATGCAGTTTGTCTAAGTCTTTCAGCAACGATTTCGTAATCATATGTCTGGGTCTCGTCAAATATTTCAGGATCAGCAAGAAAGTTAACTTTTGTTCCTGTTTTTTTTGAAACTTTCCCTCTTTTAATTTTTGATTTTGGTTTACCAAGGTCAAACTCTTGGTTCCAAAAGTGGCCGTCCCTTTGAACCTGAACCTTTACAAAAGTTGAAAGTGCATTCACAACAGATATTCCAACACCGTGTAAACCTCCACTTACTGTATAGGCGCCAGATTCAAACTTACCTCCAGCATGGAGGGTTGTAAGCACTGTTGTGAGAGCAGAAATTTTTGTTTTTGGGTGTGGTTTAACAGGAATGCCGCTACCGTCATCTTCTACCGTAACAGATCCATTCTTCTCTAAAGATACTGTTATTTTTGAACACCTGCCAGCCATTGCTTCGTCTACAGAGTTGTCGACTACCTCCCAGATTAAATGATGTAAGCCGTTTGGACCTGTTGATCCTATATACATGGCGGGTCTTTTTCTAACCGCCTCAAGACCCTCAAGAATTTTTATATCTTTTGAATCATAACTATTTGAATCTTTTTTAGACACGAACTATCTCCAAGATACGCTTCTGTTTGTTTACTTTACAGCCCCTGCTGAACTCTTATTTTAGTAGATTTACCAACTATTGCTTGTCATTAAACATTTGAATTTTTAGTGCTTTAAGCTTTATTTCTGTGTGTTTTTCAATATTTAATATTATTTTTTGCTCTTCTAGTTCTAATAAATTTTTTAACCTATTGTTTTGAACATATACAATAAAAACATCGCCCAACAGGGGTCCTGGAGTAATGTCTTGCGACCAGGAAAAGTTACTTTTCTTTATATAGTTTTCTATTTTTTTAGATTTGGAAAAATCTATACCTGAATCGTTTGGGTTAATTCTCGTAGGTTCTTTAATAACCACTTTTACTGATTGGTTCTTACTGGCATTAAGAGATATTTATACTTCTCTTCTTCTCCTTGTATCACGGCTGGTTTATCGTTGCCGGAAAACCTTAGGTAAACTTTACTCCCCTCTAAAACTTCTATTCCTTGTATGAGGTAGTTTGGATTAAAAGATATTTCAAAATTAGAAACATCGCCCACATCAAGTCCAAGAATATTAATATCTACCTCCTCAACTCCACCTCCTATGTCTTTGTTTGTGGAATAAATGTGCAGGTTGTTTTCATCTATTACTTTTAAAGTTACAGGTATAAAACCCTCAGCTACAACAGTTGAACGATCGAGTGAATCTAGTATTGTTTTTTTATCTATCTCTAGTGAAAAAAGGTTTTCTTTCGGAAAAAGTGCTTTGTATTCTGGAAATTTCCCCTCTAGTTTTCTAACAGATGTGTAGTATTTTTCGTTGTAGAAGTGTAACTCCCGTTCTGTTGAGTTTATGTTTATTTCCTCTTCTTCTTCAAACAGTTTAATGGTTTCGTTTAACGACCTGAAGGAGACTATTCCTGCGTCATTTATCGGTAGGTCCGATACCGTTGTGGTTGCTAGTCTATAACTATCTGTGGATACTAGGTTTGTTTGGTTTTCTTCGTTATCGAAATATACGCCTGTAAGTATTGGTTTTCCACCCTCTGGGGAGGCCGCTATTCCAACCTTTTTGAGTGCATTAAACACCTCGAAGGTTTTTAGTTTTTGACTTGTTTCTGTGTTGTATGGGTCTTCTAAAAGGCTTTTTGGGTAGGTTAGGTGATCTAGTTTTCTTAGTTTATATTCTGTTTTTTTGGTTTCTATCTTTACCTCGTTGCCTAAATCGGAAAAAACCACATCTCCAACAGGAAGTTTTCTAACAACTTCTGAAAAAACCCTTGAGTTAATTAGGCTTTCTCCCTCAACCATTTCCTCAACGGGAAACTTTGCTTTAATAACTAGGTCTAAATCTGTTCCTATCAGCTCGCAGAAACTATCAACAACACGCAGGTAGATTCCTTGTAGGGAGGGGTTAGAGGGTTTAATGTCCACAGCTCTAGAAACTGAAAGTACAAACTCTTTTATTTCTTTACTTGTTGTTTTAAATTTCAACTTATTCCTTTATAAATATAACAATAATAAAACCGTTAAAAATGTCTAAAAAAAACTTTTCTATTGAAAAACCAAGATTAGCGGTGTTTAAAACTTTAAACATTTCACACACCAGAAAAACTTAGTGAGCTGTTTTCTATTTTGTTGTTGAAAATGTTTATTTCTCTCTTAAAAGAGTGAGAACCCTCAACTTTTTTAATAGAAGACAAAACAGTCGAGTGAGATCTGTTTCCAACATAAATTCCTATTTGATTGAGAGAGTATTCGGTATGTTTTCTCATTAAATATATAAAAAGGTGACGAGCATTACTAACCTGTTCACTTCTGTTTTTAGACAAAACCAACCTTTTATCAACCTGGTAGACGTTAGAACAGTAATCTAAAATAAATTCGGGCGTAAGCTCCATTATTTTGTTTTCAGAATACATAGAAACAAGTTCTGCCACATGTTTTGAATTACCGACACCGGTTTGTTTGTTAATTATTAAATTGTTAATCACTCCATTTATTTCCCTAAAGCTTTGAAAATCAATAGAGAGAAGTAGGTCAAACTCCTTTTTTGAAATTAAAGCATTGTCAAAATCTTTGTTACTGTTTTTAAGAACCTCTAAAAATATTTTTTTATCAGGTTTTTCAATATCTGTTACCAAACCGTTTAAAATTCTAGATATTAATCTCTCTGGGAAGCCCTTTAACATTTGAGGTTTTTGATCAGAGGCAAGCACAACAGCCTTTGAGTTATTTAAAAAATAGTTAATCGTATGAAAAAGCTCCTCGGACACACCCTTTTTACCAATAAAAAACTGAATATCATCAATTAAAAGAATATCAACAGATCTAATTTTGTTTTTAAAGATATCGATATCGTTATTTTTAATTCCAGAAATATAAGATTCTAAAAAAGATTCGGAGTCAATATAAAAAGAAGAAAAACAGGATTTAGATATAGTTTTAAGAAGCTGAGTTTTACCCACACCAGGCTTTCCGTAAACAAAAAGAGGGTTGAACCTTTCTCCAGGGGTAGCTACAACATTTTTTGCTGCGGTTATTGCAAGGTTGTTACAACTACCAACAAAAAGTTCGTCAAAAAAACTTAAATCATACAAAGGCTTACTAATTTCTTTTTGTTCAACGGGTTCTTCTTTTACTTCGGTATATATTGTTTTATCAACATAGGAAGAAAAAGAACTATCAATGACGAAAACACAATCAGACCCACCAACTACTCTTTTGAAAACAGAAGAAATGTTTTTAAGCAGCTTCCTTTCTATAGAAGATTTTACAAAATCTGATCCAACAACAATATTTAACTCTTTTTTGTTTAAAAGTTCAAACCTAAGTTGATCCAACCAATATTTATCAGTTTTGTTGGTAATACTTTTGTTAAGTTCGAAACTAAATTCAACTAAAAGTTTCCCCAGGTTCTTATCGTTGTTCATAATTAAATTTAAATTTACTTCACTCTTTAAAAAAAACATAGAGTGCTAAAAACAAATTAAAAATTTCAACAATGTTGAAAACTAGTAAAAAACCCAATAAACAATGGTTTTAATTCGAGTTTATGTAGTAGATAACCATCATTGAAGTGGTGTTGTTTATTTCTAGTTAGTTTGTTTATCGCGAACCTAAGTTACTTTTCGCGAACTAGTTAAAATAAATTATTTTTTGCTTTGTTTAATTACTTCAATCATTTATTCTTTTAATCAGGTAAAAAATGAAAAGAACATATCAACCTAGTAATAGAAAAAGAAGCAGAAAACACGGTTTTAGATCCAGAATGCGAACAAGAGCTGGTCGCGAAATTCTTAAAAGAAGAAGAAAAAAAGGTCGTAAAATTCTATCTGCCTAGGTTAGCTCGTGAAATTTAGAGCACTTAATAAGAAAATTCATTTTGAAAACCTGAAAAAAGAAGAATTTTGTTTTGCCGCTAAAGATTTAAAAATCTTTGTTAAAGAGAATGATATAAAAACTTCTAGGCTTGGAATAAGCATTTCAAGCAAACAGAGTAATGCGGTTGGCAGAAATAAGTTTAAGAGAAGGACAAGGGAAGCCTTAAGGGGCTTTAAAGAAAATAAAAATTTAGACATATTAGTACTTGGAAATAAAGAATCATCAAATCTTTCTTCAAGAGAACTATCAAATATTTTTAAAAAGCACCCCTTATTGCAAGAAAATGAAAGTAATTAGTTTATTTTTACAAATCATTAGATCGTTATTAGCATTTGTTGGTTTAGGTGGAGGAAATTGTATCTATTTTCCATCATGCACAACAGCTATTACCGAAAAGCTTGAAAATGATGGAATATTAAAAACAATCCCATTAATTCTTCACAGAATGCTCACCTGTAACCCAGTATATAGAAAAATTGGTAAAAATTGGCAATATTAGAACCTTTTGCACTCGCTATAGCTTTTTTATTATCTTATATCTATGATTTTATTACATCTTATGGTTTCTCCATAGCACTACTAACTGTTGTAATTAATGTAATTATTTTTCCTCTTACTTTGAGACAAACAAGGTCTACCAAAAGAATGCAAGATGCACAATCTGACATAAAAGCACTTCAGAAAAAACACAAAGACAACAAAGAAGAACTCAACAAAGCTATGGCAGCAATGTATAAAGAAAAAGGAATAAACCCACTTGGCTGCATCCTTCCTTTAATAGTGCAAATGCCAATATGGTTTGCGCTTTTTAGAGTCTTAAGAGAACCATTAAACTTTATTCCAGGTACATCTTTGCTATTTAAAGATCTTGAAAACAGCTCAAGCTTAACATTTTTTAATATGGATCTTCAAATCCCCCCTTCAGAAGTATCTGAATGGATAGAAAGAGTTCCATACCTGGTACTAATTCTTTTTGTTATATTGACAGCTCTTTATCAACAGCAACAAATAACAAAAAAATCAAACAATTCAAACAACCCACAAGCACAACAAATGCAAATGATTGGAAAGGTTATGCCAATATTCTTTGGATTTATTTCATGGACTCTTCCAACTGGCCTGGTTGTTTATTTTTTGACAGGAAACATATTTCGAATAGGTCAACAAGCCTTAATAGTAAAGCTTGACGACAGAGAAGAAACAAAAAAAGAAAATACTAAAAATGAGGAAAATGAGCAACAAAATGATAACCCTGTTCAAGAAAATCCTCGAAAAAACCGCAAAAAAAGAAGGAGAAAATAATGGCCAACAACAAATGGGTAGAAGTTGAAGCAAAGTCCATTGATGATGCTATAAAAGCTGGATTAAGCGAACTAAATTTAGATGATGCCACTCAAGCAAATATTAATATTTTAAGAGAACCAGAAGGTGGAGTTTTTGGTGTGGGTGGAACAAAAGCATTAGTAAGAATTTCTGTTAGAGATAGTGGTTCTAGAAACTATAACAAAAGAAGCCAAAATAAAAGAAATAATAATGGTAGTGGCAACAAAAACGTCCAAAAAAAGCAATATACACCTAGAAAACCAAGGGTAGAAGCAGATAAAGATGAACAACTAAAGGTTTCAATTGAGTTTTTGAAGGGTCTAGTAAAATCATTTGGATTAAAGGGTGACGTCGAGGGAACATTAGAGGATGAAAATCTAGTTGTTAAAGTAACCGGTGAACAGACAGAGGCACTCGTTGGAGACAAAGGTTTTATAATTAGATCTTTACATGAATTAACCAGAACAGTTGTACAGCGAAAAACAGGCGCTGGAACAAGGTTGAGACTCGATGTTGCAGAATATGCAAAAAAGAGAAAAGAAGCCCTTACAATTTATGCAGAAAGACTAAGCAAACAAATTCTTGATGATAAACAAGAAGTTATGTTAGAGCCTATGAACTCTGTTGATAGGAAAACATTACACGATGCTGCCTCTACTTTAAACGGTATTCGCTCATACTCAGAAGGTCGAGAGCCATACAGATCTGTAGTTTTTGCTCCTGAAGAAGAAGAATGACTTTCTCGCCTCAAATACCATATTGGGGTGATGCAAATAATCAATTTTCTGAAAAACTTTATAAATATCACAGTTGGCTATTAGAAACAGGCATAAAAAACGGCCTTATTAGTAATAAAGACCCGCAATTTGTTTGGGACGAATTTATTATCCACTCACTATATTTTGGAAAAATTATAAATGAACTAGATCAAACCTTTGATTCGGTTTATGACCTAGGTACAGGTGGTGGAATTCCGGGAATACCCGTATCAATTACAAATCCAAAAAATCAATTTAGATTAGTTGATGTAAGCGAAAGCAGGGTTTTTGAACTCCAAAGACTAAAAAATATTTTAAACTTAAACAATGTCGAAATTATGCAAAAAGACGCAAGAAGTGTAATTTCCAACAACAACCTATACATTTCCAGGTGTTACATTTCATCAAAAGACGCACTCGAATCCATTAAAAAAAACAAGAACACTATATATATTGTTTCCTCAAATGGAGAAAAAATAGAACATGATAAGAATATGTTTCACGTGAAACAAGAAAATTTTACAATTAATTCAACAGATATAAGACACATAGATGTTATAACTGTTAGGTGAAGATAGTAACAATTTTATGCCAAAAAGGTGGAGTTGGAAAAACAACATTTACTGTAAACTTGGGAAAAATACTATCAAATAGGGGTTTTAAAACCCTCATAATAGACACAGACCCCCAAGGAAATGTTTCTACATACTTAAACTTCAATAAGAACGAAGAAAATATAATTAATTCAACTGATTTGATAGAAAAAAATTATGATAAAAAAATAGGCTCTTTATCAGAAAATTTATACATAATTCCGTCAAATAAATCGATATTAAAGCATAATGATGAAAAAATTATTGGAGGACCCAAGCTAAATAGAGCTAAAGATTTTCTTGCTTCACATCAGTTTGATATAGTACTTATCGACACACCGCCAACTATTAGTTCATTAACACAAGAAGCGCTTGCAGTATCCGACTACTATCTAATACCTGCAAAACCCGAGTTTTTAGCAGTAGAAGGAGTTTCTCAAGCTATGAGTTTTGCAAAAATAACAATTTCCTCAATTAAGAAAGCAGATCCAATTTTTTTGGGAGTTGTTTTAAACCAGGTAGATACTAGGCGTGCTAGCTTTAAAGATTTTGAAACGGAATTAAAATTTTTACTTTCGGACAAAATGTTCAACTCAAAAATATCTCAATTAACTGAAATTGCTGATAGTCCGTTCTATTCTAAAACAGTATTAGATTTCAAAGAACAGAGTAGGGCAAGAATAGAATTTTTAGAATTTTCAAATGAATTTATAGAAAGGGTGAATTTATGAAGAGGTCATTAAGTGATTTATTACCAGATGTTGAAACTAGAGAGTTTAAAGTTGAAAATATTGACCTTACGCTAATCAAGGAAAGTCCAAGCCAGGCAAGAAAAAAATTCGACAATACAAAAATTCAAGAATTAAAAAACTCCATTATGAAGAACGGTATTTTACAGCCGTTAATTATTCAAAAAACCGGAAATAACCAATATGAACTAATAGCGGGAGAAAGAAGACTTAGGGCTTCAAAACTAGCCGGTTTAAAGTTTGTACCCTGTGTTATCAAAGATGTTAGTAAAAGAGACGCAGCTGTCTTGGGTCTTGTTGAAAATATCCAAAGAAGTCAGCTTAATTCAATAGAAGAAGCACTTGCTTATAAAAATCTTAAAGAAAAACACAATCTTACAAATGAAGAGATAGGCACCTTAGTTGGAAAAAGTCGTCCCCATATTTCAAACATGTTAAGAATTTCAAATTTAAGTACTAAAGTTCAAGAGGAGCTCGTTAGCAACACGGTAACTTTTGGACAGGTGAAACCACTTATAGTTCTTGAACACCATTTACAAGACAGGATACTTGAAGACATTGTAAAGCTTGGTCTATCAAGTAGAGAGGTCGAGGAGAAAGTAAGATCTTTAAATGGATCAGATGTTGATGAGCAAAACGCACATTATAAAAAAATATTAGAGAACTCATTAGGCACAAAAGTAAATTTTATTCGTAGTAAAAATAGCACAAAAATAAGTTTTGTTTTAAAAAGTAAAGAATCTCTAGATTCGTTTATCAATAAATTGAGTTAGTTTTTGTAAATATCCTTTAGTTCATTCACTATTATCGTAATTAACTCTTCAATATTAAATTGGTAAAAATTACCATTAAATATTAAAGTTACTGATTTTGTCTTCTTAAGAATAGGTAATGATTTACCCTGCGAAGTAATTTCTTTATCTAACTCAATTTTATTAGAAAGCTGTTCACCAATAATGCTTAATGAGTGTTTTCCCTTAAAATAGTTGATAATCAAGCCAGATTCCTTATAAGCAAACTTCAGGAACAAGGAAGGATTTAATTTATTTACATAACTAACTACGTTCTCTTCGTTGTTATTTTGATTGAGTTCAGAAGAAAAATACACAGAAACTCCCATTTCTGTGCAATGAGTTTTTATTTTTTGATAGAAATCGTTTTGTTCTTTGTAGTTTCCAATATTATCAACATCAAAACAAATAGAGATTGTGTTTGAATCTCCTGTGAATGACTTCACTGCTTCATTTAGGGATGTCCCTAGATTTGGCCTTAAGAGCTTTCTAATTTCGACGGAAGTGTACATACCCACAACACCATCTACAGAAAGACCACGATTTTCTTGAAATTGCTTAACAGAAGCTTCAAGATTACTGTTGAAGATTGAATTTATTGGATCAGAAAAAAAACCCAATCGTGATAGATATTCCTGCAGCTCTTCGACATCTGCACCATAAAGAGAGGGGCTCTGTAATTGCAGAATCCTATCTCCTAAGACATACCCATTATTTAATAGCTCATTCCATAGGTTTTCTTTAGTTATTTCTTTTGAAAGATTTTGGTCTTCAATAAAAAGCTCAACAGTATTCAAAAGGTCATTAAGGTTATCCGAGCTTTGATATCCACAAGAGTTTAGTTTTATATTTAAATCTTCAGCTTCTGTTTCAGTTAATGACTTAATGTATTCAGAAAAATTCAAACTAGTGTTCAAGCCATCTCTCAGCATCTATTGCTGCTTGACATCCTGTTCCAGCTGCAGTAATGGCTTGTCTGTATATTGAATCTGCAACATCTCCAGCGGCGAAAACACCCGGAACAGAGGTGCTTGTTTCTGTAGTAAAGCCAGTTTTAATATACCCTTTATCATCAAGTTCGATAAAACCATCTAAAAAACCAACATTTGGATCATGTCCTATTGCAACAAAGACCCCATCAAGATTTAATTCTTTTTCAGAACTATTGACGGTATCTTTAATCAAAATAGAAGACACAGCCCCCTCACCATTAATCTTTTCAACTGTACTATTCCATACAACCTCTATTTTTTCATGGTTTAAAACTCTGTCTTGCATGATTTGACTAGCTCTAAATTGATCTCTCCTGTGAATGACGTAAACTTTTTTTGCAAACTTAGTTAGGAAGAGAGCCTCTTCCATTGCAGAATCGCCACCACCAATAACAGCCACTTCTTTCTCTTTGAAAAAGAAGCCGTCACAAGTAGCACATGCAGAAACTCCGTATCCTTGAAGTTCTTTTTCGCCATCAACCCCTAGCCACCTAGCAGAGGCACCGGAGGCAATAATTACTGTTTTAAACTCATACTCCCCTTTAGAGCTTTTTAATTTAAAACCTCCATCTATATTCTCAATAGAGTCAATGATCTCTGTTTTTATTGTTGTTCCAAATCTTTCTGCTTGACCTTTAAATACTTGCATAAGTTCAGGACCCATGATTCCATCAACAAACCCTGGATAGTTTTCTACATCGGTTGTAAGCATAAGTTGTCCACCAGATTCTAAACCTTCGAAAAGAATGGGCTTTAAGTTAGCTCTTCCTGCATATATTCCTGCGGTGTATCCAGCAGGTCCGGAACCAATTATTGCTATATCATCCATTACTTCTTCTCCAGTAGTTTCTTAAAGCCATAATTAAGAAGAGTAGTCCTATTGAGGCAAAAGCAAAGCCAGTAGGATTTATTCCCAACAACAGACCAATCCCTTGCATAATTTTAATGATTCCTATAAATAGAAAAATAAGAGCCAAAATCAAAAGAACTACTAGTAAAAAACCAACAGAAGCAAATCCTGTTATACGTTTTACTGGTTTTACAATAAGTCTTTTAATTGTTTCAATTAAACTTTCAACTGATTCAACAAAACTATCTTCTTGTTCCATATTATTTATAATAAGCGTCCTAAAATTATTAATGAAGTTCTAAATTAAACTAGCTTGAACTAAAAATAATATAATTAGTATTTGTCATTTTGAATCCTTTTTTAAGATAAAGATTTTGCGCAGCAGTGTTGTTGGGCTGTGTATTAAGCCTTATGTTGACAAACTTCTTGCTCTTTGCAAAGTTCACCACATCGTTTAAAAGTGAAAACCCGTAACCATTATTTTGATAATCTTTCGATATTCCAAATCTTTGTAAAAATGAAAAATTTCTAGTTGATCCTAAAATCGCATACCCAATCAACTCTTTATCAACATATTTTTTAAAAAGATAATTACGATTACAGCTTTCGATTGTTTCGACAAAACCAGCTTTTGAATTACGCCAGTAAGCATCAAAAATACGTTGGTCTAGTGGTAATAAATTGTCTATGGAGTTTTGATTAAAATCTTCTACATGAAAACTCCCAGTTTCTTGATATTTGTATTTTCGTAAATCAAACGAAAGAACATTTAGCCTGCTTGATTCTGTCCAACCAGATGACACCCACTGTCCAGACATATTTTCCTGAACCATAGCTGAGTGAAATTCTATATTATTTTCTAAACCAATAGATTTTATTTTCTTTAATAGTGGCTTACCACCGTATATTTTTTCAAAGTAAATTAAGGCTGAATAGTCATTCCATTTTCGAGTGTTATAGGAACCAATTAAAAGCCTATGTCGTTGTTTATCATTTGTTAAATACATAACGGAGTATCTTTTTATCCTCTTCATGAGTCAACATACTTAAAGCATTCTCATAATTAACTAAAGCAACTTCTATAATTTCATCATCTGGTTCATTTTCAAATGACTTTACAACACCCATCTCATAAAACCACACAGTCTTATTTACACTTTCTCCACGTAAATTAACCTCATATCTTGATTCGGCAATTGGTTTTTCTTTTTTTAGTTCGACAATAAAACCAGTCTCTTCAAATACTTCCCGTAGAGCTGCAGCTGAGGGTGATTCACCTTCTTCTAAGTGGCCTTTTGGATAGCCCCACCAACTTTTTTGATCACCAGAAGAATCTCCTTTTTTATTTTTAACAATTAAAATTTTTTCATCACTTAGAACAATTCCACCAGCTGCAAAGTCTACTTTCAAATTCATATTTATATTGCTCTCCACTTCTTCTAAGCTATCAATATGGTACCAATAACATTATTAGAGTTGATAAATAATAATCAATATTTAAAAACTATCTCTGATATTTATTCTTCAAATGATTTCGAATTTTATTTAGTAGGAGGAGCAGTAAGAGATGGGATTTTAGGAATTCCAACATCAGATTTTGATTTTACGACCAACGCTTCCCCAGATGAATCGATAAAACTTTTGAATAGTAATGGTTATAAAACTACAGAAGTAGGAAAAGCATTTGGGACTATTGAACTCCAAATAGAGAATAATTCATTACACATTACTACCTACAGAGAAGATACTTATGAAAAGGCATCAAGAAATCCATCTATTGAATCAGTTTCTGATCTAGCTTTAGACCTATCTAGAAGAGACTTCACCATTAATGCTATTGCTTTTTCACTTGTAGATAACACAATAGTTGATCCCCACGGAGGTATAAAAGATCTGTCAAATGGAACTATAACAACACCTGATAATCCAATTATATCCTTTTCTGATGACCCATTACGTATGTTGAGGTTATGTAGGTTTGTTAGTTCGCATGGCTTTTCTCCTGATGATGAAACATATAATGCAATGAGAGAGAATGTTGAAAGGATAAAGATTATTTCAAAAGAACGAATTAGAGATGAATTTTCTAAACTTCTTACAGGGAACAAGCCATCAAACGGCATAAGGGTGTTAGTAGAAAGCGGATTGAGCACATACACAATACCAGAAATAAATGAACTTAAAATGGAGATTGACCCTGAACACCACCACAAAGATGTTTATGAACATACACTAACCGTTGTTGATGGGGTTACTCCTAGCTTAGTCTCCCGTTTAGGTGCCCTCTTTCATGATATTGCCAAACCAAAAACTAGGGGTATTGAAAATGGAAAGGTTCACTTTAGACATCACGAAGTTGTTGGTGCAAAAATGACTAAGAGAATTTTAAAAGATTTAAAATATGATAAAAAGACAATCAAAGATGTTGCGTTACTAGTTGAACTGCACTTAAGGCCCCACACATTCAAAATGGGGTGGACAGACTCAGCAGTAAGAAGATATATAGTTGATTCTGGAAACGTTCTTAAAGAACTAAACAACCTTGTAAGAGCTGATGTCACCACAAAGAATAAAAATAAAGCAAAAGAAATTTATGATAATTTAGATGAAATGGAAAGAAGAATAAACGAGGTTTTAGAAAAAGAAGAGATGTCAAAGCTGAGACCTCCAATTACAGGAAATGAAATTATGGAAATTTTTAATATTGAACCTGGTCCAAAAGTAGGAATTGTAATGAAAGCTTTGTATGAACAAAGAATTAACGATGGAGAGGTTAGTAAAGAGGAAGCCGTCAAACTTGCAAAAGAGATTTATAAAAATTTATGATTGTATAAATATACAATAAAATGTATATTTATAAATATGACAAAAGCGACAATTCAACGACAAAAACTAATAGCTGATTTTATAGATACAGGCAATGTTTCTTCACAAAATCAATTAAAAGGTGTGTTGAAAAAGAACGGAATAATAATAACTCAAGCAACATTATCAAGAGATTTAAGTGAGTTAGGAGCAGTGAAAAAAAGGCTAAATAACGGAAGACTTGTTTACTTATTACCAAAAAATCAAGATAACAACGCACAATTAAAAATTGCAAAAAAAGCCATTAAAGATTTTGTAACAGATGTTGAGCCGGTTTCAAATCAAGTTGTAATTAAGACAACAACGGCAGCAGCACAAGTAATTGCTGATTCTGTTGACAACTTATATATTGAAGAAATTATTGGATCAATTGCCGGAGATAATGTAGTTCTGATAATTAC
Source organism: uncultured Candidatus Actinomarina sp. (assembly GCA_902521955.1). Classification (GTDB taxonomy): domain Bacteria; phylum Actinomycetota; class Acidimicrobiia; order Actinomarinales; family Actinomarinaceae; genus Actinomarina. The sequence continues at coordinate 80,777 of CABYTP010000003.1, read as the reverse complement.
TCCAAGCGAAGTTAAAGCAAAAAAAGTCGCTGAAATTATTAATAATAATCTTCAGTAAATAATGCTCATATTTTCCAACTATTCAAAATCTTTTGAGAATATACATATAAGCCAACCAGTTGTTGATATAAACCTAGAGGACACGAATAAATATATTGTAAGGTACCCCAAATTCAAAAGAATAACGCATTTAATCCTTTCATTTGATGCTGAAAATTTATTTCTGAACTCTAAAAGTGCATATGGGTACTCTTTTAATTTTGAAGAAGTCTTAGGTAATATTGAAAACCAGACTCAGAATGGATATTTTGTTGTTGGGGTAACTTCAAATAAAAGTAGAAAAAAGCAATACAATCCATATCCAAGAACACAAAATATAAACCATGCTGTAGAACATTTAAATTCATTGATAAATGTCTACGTACCTTCGATACTTTCTGATTACGATGTTGATATTAATTCAGTTAAAAAAATTGTGATGGGAGCTTCTATGGGGGGTTTGATGTCTTTAAAAACCTCAATTTTATTTCCCTATTTTGATAATGTCTTTTCTTTCTCTCCTGCATTTTGGTTTGGCTTTCCCGATTTTATAAGTGATTTAAATAATTTAAATAAAAATTTATTATGCAACCTTTCTGTTGGTACCAATGAGGGCGGAATTTTTGGCGATAGTGTAAGCAACATATTTCCTCATGAATGGAATCTTGATTTTTCTGATAATAATAGTTTCTATCTTTCTGGAGTTCGTGAAGTAAATAAAACCATTCAAGCACAAAACATTAAAACTAATTTTTTGGAGATATCTGGTGGAGAACATAACGAGCACACATGGGTTAAAGTTTTAGAAAAATTTCTTAATTCTCTATAAAACATTAGCATTTTCTATAAAATCTAGATTATTCTTAATCTGTACATGAATAATTCAATTAATTCCAGACAACGTTTAGCGGATAAAATAAAGAATGGTGCTGTCCTTCTTCATAGTGGATCAATAGTTTATAGAAACAATGATACATGGTATCCATTTCGTCAAGATTCAAATTTCTACTATTTAACAGAATGGCCAGAGCCAGATGCACACGCTGTAATTCTCATTAGAGACTCAAAGCCGGAGTTGCATTTGTTTGTTCAAGATAGAAACGAGGAAATGGAGACATGGGAGGGAAAACGTTTAGGTCAGTCTGGGGCAGTTGATGAATATGATGCTTCAAAAGCTTATTCATTTCAAGACTACGAAAAAATACTTCCAAACTTGCTAAGAGATTTTAATGATATTTATTGCGACTACTCCTCAAATAATTTTGAAAAATATGATAAGAAAATTCTTACCCATGCAGTTCCGTACGATCAAAGAGGTGCTGACTTCAGCAATGCAACACTATACTCACTCCAGCCAATAGTTTCAGAACTTAGATTAATTAAAAGTGACGGAGAGATTGAGTTACTAACAAAAGCATGTGATATTACTGTTGAGGGTCATATCCACGCAATGAAAACTACAAATGCTGGTATGTACGAGTATCAAGTTGGTGCAGAGATGGAAAAGATATTTTATGACAGAGGAGCAGAAAGGTTAGGCTACCCCTCAATAGTTGCTGGAGGTCACAACGCTTGCATACTTCATTACTCAACAAATAGAGACCAGCTTGAAGATGGAAGCCTTCTTCTAATTGATGCAGCGGCCGAGTATGGAATGTACTCTTCTGACGTAACCCGTACTTTTCCCGTGTCTGGAAAATTTACATCTTCCCAAAAAGATGTGTATGAAGAGGTGTTAAAGGTACAAAACGAAGGTGTAGAGGGCGTGGTTGTGGGAAACTCTATGAAAGAAGTACACCAACAAACTATAAAGACATTATCTGAATCATTAGTTAATTTAAAGCTAGTTCCACTTGGTGTAGAGGAAACAATCTCAATGATGCATTTTTTCGAATTCTTTATGCACGGGACTGGACACTGGTTAGGTCTTGACGTTCATGACGCAGGAAGCAATGAAGTAAATGGAGAACCAAGAGTATTTGAGCATGGAATGGTGACAACTATAGAGCCAGGAATATACGTAAGGCCAACAAAGCCTGTTATAGAATTTCCCCTACTTGAACGTGATCCAAATGAAATTAGAGAACGAAGAAAAATTATGGGGATGGAGAAAGCTACAAAATTAGAAAAAGAAGAAATGTTGAATGCTAAAACAGTAAAACACGAGATTCCTAAAGATCTCCTAGGTATAGGTGTAAGAATTGAAGATGATATAGTTTGTACAAATAATGGACCAATAAACCTCACAAAAAATGCTCCAAAAACAATTGAAGAAATAGAAGCAGTTACAGCTTAAAAAATGTCCTCGCCAAGATTAATTTACTCAATTTATGAAAACCGTCTACGTAATAAATTAGTTAAAGAAAGCTTACCTAAACACATCGGACTAATTCATGATGGTCATAGAAGGTACGCAAGGAAAGAAGGACTTCTTAGTTTTGAAGTTTCGTATAAAATCGGCATGACGAGACTTAAAGAGTGTATTGGATGGTGTGATGAAGTAGGGATTGATTACATCACAAGTTGGCTTTTATCAAGAGAAAACTTATCTAGACCAGCAGAAGAACTTGAACCATACTTTCAAGTGCTGAATGAACTCTTTGAAGATTTGTTAATTGATGATGTAGTTGATAACTTTAAAATTGAATTTATTGGATCCACTGATCTTTTACCAAATTTTTTACAAGAAACTATTAAACAGCTCAAAGAAGTTAGGGGTGGAGGACAAAAAACTTTAACAATTGCCCTGGGTTACGGAGGTCGACAAGAAATTCTAGATGCCATTAAGGGATTGATTGACCAAAACAGAAAAGATCACAATGATTTTGACGAATTAATCGAGAATGTAACAGATGAGCAATTACGAAAACATTTATACTCTCCGGAAACTCCAGATATTGATTTAATTATTAGAACAAGTGGAGAGTCAAGGTTGTCAGGGTTTTTATTATGGCAAAGTGCTTACTCTGAGGTAATTTTTCAGGATGTTTACTGGCCAGAATTTAGAAAAATAGATTTTCTTCGTTGCCTGAGAGAATACTGTCAAAGAGAACGTCGCTTCGGTCAATAAAATTATTTATGTTAAACTAATTCAACTATGCAAGAATTTTTAGCTTCCACCAACTTTACTACTATCTTCATATCTTTAGTAGCAGTTAAGTTTTTGTTAGAAACATATTTAAAGTTAAGAAATCTTAAATCTATTGAATTAAACAAAAACGCTATCCCTGAAAGGTTTGTAAGTGTGGTTACCAAGGAAGAGTATAGGAAATCAATAGACTACAACGTTGATCGAATCAGATTTCAAATCTTTACAGCTCTCTTTGGTGCTGCTGTGTTGATAATTTTTACTTTAGGAGGGTTATTTAGCTTTCTTAGTGAAGTAGTGGTTTCTACAACTTCATCAGAGGTTTTCGGAGCAGTTTTATTGGGACTTTTATTGTTGGTAGTTGAGCAAGTGATTTCACTTCCAATATCTATATACTCAACTTTCGTTATAGAGGAAAGACACGGCTTCAATAAAACAACTACAAAAACATTTGTCACAGACATTTTTAAGGGTTTGTTGATATCTGCAACTATCTCATCAGTTATCTATGCAACTGTAATCTACATAGTCGTAAATTTAGGAGATAACTGGTGGATATACGCATTTGGAGCTGTCTTTACCCTTCAAGCAGTTATTTTCTTCTTGTATCCAGTTTTAATAATGCCCCTGTTCAATAAATTTGAACCACTTGATAATGAAGAATTTAAAAAACCTATAGAAAAGTTATTAAAAAAAGTTGATTTTAAATCAAAAGGCTTGTTTGTCATGAATGCTAGTTTACGAAGTACTCATGGAAACGCTTTTTTTACTGGATTTGGAAAAAACAAAAGAATCGTATTTTTTGACACACTATTAAAAACAATCACCCCAGACGAAATGGAAGCAATACTTGGTCATGAATTAGGACACTATAAATTAGGACACATAAGGAAGACACTAATTAGTTCGTTAGTATTTGGTTTCATTGGTTTCTTTATATTAAGTGAAGTACTTAAAAGTGATAATTTTTTTCTTGACCACGGTTTAGAATCTTTAACTATATATTCAAAGTTTTTACTCTTCTACTTAGTTGCTGGTTCTTATACCTTCTTTACTAGACCTTTCACCTCAGCACTGTCTAGAAAACGAGAATTTGAAGCTGATGATTTTTCATTTCAATACACTAATGGAGAGTATATGATTTCTGGCTTATTGAAGTTGAGTAAAGACAATGCTTCTAACTTAACACCAGACTCTTTATACAGCTCTTACTATTATTCACACCCTCCAATTGCTGAAAGAGTAGCCAGTATAGAAAATAAGTTAAAGTAAGTATCTAAGCGACGCTTAGTACAAACAATGCTTGAAGTGTTAAAGCTACTGTTATAAATAGAAATACATACTGAGTCTTATCACTTTTTTGATGTCCAAATAATTTTACTGATAAATCATGTGCTAAAACAACACTTAACATATGACCTGCAAGCGTAACAATGACCATTATTGTCCAAAGAGCAATGGGTTCTAAGAAATAATTTACTTCGGGTTCCTGCACATTAAATAAATTCCATCCAAAACCAAGTGGATCATTCAATCTATAAATAACAGTTTGAAATTCAAACAAAAGTAAGCTTAAATAATGTGTCACATGATATGCAAAAGCAATTGGAAGCATTGTGTGTCCAAATTTAAGAGAAATCTCGTTTAGGTTTAAATCTTCACCACTCACTCGTATAGCAAAATAGCATGCAAATCTATAGAACACTATTATCAAAAGATTCATTAATAAAAAAGCAACTGTAGAAAATGAAGTTTCATATGTTTGAGATCCAAATAATTCAAACCAAAAAGTTGTCTCTCGTAGGCCGTCGTAGGTAACGGTGCCAATCATAAGCAATATAAAGTATTCCATACCTTTTAGTTGGGCAAGGTTTGAGATGTTATTTAGCAGTGTTCTAAACACAGGTTTACTATTTGTTATTCGCATTTTGCTATACAGATGATGTAGTAACAATAGGGGGTCTACTTCAATTATGGTTTTGTTATAAAACCTCTGGACCACAGACACCACTATAAGCAAAACTAAGAAAACAATACCTATATGTCTCGGATTTCCAGGCTTATTCCATACAAGTTCAAACCATGTTAAGCAAAGAAACAAAAATGAGGCAAAGTATACATTATGTGAAACTCCCTCACGATTCACAATAAGCGCAAGAGGATTAAATTTTGCGTAGAGGTCTCCAAAAACAAGACCAAGCACAGGCACTGCAATCCATAAAAATATCCATAAAACTAGAGGGGTAATAGATGTTTTAGCTGGTTCATTGTTTACTAGGCCGGGAATAGTTAGTAATAGAAGAATTATAAATCCGAATACTTTACCTGGTAAAGACTGCTTTGTTGAAAACAAAGTTTCTTGTGAAGTTAATATTGACTCTTTCCATGAGATTTTTAGAAAAACAAATGTTACAACGACTACCAAGACAGCTGAGTTTAAGACCATATCAAATGGAATTGGTAAATCACCAACATTAATTATTCCATGACTAAGCCTTGGAGAAATTTTCATTAACAGTAACGCTCCTGAGTAACTTCTTATTGTTAAAAACCAATATATAATTAAACTTACATTATGTGTGTTGTTTGCAATATTATTGATAAAGATTACATAGACACTGCTCTTGCGGTTAAAGATACTATTACAGATGAGGTAATGACAATACCATTAAGAGCACCTGTAGAAGCTTTCCACACCTTTGAGGGCATTCAGTCCATGTTGCTTAACGCTAACTTAATAGCAATAATCTTTTAATCTACTTGCAATTAGCACACTGATCTGTGCAGACACCAAACATTTCAACTCTGTGATCTTGGATTAGAAAATTAAACTGTTTCTCAATTTTTTTAATTTCTTTAGCTAGTAGATTTTCAAACTCACCGCTCATTTCCACATCTATAATCTCACCACAATCGCTACAAAATAAATGGTGATGATGGGAGTGGTCTTCAAGTAAAAGCTCAACAACAGTTGAATTATCTGGCGAGGTAAATTCATGTAAAATTTTTATTTTCTTTAAGTCATTCAAAACTCTGTATAAGGTAGATTTAGCCACACTACCTGAAAGCTTTGATTGAAGCTCATCAACTGTGAGAGGATTCTTACTATCAAGGAGGGCTTCTAAAACTAAAATCCTAGGGTTTGTTATCGAAACTTTATGATCTGATAATATCTGCTTTGAAATATCTGACATGAGTTAATTATAATAAAACACTTTAAAAAAATGAGATAAATTCTCATTTAATACTTGACAATTTAATAAATGAGACTTATTCTCATTTATTGTAATTATTTAAAGGAGAGTTTTGAAAGAAAAGCGTTTATTTAGATTTAGTGTATTAGCTCTATCTATTATTTTAGTTGCTTGCACTGGAGGTAGTGCAGAAGATGGCTGTCCAGCAATAGATGGTAGAGAAATTAATGTTGTTGCTACAACACCAATGATTGGTGAGTTTGTAAGCCAAGTTGGTGGAGACAATATTAATCTTACAGTTTTAATGCCTGCAGAAGTAGACCCTCATAATTATGACCCCTCTCCACAGGATGCAGGAAAAATAGCAGACGCAGATCTTGTTTTCTATACAGGATTAAGATATGAGCCTAGTGCATTAGTAAAGCTTCTAGAAAATTCTGCATGTAGTTCAGAGGTTTTGGCAGAAGTTGGTGAAAATGTATTTCCTATTGAATTCAAAGAAGAAGGACATGATGACCACGACGAAGAAGGACATGATGACCACGACGAAGAAGGACATGATGACCACGAAGGTCATGACCACGGAGCTTATGACCCTCACTTTTGGTTCGACCCAAATCGAGTTTCCTATGCAGCTGAATATATTGAAAGCAAATTAGTAGAGTTTGATCCAAGTAATGCTTCTGACTATGAGACAGCAGGCAAAGCTTATGTGACCGAACTAAAAGGTTTAGTTAGTCAAGTGTCTGAATTAATTTCTACAATACCTTCTCAAAACAGAAAACTGATAACAACACATGAGTCTCTAGGCTATCTTGAAGCCAAATTTGGACTTGAAGTATTATCAACAATAATTCCAAGTGTTGATTCAGCCAATGAAATATCACCATCACAACTTGTTGGTGTCATTGATGTAATTGAGGACAACAATGTAAAAGTTATCTTTATTGAAGCAGAAGCTCCTTCTGTGTATGCGGATACAATTGTTGCAGAAACTGGAATAAAAGCAGTTGAAGGATTGTGGGTTGAAACTTTAAAAGAAGGACAATCCTATCCCGAGTTTTTATTTGAAGCTGTTGAATTAATAGTAGAGAACCTAACAAATACTGATTAGGTTAATTATAGATAACCTTCGTCAACTTTAAGAGAGGTATCTTAATGAATACTAAAGAAGTAAATAGCGCGAACATCCCACTGATAATTTCAGATGGGTGTTGCGTACATTTTGGAAGTTCACCAGCTCTAGAAAGTGTAAACTTTTCCATAAACAGAGGGAAGAAAGTAGCAGTTGTTGGACCAAACGGAGGGGGCAAATCCACACTATTTAACGCACTGGCTGGACTAATTCCTCTCACTGAAGGCTCTTTGACTATAGAGGGAAGTACTCCCGAGGAAGCAAAAGGTAAGGTTAGCTATGTTCCACAAAAAGATTTAATTAATTGGAATTTTCCATTATCAGTTAAGCAGGTCGTTGAAATGGGCATAACCACTAAAAAACTTTCCAGCTTACGTAACAGGAAACAAGTTAACGACAAAATTAAAAAAGCATTAAAAGATGTGGGTTTAGAAGAAAAAATTAATAACAATATAAAAAGCTTATCTGGAGGACAACTTCAGAGAGTTTTAATCGCCAGAGCGTTGGCACAAGATTCTGAAATTTTATTATTAGATGAAGCTTTTAGTGCTGTTGACATTGGTGCTCAGGAAGACATAATGCAATTGATAAACAGTATCAACCTAGACGGTAAAACTATATTGATTGCTACTCATGATGTGAATAATCTTGAAGAAAAATTCGATGAGGTTTTGTGTTTAAATACGCACTGTTGCGCATATGGAGATCCATCTGAAGTCTTAACGCCTGAAGTTATTAAAGAGATGTATGGTTCACATTCTGAACTCTTTAATAATAAATCTCATTTTAAAACAGAGGGAAACAACAGTAATGATTGAGCTAATTTTAGATCCTTTAAAATATGATTTTATGATTAGGTCATTAGTTACTGCATTTGCTTCAGGAGCTATGCTTTCAATTCTAGGGCCATTTGCAATCAACAGAAATATGGGTTTTATGGCTGATGCTATAGCACACGCAACGCTTCCCATAATCGCTGTTGGAGTTTTTTTAGGATTTAGTATATCTGAGTTAGGAGTACCCGCAGCAATCTTAATTGCAATCTTTCTTGGCCTAATTATAAAAAATACAAATATAGGGGAAGATACAGCAATTGGAATAATCTTCTCCTCTTTTTTTGCCTTAGGCTTTGTACTCATCTCTTTATTAGAGGTCACAATAAATTTAGAAGACTTGCTGTTCGGCCAAATACTTGCCGTGAGTACATCTGACGTTTATATTGTCATCAGCCTGTTATTAATAGTGCTTGTGGTGGTAATTGTTTATTTTAAGCAACTGTTATTTTATTCTTTTGACCCAATTGGTGCTGAAGTAAAAGGACTTAATACTACATTTTTAAACTATTTGTTTTTAATTCTATTATCAATTGCTATTGTTGGTTCGCTGCAGACAGTTGGAGTTATTTTGGTACTTAGCATGCTCATTATTCCAGCAGCTGCTGCAAAGTTGGTGACTGATACATTCGTTACTTCTATAAAAGTAAGTATATTTTTTGGTGTCATTTCTTCTATTACAGGACTTTACCTTTCATATTTTTTAAATCTCCCCTCTGGGCCATCAATGTCATTAGTTGCTACAGGAATATTTGTACTAAGTTTTATATTTAATAAAGTATCTAAAAAAGGCTCTCTAGCTACGGTTACGATATCTTAAGTAATTAATATAAAAAGTATGATTTACGACGAAGGGTCTGATTTACAAGTCTATATAGGGTTGATACTTGGTTTTGGCGCAATAATATACTAGCTATATGACAAATGGTTCAAACTTCAAAAAAAGTTAGAATATTTTTATGGATTTTTATCAAGAAGGCAGTGTATTTGATTTTGTAATTTGGATTGGATTCGTTGCTGGATCCGGCTTAGGAATACTGTATTACATATGGGAATATTTTGATAAGAAAAAAAATCCTAAAAAATATGAAGAAATTTACAATTTTGACTGGAAGAAAGGCTTAGAAGAAGAATAGTTTGAAAATAAATAGAGACTTCATAGATTATCAACCTCTCTTAAAGTTATTTTGGGTTTGGCCCGGAGTTTTAATTTCAGTGACAATTTCAAATAAAAAAACCGGGCGGTGCCCGGTTCAACTAAATAACAAAAACTGAGCACCTACATACGTAGAGACCACCAGTTCCAGTTATTTACTTTGTACATAAGACAATATAAACAAATTGAAATCAGAAAGTAAAGTGAGATATGTAAAAATTTTGTTAACTGATGTTTATCAAGTAACAGTATTTTTTAGTGCATCCTAATATTGAATTCATGAACGTAATAATTAGTGCTAATAACTTAACAAAAATATATGGAGAAAAAGAAACAAGTGTTACTGCTCTTGACAACATCAATATAAATTTTAACGAAATGCAATTTACTGCAATAATGGGTCCTTCTGGATCAGGAAAATCAACATTACTGCATTGCTTGGCTGGCTTAGACAGACCTTCATCTGGTCAAATTTACCTAAAAGACAGTGACATATCAACGTTGAACGATAAGCAGTTAACAAAAATTAGAAGAGATAGTTTTGGGTTTGTCTTTCAAGCTTTCAACCTTATCCCAACTCTCACAGCGGAGGAAAACATTACACTGCCAGCATCTATTGCTGGAAAAAAACCTGACATGGATTGGGTAAAAAAGGTTGTTGAGACTGTTGATATTAGTGATAGATTGACACACAGACCAAATGAACTATCGGGTGGACAACAGCAAAGAGTTGCCGCTGCAAGAGCTATGGCTACTAAGCCTGAAGTCATATTTGCTGATGAACCTTCAGGAAATCTAGATTCTAAGTCAAGTAAAGAACTACTTGTATTTATGAAATCAGTTGTTGAAGAATTAAATCAAACAATAATCATGGTTACTCACGACCCATATGCTGCATCGTTTGCAAACCGGGTTGTAATGTTAAAGGATGGGAAGATAGCTAGCGATTTAGAAGAGCCAACTCAAGAAGAGATTATTTCAGAGGTCACTGCTCTAAGTGACATCTAATGTTTGGATTTACTAAACGTCCTCTGTTCCTAATTGCCTGGAAGAACCTTAAGACTTATCCAGTCAGGATTTTTCTTACAACATCATCAATTATTCTTGGTGTAGCTGTAATTATTGCTTCAAATATATTTTCCGAGAGTAACAAATCAGCATTTGATAATTTATTTATTGGTATATACGAAGGTGTTGATTTAGTAGTTCAACCCATACAAGAAGATTTTGCACAAGGCTTTAGTGGAGACGGAGGTCAAGGTCCTGTTTCTTTCGAAGTAAAAAAAATTCCAGATGAAAAAATTCAAGAAATTCAGAACCTACCTAGTGTCAAGGCTGCCTGGGGCGACGTTTTAGGGTATGCACAATATATTAAATTTGGTGACAGAAAAGATTGTCACTCTCTATCTGAAGAGTGTCCAAGAGAAACAATATTAGTTCAAAATGGATTTGCACCTACATTCGGAGCTGCTTGGGATAACAACCCCTATGCTGCCCAATGGTCGCTAGTTGAAGGTAAACCTCCAACAAATATTAGAGAAGTTGTTATGGATGTTCTTACTGCTGAAAATCATGACTTTGCAGTTGGAGATAAAGTGACCGTATTGGCCGGAGCAACTCCTGCAACTTTTACAATTTCGGGAATTGCTGAATTTGCTAATGTCGGATCACCTGGAGGTGCAACATTTGCATTGTTCGATTTTACAACTGCTCAAAAATTACTAGATTCCACAGGCAAGGTCGACTTAATTAATGTTGTTGTTGAAAATAATTACGATGTAAACGAAGTTAAAGAACAAATAGCAAGTCTTGATAGTGAAAATTTAAATGTAATTAATGCCCAAGAAGCGGCAGCAGAACAGGCAGACTCCATTAAGCAAGGTCTCGATTTCTTTAATACAATTCTCAATGTTTTTGCTGGAATAGCTATATTTGTGGGTGCTTTTATAATTCAGAACACATTCAGAATCCTTCTTTTACAGAGAACTAAAGAACTATCCCTACTTAGAGCACTTGGTACATCTAAGAGACAAATATATAGACTTGTTATTTCAGAATCTCTTTTTATGTCAATTGTTGGTTCTGGTTTGGGAATTGGACTTGGTATTGGACTTGCGGTCGCAGTTAAAGAGGGCTTGCAATATTTTGAATTCGGATTACCTGAAGGACCTTTGGTTTTAACAACTGAAGCTGCACTCGTTGGATTAGCAATTGGTGTTACAGTAACAATTCTTTCATCCCTACTTCCTGCTAGAAAAGCTTCCCAAGTAAGTCCTATGGAAGCAATAAGAGACAGTATCTCAACTCCTAAAGGAAAGTCACTGTTTATAAGGTTAATTTTTGGAACACTCATATCAACAATTGGTTTTGGAATGTTGTTTGGCGTTTTGTTTGAATTTTTAGATCTCCCTACCCTTTCCTCACTTCAGCAAGTAGGATTTGGCGCGGGTATTATTTTTATTGGTATATCAGTTATAACCCCATCAATTACAAAACCTTTTGTTTTTATATTTGAAAAATTTTATAACTTAATATTTGGAATTTTAGGAAAATTAGCAACAGAAAATTCTAAAAGAACACCAAGAAGAACAGCGTCTACAGCCTCAGCTTTAATGATAGGTCTAACATTGATTTCTTTAGCTAATGTAATTACAACCTCTTTTAAAGCACAGGCAGAAACTCTAATTAGCGAGGTTATATTAGCTGATTATCAAGTTAGTGCCGCAAATGTTTTTGCATCACCTGGAATCCCCACTGGTTTATCAGAAGAGCTGTTAGAGCTTGATGAAGTGACAAAACTATCTCGAACAAGAGCAACTGTAGTCGGATATAACCAAAGGCCTCTAATTTTAGGTGCTGTAGACGAGACGGTATTTGATCTTGTTAAAACAGATGATATTGAAGGAAGTAGAGAAGGCTTTTTAAAGAAAGATACTATTGGAATCTTAAAACAAACAGCCGAAAGAGAGGGATTATCAGTTGGTGATGAGGTATTGCTAACTATTCCTGAAGAGGGAGAAAAGGGCTTTACCGTCTCTTATATTTTTGATTGGACAACCCAACCACCAGCTGAATTTTTTGTTTTATTAGAAAACAGTTCATTCTTTAGTGATGAGTCACTTGATACAGAATTATATTTTAATGTGTATGAGAAAACACCTGAACTTGAGGAGAAAATAAATTCTATTGTTGATGGATATCCAGGGGTTGCAATAAGAGATGAAGATGGCTTAGTGGAAGAAGCCAATAATCAAATCCAGTTATTACTAAATGTTATCTATGGGTTTCTATCTATTTCAATATTTGTAGCACTATTTGGTATAACCAACACACTATCTTTGTCGGTATATGAGAGAACTCGGGAAATTGGACTTATGAGAGCGATTGGTACATACAGAAAACAAATTAGAAGAATGATATTTATTGAATCTTCTATAATTGCTATCTTTGGAGCAGCTCTTGGTACGGGTCTTGGAATCTTCTTTGCATGGAGTTTGATACAAACCTTAGCTGATGATGGATTCACAGTTTTTTCAGTATCAATCTCTCAAACATTTCTTTGGATCGGTATATCTATTATTGCTGGTGTAGTTGCTGCAATACTCCCAGCAATTAGAGCATCAAGGCAGAACATTCTAGAGGCCATCTCTTACGAATAAATATTTTTAAGACGTACAATATCTTTATGGCTCAAGAAGAAATAATTAATCTGTTATCAGAAATGGTAAAAATCCAATCTATCAGTTCTGATAAAGCACACAGAGATGATGTCGATGCATCTTCTCAATTTGTAGAAAATTTGTTTGCAGGATTAGGACTTGATACCCAGATAATTAAAGTTGCTGGAGGAATGCCTGCAGTTGTAGCACATACCGAAATAGACCCTTCAAAAAAGACAGTACTTTTATACGCTCATCACGATGTTCAACCTGTAGGTGATATAAACCTTTGGAATACAGAACCTTTTGAACCTGTCATAAAAGAGGGAAGGCTTTATGGAAGGGGTTCTGGTGACAATAAATCTGGAGTTGTTGTTCATTACAACGTTGTTAAGAAACTTTTAGAAGACCTACCAGTTAATATTAAAATTTTTATAGAAGGTGAAGAAGAAATTGGATCACCAACTATGGCTTCTTTTATAGAACAAAACAGAGAATCTTTAGAGGCTGATGTAATAGTTATTGCTGATTCTGGAAATGTAAAAATAGGAGTTCCCACAATTACAACAACACTTAGAGGTTTAGCTGATGCATTTATTGAAGTTGATCAACCCATGAGGCCAATACACTCTGGTGTTGGTGGTGGAGTTGTTCCGGATGCATTTATGGTATTAAGTAGAATTATCGCTTCTTTTCACAACGAAAAAGGAGAGTTACTTATAGAAGGATTAACCCCAACAGACATGCAAGTAACAGAGCTTGAAGAATCTTTCCTAAAAAAAATGCTTGGCTCAGATGATATCAACCTATTTGACACGGAAAGCATTTCTAAAAGACTTTGGTTAGAACCAGCTTTAGATGTTTTGGCTATCGATGCTCCACCTGTCAAAGATGCAGTTAATTTAGTAATTCCTAAAGCTAAAGCAAAAATTAGTTTAAGATTACCTCCAACCGAAGACCCAGATCATGCAATGAAAATGCTTGAACAGCATGTGATGAATAATATTCCCTGGAATGCATCGGTAAAATTTATTCCAAACTCAAAAGGCTCCGGAGTAGTAGCAGATCCGAATAAACCTTTTACTACTGAGCTAGTAAACAGCTTTAATTCAATTTGGGAAAATGAAACCGCTTACATAGGAGTAGGTGGCTCAATACCTTTTGCTAATGACTTTGTCAGAGAGTTTCCCAATGCAGAGCTTGTATTAGTTGGAGCTGCAGATGAAGAGTTGGGAAATGCACATGCTCCAAACGAAAGTGTTCAGATTGATCATATAGAAATGCTTATAGACAGTCTTGTACAAACTTTAAAAAATATTGCCTAAATGCAAATAGGAATAGATTCATTCGCAAAGAAAACTCAGACAAATGAAGGTGGAACAGTTGAGGACGATGCAAAAGCAATGTCAGAACTCATTGAACGAATCGTTCATGCTGACAAAGTTGGTCTTGATGTATTCGGCATTGGAGAACACCATAGAGAAGAGTTCTTAGATTCTGCAGCACACAATATACTTTCAGCTGCAGCAACAAAAACAGAAAATATTATATTAACTAGTGCAGTCGCTGTTATAAGTGCAATGGATCCAGTTCGGCTTTTTCAAAATTATTCCACGTTAGATTTAATTTCTAATGGAAGAGCTGAGATAGTTGCAGGTAGAGGTTCTTTTACAGAAGCATTTCCATTATTCGGATTAGATTTCGAAGATTATGACAATTTATATGCTGAAAAACTTAACCTTCTTCTAAAAATTAGGGATGAAAAACACATTACTTGGTCAGGTAAATTTAGACCACCCTTGGAAAACCAGACAGTTTACCCCAGACCTGTTCAAAACAAACTCCCTGTATGGGTAGGTGTTGGTGGGACACCAGCTTCATTTGTTCGTGCGGGAACTCTTGGTTTACCACTTATGGTGGCTGTGATTGGTGGCGAAACACATAGGTTTCGTCCCTTAATTGATATGTATTACGAAGCAGCAGAAAAAGCTGGCCATAAAAAATCTGAATTAAAAGTAGGCCTTCACTCACTTGGTTATGTAGCAGACTCAAAAGAGGAAGCTATTGAAAAATATTACCCAGGTTACCGCACCTGGTTTAATCAAATCGGTAAAGAACGTGGTTGGGCACCAGTTACCATGGAGAGGTTTAATCAACAAATTAGTGAACTAGGAGCTTATGTTGTAGGCGGTCCAGAAGAAGTTGCTGAAAAATTAATACGCCACAGCAAAGCTTTAGGTGGAATATCTCGGTTTACCTTTCAAATTGACAATGCTGGCCTAACTCACGAAGACTTGTTGCAAACCTATTCATTAATTGGAGAAAAAGTTAAACCGTTAGTTTTAAATAATATTTAAAAGACCCCATTCCTTAAATAAATTTTGTAAAATAATGATGTAATTTATGGAAGTTAAATTACATCATTAATTTAATAAGAGGGAACTTATGGAAGGTAGGTTAACTAATGAAAAAATTTTTCACCCAGCCAATCGGTGATTTAGCAAGACAAAATGCACTGACTTTTCTAGTCATTAATGTGGTATTTATAGGAGTAGAGTTCTCAGGATCAACAGCTTTAGACGCAGTTGATGATTTGTTGAACTTTTTCTGGGGGTTCACATTAGTTTCTATTATTATTGCAGGCTATTATCTTGCAGAGGGGCATGTTCCAGAATATTGGAAAGCAGCTACAACAGTATTAGCTTCAGTTATTATTTTGGGTACGTTTCTTGAAATTACTCTCCTTGAAGAAGATGGTTTTTTCCCAATGTACTTTTTTTGGGCTTTTAACTCATTAATTTATACTTTAACTTTAAGAGGAACTGGCATTTTTCGTCCACTATATGAAAACATAACTGTCTTAGGTGCTTTTATCATAACTATTGGTAGTTCAGCAGATATATTTTTTGGTTATGAATTACCAGAAGATTTCCAAATAATTGGACTTGTTGGATGGTTGTTTTTGGTAGTTGGAACAAGTTTAGGAAATTATTTTGCTTGGGGAGATAAAGCAACTTCAGGCACAGAGTAGAAAGGAAAAATATGATTACAGAAAGTGAATCAAGACTTGGCTCAACAATGTCAAAAGTCTTTGTTGTAACGATAATATTATCGTTCGGCATACAGGCATTTTTAATTCCTACAGACCAAGTTGGATATAGTGAAACATGGGGACCAGCCTTGTCAGTTTTAAACTTTGGTTTAAGCTTCGCATTTTTATTTGTTCTCTACATTGGAACAAAATTATTTGGTGGAGATGATAACCCATATGTTAACGTAACGGGCACAATGGCTTTTGTCGCACACGTTGTTAACACTATGCCAGCATTCGGTGCTGTTGGACAAGAGAATTCAATAGGTGAAACATTCTTAACAACTAACCAGGTAATTGATGCAACTAGTGCAGCAACATCTGCATGGGGAGTCTTTATAGGAATATTTGGGATAGCTGTTCTACGAAGTACAAAAGCTAACCTAATTCCAACCTATGCAAATTATGCAGGGTGGGGAGGAGCTACTCTAGTTATGGTAAGTACACTTGGTTTTGCGTATGGAGTGCTTCCAGAAGTTGTGGGCTTCATCACACTTGTCTTAGGAGGATTAGTACTTTATCCATTATTTATTTTTGGTTTAGGAAAAGCAATGGAAACAGCTCCGAAAAAATAGGGGCTTAAAACTTTAAGGAAGGAGTTTTATGTTTGTAAGACTAACTCTTGCAGATGTAAAAGAGGGTGAAATGAATAACGCCCTTGAATACGTCAAGAATACAGTAATACCATCTTATGAGGGAATCTCAGGGCTATTAGGAATAGCTGCATGTGCCACTAACGATGGAAGATTTATGGCATGGTCTACATGGGCTAATGAAGAGGCTAAAGATGCTTCTATTGAAAAGTTCAACCAAGCATTAGCAGGAGCTGGTGAAATGCTAGCAGGACAGCCAGTAGTTACGGAAGGAACCATGGTTGCTGGACAGCAATACGTTGCAGTGTCCAAAGACGGTGAAGATGGATTTTTTGCAAGATTTGTTTTAGGTGGAGGAACCCAAGAGGGTAAAACCTATGATGATGTTGCAGATTTTATGACGAACACTGTTTATCCAGCTTACGAAAATGTTGAAGGAATTTATGGAACCGGAGCTTGTAAAGTAGCTGAAGATAAAGGATTTAGTTTTAACTTTTGGACTAATCACGACGCCGCACATGCTGCATCAGATGTTATTTCATCAGTTGTTTCAGATGCGGTTGCAAATCTTATTTCAGAAGCACCACAAGAAATAACTGGTCAATGTGATATATGGAAAAATTATGTCGATTTTCCTGTAGGAAAATTGTAGAAAGGATTATCAATGGAAACATTTAAAGATGAAATTAAAAACTTAAAAGCAATAACAAGAGTCATTGCTGTTTGTGTTTTAGCAAATTTTGTGATCTTGGCACTTTTATTAGGACCAGATTCTGTTGGCTTTGACCCAACTTACGGACCAATTACGTCGATATTAAACTTTGTAATTGCATTCTTAACTACAGGAGTACTTTTGGGTATTTATGTAGTTTTTGATGTAAAACAAACTTTTGATTTGTCACATATGCATAACATCTTGTTCGTTAGTGTAACTGTTCAGATGTTGTTTTCTCTAGGAGCAGTATTTAATTACTACAGCGTTTTTGATACAGTCTTAGATACTGATACTGTTGGTGCAATATCAGGCTCATTTACAAATACAATATTTTTCTTATATGGAATGTATGCGTATTTGCTAGTCAGGACTGACAAGCGAAGAGGAAATTTATTGAGTAAGAGGACCCAAACTGTTGGAACCATCTTTGCTGCAATAATAATTCCTGCTCAAGCACTAACTCTTTTTGGAATCATACCAGCCGCAGCTTTTGCGGGGCTATTTGTTCTTGGTGGAGTTATCTTATATCCACTTTTCATAATTGGAGTTGGTGATGCTATCGGAAAACATGAGGTTTAATTAATAGAAAGGAAATGATGTACTTTAGAATAACTATCCCTGCTCTGCAGGATGGGAAAAGAGATGAGGCAGTTTCTTATGTTAAAGAAAAGGTTATACCTGAGTTTGCAGGAACACCGGGTCTTTTAACAATGATGGCAGCAATAACTGGAGAAAATTCAGGTATAAACTTGTCATGCTATGAAAGTAAAGAGCATTTAGATGCAGCACAAGAGCAAATTGAAGGAGTTTTATCAGGTGCAGGAAGTTTAATGTCTGCACCTCCGGTTGTTTATGAAGGAGATGCTGTCTACGGAAAGATATACCAAACCATGGCCAAAGACAGTCAGAGACCAAGCTACTTGAGATTGGTAGTTGGTGTAGCAAAAGAAACAGACGCAGTGTTAAATTTTCTAAAAGAAAAAGTAGAGCCAATTTACGAAGAGTCAGAAGGACTCCAAGTTACAGGTGCAATTTTCGATGGAAATAGCGCAATTAGTTGGAACTTTTGGGATTCCAAAGAAGACATGGATGCCGCAGTCACAAAACTACAAGCAGTTCTTGATAGCGAATCAGAAACTGACTTGTTTGACGGAAGCACTGTAGCATATATGGGACCTGTTTATGCAGGTATGTTGAACATAGATTTTAATGAAGGAGATACCCCAACATAACCTTCTGTTTAATGGTAAACATGTACACAAAAAAATATTTACTATAACTTTATGTACATCAGAAAAAATCTATTTAAATTCTTGTTCATTCTAACTTTGATTTATTTATTAATTTCTAACGATTATGTTGCACGCAGGCTGAGACAGCTTCCAGAGCTTTTATTAAATTATTTTTAACGTATTATTTCTATATGGACTTTAACGATTTCAAAGATGTCGAATACATAAATCTAATTACTTATAAAAAAGATGGCTCACCAGTAACAACGCCAGTTTGGGTTGCTCCACATGATAATTCACTAGTTGTAACTACAAGTCTGAATGCTGGAAAAGTTAAAAGAGTTAGAAATAACGGTAAAGCAACAATTTATATAACAAACCAAAGTGGAACTAAAAGACTTTCAGAGAGCTTAGATGTTATAGGGTCACTAGTTACTGAACCTGTAGCAAAAGCTGAAGCAGTAGGCGTCATTAAAAACAAATATGGCGTGATTTCACAAATGTTTCTTAGGGGACCTGATGAACATCGCGCAATTATTAAGCTTGATGAAGTAGGAGGTGAGTAATGTTTTGTCCAGAATGTGGCTGTGAAGATGAAAAATAATTTATGAAAACCAGGAGTGTTCTCCAAACTGGTTTCTTGGTACAGTAGTATTTTTATCAAGATTCCATTTGAACCCTTTAAGAACAGATTTTAAATACGACCTTAGTTTTGGATTGATATATACCCAAAAAGGTATAAAAGCTAGTGTTTTTGGCCATTTACTTAATAAATGTGGATACACCGTTATTGATAACTCAGAACCATTAGCATGCTCTTTTATTCGCCACTCTACATATGACTTTGGTCCGCCATCTTCACCAATCCATAAATTATACCCCTTACCTTCAAACCACTCTGAAAAATCTCTTACATAAGTCGTTCCATTTAGATAGACCAGAATATCTTTATGTACATCACCTGACCACTCAATAGATCTATTTTCTTTACAAAAAGGATGAGTATCGTTCAAATTATTTTCTATTGATATTGCACTCCATAATTCAGAAACGTTTTGTGAAAAAACTTGGCTATGTTGTGAACTAAAAGTATTCATTAATTTAGAATAAAATATTTTTAAAAAAAACTAAAAACAATAAATTAATTAATTTAGATTTCACAATCTTTAAACTTTGTGACAAAATTTTCACAAAAATATATTGATTGTGAAAATATTGGCAAAATGCAGAAAAAGGTATATGTAATTTATATAATTACAAGTGGGGAGAATTATTCTTCTATAAAAACTTGGTAAAGGCTTTGGGGGAAGCTTTTACAGGTCACTGAAAGTAAACCGAGATTTATCTCGGTTTATTAATTACAGTAACAAAAGCGAACATGCAAAAACAATGCACACAATCAGGCCATAGTAAGCAATTACAACTGTGTAAATTCTTTGCTCTTTTTCCAGCCTAATTACTGACAAGTTTGTTATTGAGTAGTAAATCAAAATAAAAAACGAACTTAATTTTATAGAATCTATGACATTGAGTTGATATATCCCAATAATCACTGTGACCAAAACTAATACTTCTGAAATATATGCAGAGTTATACTTTTTATGGATAGTAGATAAAGCTCTTGGGAGAATACCGTCTCTTGCCATCGCAACATATATCCTGCTAATACCGGGCATTAATGCAAGGAAGACTGAAGTCATTGCAATAGAAGATCCAAATATAATTAAAAAAGAAAATTCAGACATAGCACTGAGATCCATAGCGATTAGTAAAGGAGTCTTTGAGTTCATTATTATCTCAGGGTCAACTATTGAGAGGGTAACCCAACTAATTATTAAATAGCAAAGTACGGTTATTCCAAGACCAGTAAAAATAGCGGTTGGAATAATCTTTTCTGGATTCTTTATCTCTTCACCAAAGGTAGCTAATCTCGAGTAGCCCGTAAATGCAAAAAACCAAATACTTCCTGATAATAAAAGACTATTTATAGAAAACCGATCAGTGATAGGTATATTGAAACGTACTCCAGGTGTTATGAGTATTGATACGGTATAAAAAGCTAATAATCCAAAAAGTATCCAAACAAACCATTTTGCAATTCTTGCTGTTTTATGAATTCCTGTAAAACCTATCAAAAACACAACGAAAGACAACAAAACAGCGAATTCTTTACTATTTACAGGTGAAAGATAGTTTCCAAGAGTTAAAGCAATCGCTATACAACTAATCGTTTTTCCAATGATAAATACAATTCCTGCAATGTTTGCAGCACTATTTCCAAGGACATTTTTTGCATATAAGTACGTACCTCCAGTTTGAGGATAGAGCGATGCAAGTTGAGCAGATGATGATGCATTAGCAAATGCAATAGTAGATGCTAACAGCAGACCGAGAATTGCAGAATATGAGCTTACCTTTGCAGTTGGTGCAATATTGTTAAACAATCCTGCACCAATCATCGAACTCAAACCTAAGTAAATGGAGTTTTTTAAAGTTAAAGTTCTTGAAAAACTATTTTCATTCATGCATAAATTCTAAAACAGTTTTAATAATTTCTAGAATAAGAAGTTAAACAATTGTTTACAATAAAGAAAAGATACAACATGTTTAATAAATTATCACCAACGCCAATCACTGATAAAAATCATAGAAGATTATTAATTTTTTCAATGATTTGGTTTTTTTCAGGCGCCTGGATTGATTCAAGTGCCCACACTTACCTTATCGACGATATAGAAACTTTTTTCACTCCCTGGCATGCTCTACTGTACTCAGGCTATGCTTTTTCAGTTTTAGTAGCCATGTACATAAAAAATAATATGAAAGATTATAAAGTTGATGTCGGTGTTTTAGGTGCTGTAGTTTTTGGCATCGGAGGAGCTTCAGACGCAATTTGGCATACTCTTTTTGGAATCGAAACAGGGGTTGAACCTTTAATCACACCATCACATCTCATGTTATTCCTAGGTTCATTTTTAATGTTGGACTATGTTTTCACAGCAAGACCATCAAAAGAGAAATTAGACAATGCAGCAATTTTTTCAGCAGCAACAAGTTATGGATTGGTCATGTTTATCACACTTTTTATAAATCCATTTTTAGATATATGGTCTTTTATTGATAGAGAGGATGAACTTGCTGCGGGAAGTGTTATTTTGCAAGCAATGTTAGCTAGTTTTATCTTTGTCTATATAATTCGATTCAAAGTTACAGCAAAACAAATGTCTACTATTTATCTGGTTTCTTTTTTATATATCTCTATAAACCCAAGCCTTGGTGAGTTTGATCGTACTATTTTGATTTGTATTTCTGGATTAATCATGGCGGTACTCATTTATCAAATTACTAATTGGTACCAAACAACTAACCACGATAGAAAAATTCAGATAAGTGCAGCGTTAGTTGCCGGCTCTTATGGATTTGTTTTTGTCCTGCATTTATTAGTTTTTTCATCAATAAACGAAATAGATCTAACATGGCGTTTCTATGGCCTTGGGGGCTTAGTTACCACACCATTATTATTTGGTTATATGTTAGGAAATCTAGGAGTAAGTCCAACTTCTGGTGAAGTAGTAAACTAGTTTATTTAAAATTTCCTTAAACGTTCAACTTTATCCCTAAGCTCTTTAATTGCAGTATCATTATTTTCGCTTAAGGTGGAGACTCTAATTGGCTTACCAATTTTGATTTTAATTTTTGTCTCTCTTTTGTTAAATAATTCGTTCAGTTGTGACACATCTCGTAACTGTTTACTGACAAATGATGCAAAGTAGTAAAACCAAGAGTTTCTTCCCTTTACATAAACCGGAACAAGAGGGAAGTTGTACTTTTTAGCAAGAGTTATTGGGGTTTTCTCCCAAGGCCTATCCCTTAAGCCAAATAATGTTAGCTTAGATAATCTTCCAGAGGGGAATATAATTCCAGGTCTCTCAGCATCAAAAAATACTTTAATTCTTCCGAGGGTAGTTTTATTAGCACTGTGTGTCTCTTTCTCTTTATTCCAAACTACTGGAGCTATAACTTCATCAAAAGCACCTAAGAGGTACACAAATAATTCATTTGCAAAAAAGAAACTATCTTGTCGTACTTTACAAATTTGATAGTAGAGAGCAATAGCATCTGCTGCACCCATTGCATGGTTCGAGACAATCAAGCATTTTCCATCTTCAGGAATATTCTCTAAACCTTTAACCTCACAATTACTTGTATATTCACTTCCTAACCAGGTAAATGCCTCTGGCCCAGTCATTGTCTGAATATGATTACCCACAAATATTGTTTCTTCAAATTTAAGATAGTTTTTTAAAAAGCTGAATATTGATTTCGATACCAAGTTCTTTTTAAGAAGCCAAGGTCCTCGCTCTTGGATTAGGTTATATAACTTCTCTTCCATCATGCTTTAAATCTACTGTTCTTTCCTCGCACACCATCAAACTGTAGTCGAAGTCTCTGAATCACATCCTCAGTATCTCCATCTATATTAAAAGATGATAAAATATTTAGCTTTTTGTTCTCATAGTCTATTTGTACTGGCATCACTTCAGCATCCAACTCTTTTGCAAGGTAAAGAAAACTTGTTCTAAATCTTGTTGCATCGAATCTACCTTCTGGAGTAATTATTAACAAAAAAGATTCTCTAGCTCTTAGCTCTTCTATTACTGCAGAGTACTGACCACTATTACCTTTTCTATCTACTGGAATTGCACCGAAGCTTCTAAATGCTTTTTCTTGCAACCATCCAAGTGGCCAATTAATACCTTGATCGTCAATATCTTTTGACTTTGAAAAGGGATTTGGTAATTTTCTCATAGTCCACTTTGCTGATAAATAACAGACATCCACATCTAAAGCTAAAATAATCAAAGCCATCAAATATTCGTCTTTTCCAGACTGATGCGGTGCAGCTACTAGTACAACTCGTTTATTATCTAAAAAACTTCCAACTGGCTTTACGCTTTCAAAAAGTAGTAGAAATCTTGCTAAGTATTTAAGAAAAAACCTTTTTTTAACTGGAGTTAAGTGACTAATTTTTATATCTGGAAGAATTCTTGTTTGCACAGTAGACCTTATATCTCTACTTTAGTATGTTTGCTCTCCGTCATCGTCTGTAAATGAGACATTGTTAAATTCTTTAAGTCTGAAGAAGTGTCCTCCAGATATTTTGCTAGATTTTAATGTCGTGTGACCGGTGTGTCTTGGTAAAAACTTCCTCCATGTCCAGGGATATAGGGGCATATTTAGGAAATATGAAAGCAGAACAGACATTGTTCCAGCATGTGAAATAATCATTATCTTCTCAAGATTTGAGGTACTTATATCAAACATTCTGTCATAGGTGTCATCAATGGAGGTAATCCCTTTACTTTTTAACTCACTATCAAGGTTGGGGATAATTTTATTTTTAAAATTTTCCATATACTGCCCATGACTTCCTTTTGACCATTCCTCAAAAGACTGACTATTCCTCTTCTCAAAAAAAGCCATAATCTCATCATTTGATTTTCCATATAGTGCTACTTCTTCCGGATCTTCCATCTCCTGAAGCCAGTCATAAGTGATAATATTTTTTGCTATATTTCTCTCTTTAAAAGGAGTGTGTGTTTCTTGAGCCCTATTTAACGGAGATACCCAAAGCTCATCCATGCTGTTTTCTAAAAAAACTGAGGCAGATTTTTGTGACTGCACCTTACCAAGCTCAGTTAATCCAGGGTTTCTTCTGTATTCATCCTCAACTATCCATGCAGGTTGCCCATGTCGAATCAGTACAATTTCCATACCAAAACAATAGCGAATTTAGGTTATTCTGATACTGAAAGAAAAAAATTATGCAATTGTATAGAGATAGAAAAAAACAGCTGAGACCATTTTTATCTGGTATCGCCCTCTCTTATATTGCCTTAGATAATATGACATCTGGTCCTTTTAGGGAATATCTATCACAGTATTTTGATTTACAGGAATTTGGTTCCAATGCTCGAGAAGAGTATCTCTACTACACAATACTTTTTTTAGGGATTCTGCAATTAGTTGTGACAGTACAAAGTATTTTTCTTCCAGTAATTGAAATAATTGACTCCAAAATAGTTTTAAGAACAAAAGAAAAAGTACTCTCAGTCGTAAAAGATATATCAGAGCTTTCAACTATAGAGATGAAAGAAGACAACTTCCTTCAATTTACGTTTAGTGATAAAACATACAATGTCCAAATTGCCGAAGTGTCAGTAGCTGAAATAGATGCGCTTATGAGCACAGTAAATATGCCAGAAGAAGAGTAAAACTTCGCGAAAAATACATTAGTAAATATCTTGCGTAAGAACAAAAACTAACGTATATTTATAGAACACTATCTGAAAAGAAATCGAAAGATTGAAAAGAAGATAGAATAAAAAATCCCGGAGGGTCGCAAGATCAACTGGGATTTTTGCTTTCTGGCAGTAAATATCTCCAAATTCTATAAATTTCATGTATAAAAGTTCGCGAAAAAAACTAATCAAAATTTCTTGCCAAATAAGCCAAACTAGAGTATTTTTATATAACTATCAGAAATGAAGTCGCAAGACCTAATAGAAGATAGTTCGAAAATCCCGGAGGGTCGCAAGATCAACTGGGATTTTCACTTTTCCAGACTATTTTTTATTAAAAAACACAAAAAGACTCCCTGTGGCTGTAATTTTTGTTTTATCGGCTTTCGAAGTGGCTCAAAGCACGAAAGGAAGTCTACTTTAAGTTTAATACTGAAATCTTTATCTTTACCATTTATAGAATAATTTCAATGATATATACTTAATTCATGAATATTGGCTCACATATACCCTCAAAAAATGCTGTAGAAGAGATAAAACTCAGAAAAGGAGACACTTTTCAGATATTCATTTCTAGTCCTCAGATGTGGAAAAGCCCAAAACCTCGAGAAGATGTCGATGTTTTACAAGAATATGAAGGACCAATTTATGTTCATGCCCCATATTTAATTAATGTGCCAACACCAAATAATAAAGTACGTCATCCAAGTCGTAAATTACTGAAAGATACTTGTAAAGTAGCGGCATCATTTGGTGCAAAAGCAGTCATAGTTCATGGTGGATCCGTTGGTGAGGGTGGAGATATTGGCGAAGGTTATGAAAACTGGAGAAAAGCTATAGAACATGTTGAAGACACAGGAATGAGAGTATTAGTAGAAAATACTGCTGGTGGAAAAAACTCTGTTGCTAGATATATGGATTCTATCGAGAGGCTATGGGAAGTTATTGGGCATTTAAATGTAGGTCTTTGTTTAGACACCTGTCATACATGGGCTGGAGGTATTCCAACACAAGAAGCGGTTAAGGGGTTTAAAAAGCTTACAAAGAAAATAGACCTTGTCCACTTTAATGATTCAAAAGATGGCTTTGAGAGTTCAAGAGATCGTCATGAAAACTTAGGAAAAGGAAACATTCCAAAGGCTGAGCTTGAATATGTTATTAAGAATTGCAAAACAGATATTATTGTTGAAACACCTGGAGGACTTGAAGCGCAGAAGAAAGATATTGCGTGGATTAAACGTCGCTTAAAAAAATGAATTACTTACCATCCAACCTTGAATTTAAGGATGGGGTCGCTTTTATCGGAGAGACTTCATTACTTGACGTTGCAAAAGAATATGGAACTCCCCTATATGTGTATGACTGGGAACATTTAAAAGATAATATTGATCATTTTACAAATGCATTTGGAGAAGATACTTATTTTAGATATGCAGCAAAAGCATTTATATGTAAAGCCCTAGTTAAAGAGTTAGATAATAAAGGATGGGGAGTAGATGTTGTCTCTGGTGGAGAAATGGCAACAGTCCAAGCTGTTACTGGAACGTTAGAAAATTCTTTATTTAACGGAACCTTTAAGAATAAAGATGAAATTGAGTTTTTCATGCAACATAATGGAGGACATATCTCAGTAGATAATCGTTTTGAGATTCCAATGTTAGAAGAGGTTGCTAACAAGTTAGGTAGAAAACAACCGGTCATAATGAGAATTAATTTAGATGTTGGAGCTGAGACACATCCGATGGTATTAACTTCTGGATACGACCAACAATTTGGTATCTCTATTGGTTTTGCAGAAGAGGCTCTGCAACAAATCTACAACTCCCCTCATTTATTATTTTCTGGAGTACATGTCCATATTGGTAGCCAGATTAAAGACCCAGATCGTTATAAAAAAGCAATGAGCGAGTGTGCAGATTTTCTTAATGCTCACCCAGCAAGTGTGGAAAGAGAAATAGTCTTTGATGCCGGTGGTGGATTTTTCTCTCCCTATGCAGGTGATGAAGTAGACCACGAACTAAAAGTCTATGCAGATGCCATTCATGAAGGAATCAAAGAACACTGGAGTGGATCATATAAGGTCATGATTGAACCAGGTAGAGCATTAGTGAATAATCCAGGAGTCATTTTATATACTGCTGGAGCCATTAAAGATGATAGAGGAGAGAAGCCATATATTTTGGTAGATGGTGGTATGTCTGATAATCCAAGGCCAGCTCTGTATGGAAGTGAGCATAAACTATTTAATATCTCAGGTGGAAAAGCTGGAGACGATGTAGTGCATGCTGTCTCTGGTAGGCACTGTGAAAGTGGAGATCTATTAGTCAAAGATGCAATGTTGCCAAGAGATACTGTATCTGGTGATATTTTAATGTCTACATCTACTGGAGCATATACCTTTGCTATGGCAAGTAACTATAACCGAGTACCCAAATCTGGAGTAGTTGCTGTAACTGATAGCGGTGTGGTTGAGTTAGTAAATAGACAGAGTTTTCAAGATACATTTATAAACGACTTATAACTGAGCGCTTCCCTTACAAGGAAGAAGTCACAGGTTCAAATCCTGTAGCGCCCACAAATATTTGGTCTGTATTTCTGGCTATTGAATCACTTTGAAAACTCGCTGTACAGACCTTTGGTTTTAATTAATATATACAGACTTAATTAATATACAGATATGAGAGAATTTTTTGATTATTTAATTGTGAATGAATCTATGATCGAGCTTGTTGTTCTTTCATCAATTGGTCTAACTGCATTTATTTTTATTCTTATGTTGGCAATTAAAAAATAAATTTAATAATCATTTAAAGCATATAAACTATTCATATAGCTTAGAAATTCTGGACAGGGTTTTTAAGCTTGTAAAAGAGGGGGAGTCAAGCACCCCTCTTTTTTTATTAAAAACTTAAAAGAGTGAGAGCAGCAGTACAAAAGGTATTGATATCAATGCAAAAGAAATATAAATAAGAAAACAAATTATTACAACAATAACTGCACCAATGAGAATCTTGTTTGCGTTCATAAAGAGATATTTTAGGTTTAATCTCTTTTTTTCAGTAATTTAGAATTACTCCAATAATCCAGGTTTTGTGGGATATAAGGAATTAGTTAATAAAAATTTAATATTCATAATTATCGATAAATTCAAAAATATTGTATTTTTGTACCATTATGTTTAAAAAATTACTTGAGTTAGAGCAAAAAATATTTTCAGCTCCATATAAGTGGCTTGTTAAAAAAGGTATCGTAACAGTATTAGCTACATCTAAAAGAATATATCAGACTTTAGAAGATTTATATGAAAACAAATATGAAGAACCTTATGGAGGAAATCCTAATTTTCCTGGTGATGATTAAGAACTACTGTCTATACAGTAAGGGCAGTATTCATTAATTTTAAAATCTGGTGATGCTTTTTCTTCTGCTGAAAGTGGCTCTCTACAAATATAACAATATATATACTCTGTCTCTTTAAGTTCTTTGTCTAGAGCAACTCTCTCATCAAATACAAAACAATCACCATTCCAGTAAGCGCCACCAGTCTCTTTGAAGTAATCTAGTACCCCGCCTTCTAATTGTTTAACATCGGAAAACCCAGCTTTCATCATGACAGCAGATGCCTTTTCACACCTAATGCCACCAGTACAGTACATAACAATTTGCTTATCTTTATATTCCTCCGGAAGTGTCTCAATAGCTGAAGGAAAGTCTCTAAAAGTATCTAATTGTAGATCGATTGCATTTTCAAAAAGCCCAACTCTTGTTTCATACTCATTTCTAGTGTCAAGAACTATTACGTCTTCTTTTTTTTCATATATTTCAAATAGCTCTCTTGGTGATATGTAATCTCCGGTCAACTCGCTTGGATTAATATCATCTCTACCAAGTGAAATAATTTCTTTTTTTAAACGCACCTTCATTCTTCTAAAAGGCTGTGTCTCACTAAAGGTTTTCTTTAAAGGAATATCTCTAAATCTTGAATCCTCTTCCATAAATTTTATATATGTGTCCATATCTTCTTCGGTTCCAGCAATAGAGAAATTTATTCCATTTGGACTGAGATACACTGAACCCTTAAGGCCTAACTCATCACACTTATTCTGGAATTCAGGAATAAGGGAATCAAGGTTTTCCAATGGCTCAAATTTGTAGCCAGCTACGTTGAGAAACTCTAAATTATTCACAGACATATTGTAAATACTAATTCCTAATTTACTAGACCTCTTTTTTGAAAAAACTCAACTGTATCAAATATAGTTTCCTCTATTGGTCTTGGATTATGTCCAAGTTCTTCACGGGCTAAAGTACTTGGAACAACTTTATTTCCAGTTTGAGCTGTGTGAATTGTATCTAGTGTTATCAAGCGAGGCTTTTTATTAATTAGAGACCTAATATATTCAAAAGGAATAGCTATATATGTAATAAACTCAGGTAGTTTTCCATAAACAACTTTTCTACCTACTTGTTTACCCATTAACTCCGCAATATATAAATATGAATGATATTCGCCACCAATGATGTAGTTCTGACCTGTCTTACCATTCTCTACTGCAGAAATTGCAGCATCACATAGATCTCGAACGTCAATAAAGTTATATCCCCAGTCAGGCATCAACTTGGTTTTACCATTTGCCATATCTACAAATGCCTGCATGGGAAGTCCTGGTTTAAAATCATTTGGACCGACAATTGAGGTTGGGTGAATTATTGACGCATCTAAGCCTTTCTTGCAGAACTCTAGAACTATTCTCTGGCCTTCAGCTTTTGAGTAATCGTACGGCATACCACTAGCATCATCAATTAATTTTCTATCTTCGAGTAATGGTTCATCAATAGGAAAACGGTAAAAAGCATCCACTGAAGAGAAATGGACTAATTTTTCAATACCTTTTTCAAGTGCAACTTCACAAACATTTCTTGTACCCTCAATATTTACAAACTCGATTGCTTCTCTGTATCTTCTATCTAAGTTAATTAGAGCTGCCGTGTGAAATACTACGTCAACACCCTCAAATATTTCGTATAGAGAGTCTTTGTCGGTGATATCTCCTTTTATGATTTCAACATCGTAACCTTCATAGGCTCTGTGGTCTCCATCAAAGTCAATACATCGAATTTTATAATCTAATTCTGAAAGTTTTCTAACGAGATTAGACCCAACATGACCAGAACTTCCAGTAATAAGTGCGTGCTTCATTACCATCCTTTGTTTTAAATATTTATGGTATTAATTATAAAGTTTAGACTTTTACACCAATATGTTTATTTAAGAAATTCCCAAACATTTTAAAAGACTCTACTGATTCAGGCAGCACTGCTTCTATTTGAAATACATGCCATAAATCCTCCCACTCTTTATATTCATGTTCTATGCCATCACGCTCTAAGACATTTTTCAACGTTCTAGAGTCTGAAAGTAGTAACTCAGCACCACCAACTTGAATCATTATTGGAGGACTATTTGTATAGTCACCTTTTATAGGACATATATATGGGTTTTCTGAATCTAAGTCTTCTTCTTTTACAAAGTACCCTCCGAATCCATCAAGGTTATATTCATCCCACATTCTTTTAAAAATAGGTCCAATGAGTAAATCCTTTTCAGCCATTTCTCGGTTATATGATTCTCCGGTTGCGGCCGGATCTGCCCACGGAGAGATACATATTATTGCTGCTGGTAATTCTTTACCTTGTTCTTTTAGTTTCAACATTGTCACAAGTGACATATTTCCACCCGCTGAATCACCACCGAAAGCAATTTGATCTGGAGAATATCTTAAGTCATTTACCAGTGCCTCATATGCAGCAACACCATCTTCAACCTGCGCTGGGTGATAGTGTTCTGGTGCGAGTCTGTAATCAGGAATGTAGATTGTAAACCCTGTTTCTCTCGCTAAATGAGTAAGCATAGGATAGTACCCTTTAGGACTTCCAACTTGATATGCTCCGCCATGAAAGTATAGAAGAATCTTTTCTGGATCTGAGTTAGGAGTTGTAATCTTCCATGTCTCCATTCCTGCAAGTTTTAACTTCTCTTTTTTATGACCTTTAGATTTTGGATTTATCGCAACAATATTATCAAAGTTAAACCTCTGTAGTTTGACTTTCCACATTACTGGTTTCCAAGGTTCAACGACCAGCCATGAAATCATAGAACCTAATTTTTTATATTTGTTTTGGGCTTTAATAGCCTCTTTACTCAACATAAGCTCCCCCTTATAATCCCAATCTATGATGAATTTTTTCAATTTTCAAATTTAATGTGTTTATTATTGATTTATGCCTATAAAACACTGGACATTAATTGGAATTGCAATTATTTTAGGGTTTACAGCTCTGTCTTCACTTGATCCTCAAGTTACTGAAAACTGGATGGTTCACTGTTTTTCTTGCATTGGCTAGCATCAGCGCGTTTTAAAATTTTATATATGTTTTACTTATATACTCAACAAGGTGATTTATGAGTAAAAAAGTATATCTTCTCTGGTTTGGTCAAACAGTATCATGGACTGGCTCTTCTATGTCTTTCTTCGCAATAGGAGTTTGGATATATGAGACCACAGGAAAAGCAAGCGCTCTTTCTAC
Organism: uncultured Candidatus Actinomarina sp.; assembly: GCA_902521955.1. Taxonomy (GTDB): domain Bacteria; phylum Actinomycetota; class Acidimicrobiia; order Actinomarinales; family Actinomarinaceae; genus Actinomarina. The sequence continues at coordinate 49,152 of CABYTP010000003.1, read as the reverse complement.
CATTTTATTTATAGTTGCAATTGTAGGTGTAGTTACAGGACCATTCGGAGGAGTCCTTGCAGATAGATTTCCAAGAAAAACATTGATTATTGTTTTTGATTTAATAATTGCGGTATTGATGTGTGTAATTGGATATTTTGCAATAAGTGATATCTTGACACTTACCTTACTCATACCATTTGCTTTAGCTTTTGGAATTTTTGAAATAGCTCACTGGACAACATGGAGTGCTTTTTTAGGTGATGTTGTAAAAAAACACGAAGTAACAAAAGTCTCAGCTCTATTTGAGAGTGCAGAAGCAATTTCTGTTTTAATTGGACCAATAGGTGGAGCATTCATTTATTCTTTTTTTGGCCTTCCTGGAGTGATTCTTGTGGATCTTATTACCTGTTTTTTCGGCATCGCAACTATAACTTTGTTTAAAAGTAAAAAAATTAAAACAAAGGGAAAGTTAAATTTTAAAAATACTTATTTTGACCTAGTCGAAGCTTATAACTGGTTAAAAAAACAAAAAGGACTACTTGCTTTAGTATCTATTCTTTCAATCGGTAACTTTTTATGGGGCTTCACCTCAGTATTAATTCCACCAATGATTCTTAGCTTCACAGACGCAAGAGGGCTAGGTATTGTTGAATCAAGTGTTGGCTTAGCATTTCTAGTTGGTTCAATTATCTCACTTCGATTAGCTGACAAACTTCAGGGGAATTTAAAAGTTGCAATATATATGGGCCTTTTAGGTGGCCTGAGTTTGATTTTAGGTTCACTCAGACCAAGCATATTTCTTTTATGCATACATGGCATTATCGCTGGAGTAAGCGGAACGGTACAATATACAGTTTCCTCAGGAGCGTGGCTTGCTATTACAGATGAAAATATTCGAGGAAGAGCTTTAGCACTTAGGGGGACAATTGCTCAGATGTTACGACCCTTAGGAGTTGTTATTGCAGGACCTTTAGGAGATTATTTAGAGTTTTCTTTTTACCCGCAAAATGTTGATATCCTAACTCCACTTTTTGGTTCTGGGCCCGGAAGAGGGTATGCGTTTTTATTTTTTATAATTGGTATTTTGTATGTAGTTTTATGGATTGTAAATTTTAATAATAAGAATTTAAGAAATCTCTCTAAACAGGTGAAAGAGATTACAAGTAATTAGCATAGATATATGGAAGAGGTTGTTAAAACAGAAAATCATCCAAATAAGAAAAGAAAAATACTTGGACCAATTGGACGGTTTGTTTTAAAAGTTGTTAACTGGGATATAGTTGGCAACCTACCTGATAAAAAGAGAATAATTATTGCCTCAGCACCTCACTCATCTACTTTTGATGCAATTTATGCATATATAGTATGCTTAGCCACCGATTTGAAGTTTTACTTTTTGGGTTCAGTTTCAATGTTTACTCGAATAGTTATACCACTTCCTTTTAAAAAAAATCCAGACAAACTGGGCATACCGCACCCTTTTGGGAAGATGCAAAATAAGCTACTCCTTGAATTTGGTGGAATTCCTGTTTGGAGAGCTAAATCAACTGGAGTTACGCAGCAAGTTATTGATCAGCTTCAATCAAAAGATAAATTTATTCTCTATTTAACAGTTGAAGGCGAGATGAAATCTAACGAAACTATAAAAACTGGGTTTCATTATATTGGTCGAGCACTCGACGCTACAGTTGTCCCAACTAAAATAGACTATAAAAATCGTAGATTTGAACTAATGGATGAACTTGTTTTAACAGATTCTGTTGATGTAGATAAAAATGCGTTAATGGATAGATATCATTTGGTTCAGGGAAGAAATAAAATCTTCTACAAACCGGGAGAAAAATAGAGTGTTAGTAATTTTCATTACAGTGATAGGTTCAATTACTCTATTGTATCTCTTTCCAAATATGACAATGTTGTTCTCGGTTATTGTTGTTGTGTTTTGTATAAGATGGTTGCTGTACAACAATAAATATTACGAATGAAAAAATACATACTATTTTTATCGATCTTCATCGTGTGTGGTGGAAGTGAATTAACTGAGGGATCTTTAATTATTACAACAGACACTACTCAAGATATAACAACGACCATTACAGTTGAAGACATAGCAACGACTACTCCAGAGAAAAATATTCCCCAATCAGATAACTATCTTGACTACAGAGATGTAAAAATCTTTAGAGCCTCAACTATTTCTGATCAGCATGTGGATATTCTTACAAAGTACATTCAATATACGGAACAGCTTTTGTTTGTAGATGAACGCATAAAAAGAGAAAATTTATATCCAATACTTGTTGTTCAGCTTGACTCTGAAAATTATGAATCTGCAATAGCTCTAGAGGAAGAATATTGCCAGTATTTAGATGAAGTGTATCCAAAAACATTCAGGAATTCCCGCTGCAATCCAAAGAATCATGATAAGAAAGCTGACGGAAGTATTGGTCTTTTTACAGATAGTGGAAGAGTTACAGGATCTTCTATAAGCGGAATACCAAGTGATAGAGAATGTTGTTATCTTTTCATTAGTGGATCATTTGATTTATCTTGGGATAGTAGATCACAAGCTTATGTAACTATTCATGAAATGTATCACATTTTTCAACTTTCCAATGTTGTAGGTTTTGACTACGACTTAGAACAAAAAATTACTGGCAAGAGAATAGAAAAGGATGAAAGAGACAAACCTTTCTGGATGGAGGGATATGCAACATATTTTTCTCACCTTTACTATTCACGTGACGTAAATGATTTTTCTCATTTGCAAAACGAAATGAATAGAGGATTATTTAGTTGTTACTGTGGAGACAATCAACCAACCATAAAAGAACGATATTTGAATGGGCCTGAACTCTATAACGTCACTTGGGAAAGTGATTGGGCTGTAGGTTATCAAGTAGGTGCATGGTTTATAGCCTACTTAACCAACATTCACGGAGAACAGACAATGTATGACTTTTGGATAAATGCACAGACAGGTATTTTATTTCCTGAAAATTTTCAAAATACATTTGGAAAAAATTACATTACATACGAAGAAGAATTTAGAAATTTTATTACTAACAGCTCTGAAGAAGAGCTTATGTCAATCCTTCCTAATAGCTAACGCTCTAGCGAAATTTATCGAAAAAGCCTTTTCGCCATGCATACCCAGCTACAACTGTAAGTAAAATTCCTGAGAAAAAAGGAGGTATACGTGAAAGAAGTAGCACAAACCCAATGAGGACTATTACATAATCAACATATGTCCAAAACTTACTCGTCATTTTTGGTATTAAATTAAAGTATCTCAGTATTGATACAGCAATAATTCCAGTTAACAAATAATACATTTGTTTAATCCTACCTATTAATAGACTGAATAAAAAATGACAAAAACAGCAATCATTACCGGAGCGAATAAAGGAATTGGTCTAGCAGTTGCAAAGAGATTGATTCAACATGACTATAGAGTTGTACTTGCTTGTAGAAACACTGAAAAAGGGTTGATGGCAGAGAAATATCTAGGTCCATCTTCAAAGTTTCTAGAACTTGATCTCTCTGATCCAGAAAGCATACAGCTATTCGTCCAGAAGATAAAATCTGATTATTCAAATTTAGATATTTTGTACAACAATGCAGGTTTAATTTATAGAGATTTTGAATTAACAACTGAAGGATACGAATCCATGATGTCTGTGAATTATTTTGGTTCTTATCGTTTATCCCTAATGCTCTTAGATAACCTTATAAATACCTCAGGAAAGATTGTTCAGATTTCAAGTCTCTCAATGTATTTAGCTAGAAAGTTAATACTAGAAGATCTTCATACACAGAAATCGTTTTCACCAAGCAGTAGATACAATTTAACAAATCTATATAGATCAATGTTTGCGCTGGAGTTGGGGAATAGGTTAGTTGATGTACCTGTATCTGTATCAGTTGCTCACCCAGGTGTTACAAAATCACGACAATCTAGACCCCACAATGTAAAAAGAATAAAAAAATCTTTTTATACATATTTTTCTACAAATATTCAAACAGGTATCGCCCCTATATTAAAAGCTATAGAAGAGACAGATGTCTCACCACACCACGTCTATGCCCCGCGTATCTTTGGATTTTATGGAAAGCCATCAACCATGAAACATAACAAAATTGTTTACAATAAAGAATTCAGAACTTCTCTATGGTCTTACACAGCAAAAGAGCTTAATCTTGACTTATGATTATTATCCAAACAACCGTAGGTGATGATAAAAATGCAAAAGAATTGATCAATCTTTTGCTTGAAACAAATAAAATTGCATGTGGAACATTCCATACTATTCAGTCATCCTATAAGTGGAAAGATGAAATAATTAATGAACCAGAAGTAGAAGTGTCTATGTATACAAGTGAGGCTTTACTCAGAGAAGTTGTAGACATCGTAAAACAAAGACATCATTACGAACTCCCAAAAATTACAGTACTAGAGCCTGTTTACACCTTGCCAGAATATGATGAGTGGGTAAACAGCAGTACTACTTGATGCTTTCTATATAGCTAAACACTGAGTATCTATCTAAATTTATTTCTCTTAAGTTGTGTTTATCTAAAGCTGCAACAATTTGTGCTCTATGTTCAGCAGCGTGGAATATCATTTGAGAAATTATTGTAGAAATCTTACTTGTTCTTTCTCCTTGAGATGTCATGTAGGTTAAATCCCCATCTTCAACATTTGCGAATTTAATTAAACCTTGATCTATTCTTTCTAATTCAGTAAGTAGTTGATTAATTAACATTCCATCATCATCACTTTCTAACTTAAATGGTGAGAAAGGATCACCATCTAGCCTCTGTCCATATAAGTGACCAGCACCAACAATGTGAATAAGTATTTTTCTGACAGTCCACTCAGGATCAATTACATAGTAATTTAAGACTTCATTATCTAGCTTCTGCACTTCTTTGTAGATTTCTTGGTTTGCCCAAGCCATATGTTTCAGTAATACTTCTACAGATATCATTTATCCTCCAATTCTGATATTCTTTTTTCAATTTCATTTAATCTATTTACAACAACTTCTAGGTCATCTTGATTCTGAGCACTTCTTATATAGCGTTCGTTTTGCCAACGCATACCCCACTTCGTAAGGGGAATAGAGACTAACGCAATGGGCAATAATATCAACCCTTCACTCAGAGATCCCTGTATGGATATTAAAAAAAACAAACCACCAAATAATAAATACATAAAATACATAATCCACTTTTCCATGGTTTCAGTAAATTTACGTTCTTTACTAGCTCTTGTATCCATATCATTATTCTAATTTTCTATTTAAAATAGCCACATGAAAATAATTGTTATATGTACAGGTAATACCTGTAGATCACAAATTGCTGAGGGTCTGCTTAAGAATAAGTACCCAGATTATGAAATTCAATCAGCAGGAACGCATCCTGAAAACAATGTAAATCCATATGCAGTGAGGGCGATGTCCGAAGAGGGTTACGACATCTCCGCACAGTATCCCAAACTTGTAGATGATTTTATCGATGAAACGTTCGATTACGTATTAACAGTATGTGATTCGGCTAATGAGCTTTGTCCCATATTTCCTAATGCAAAAAACAGAATTCATAATTCATTTGTTGATCCAAGTCGAGCTTCATATGATTCAGATGAACACGCCCTTCAAATTTACAAGCAGACAGTAAAAGAAATCTCAGACTGGATAGACAACCTTAACCTCTAATATCTATTATTTACCTAGGGGGATTCATGAAAAAATTTATTAAATGGCTTTTTGTAATTTTAGTATTGCTTCAAGCAGCAGTACTTATTGCAGGTGTTGTTATCTTCAGAATGCCGCTTCCAGATCACGATATAGATGTTTCTGGTCTTCCATTAACAGATTTTGTAGAGGTTATTCGTGATGAAAGAGGAATTCCCCATATATATGGTACAAATGTAGACGATATCTTGTTTGCTCAGGGGTATGTTCATGCTCAGGATCGATTCTGGCAACTAGAGTTTTGGAGTCACCTAAGCACAGGGCGTTTAGCTTCATTAATTGGAGAACCAGGTGTTGGAGCAGATTTACTTTTTAGAACATTTGGTTTCAATAGAGTTGCACTTGAAGAGTATGAAACCCTTCCTCCAGAATTCAAACAAGATTTAATTAACTACACAAATGGAATTAATGCATATATTGAATCAAGACCTCAGAGGAGCTTAAGCTTAGAACACTTTTTGTTACAGTTTATTAATCCCGATTATGAAGTTGATAGATACGAACCTCACTATCCTCTAGCTTGGGCAAAGATGATGGCCTACGATCTAAATGGAAATTTCCAACAAGAAATAAGAAACTCAAAAACATTTAATTCACTCACGCCTGAGATTTCCTCTTTGCTTACACCACCATATCCTGACGAGCACCCCTATATAGTTGAAGAGTGGGAAGGAAAGGGTTCATTTGCTTCTGTTGGAAAAGCAAATAACATCCAACAACTCTATCAATCAATTTTTATTAAATATGTCACTAAAGATTTAGAGACAAACCAATCTTTAGGTTCAAACTCATGGGCAATATCAGGAGAACACACTGAAACAGGCTTTCCGTTACTAGCAAATGACCCACACTTATCTGTTCAGCTTCCAGCAATATGGTATGAGAATGGACTACATTGTTTTCCAAAATACCGTGATTGTAACTTAGATGTTGTTGGATTTTCATTCGCAGGATCGCCATATATTGTTATTGGACATAACAGTGATATAGCATGGGGATTTACAAATATGGGTCCAGATGTCCAAGATCTTTTTATTGAAAAAATTAATCCTAGTAACCCTAACCAATATGAGGTTGATGGTGAGTGGTTGGAGATGGATAGAGTTACAGAAATCATAGAGGTTGCTGGTCAGGAACCAATTGTTATAGAGGTAAGATCAACAAAACATGGACCAATTGTTTCTGATCGTTCATATCCTATAAACTTAAATCCAGAAGATGGGGAATCATCATTTGCTAATGAAGTAAAATTAAGCTTACCGAACAATTTTTCAGTTTCTCTTTCTTGGCCAGCATTAATGCCTGGTACAACATTTGTTGGCATCAGAGATTTTAACTATGCGTCTAATTGGGATGAGTTTCGAAAAGCCTCAAGATTGTTTGATGTCCCAGCCCAAAACTTACTCTATGCAGATGTCGATGGGAACATCGCTTACCAATCTCCAGGAAAGTTACCTATAAGAGCTGATGGACAACTAGGAGATCTTCCCATTGAAGGGTGGTTGAGCGAAAATGATTGGACAGGATTTGTCCCATTTGAAGACTTACCGTATACATTTAACCCAACAAAAGGCTATATTATTACTGCAAATCAATCAGTCCATCCGGAGCAACCGTGGCCAAATTATTATGCAAGAGGCTATAGAGCAGAAGCTATTGAACGTGTAATTGAACAGTATATCCAAAATAAAATCTCAGTAGATGACATGGAAGCAATGCAGATAAATAACTATGATTTTTCTGCAGCATATATTCTTCCCTATGTTTTCAATAATGTTTATATTGACTCAAAAGTACTAACACTTATGAAAGAATGGTCTATTTCAGATACAAAATACGAAATGAATATAGATTCAGTTGGGGCTTCAGCTTGGGCAGTGTTTTATAAAACTTTAGCTTCACAGACCTTTGAAGAGTTGGTTGTAGAGGATAATGCCGGAAATGAGATTTCCCTACAACCAGGAAATTCAGACGCTACTTCTGAAGTCTTTAGATTAATGTTGAAAGACCCAAATCATATTCTCTGGGATGATGTCAATACACCAAATAAGGAAAACCTTACTGATATCTTAGAGAGATCCCTATCTCTCTCAGATGGTTACATAATCGATATATTTGGTACAGATAAATCAAGTGACTGGACTTGGGGAAAAATACACACCATTACATACCCAACAAACTTTCTTGGTGAGGCAGGGATTTCAATCTTAACTTCATTAGTCAACATTGGTCCAGTTGAGTCTGGAGGTTCCTCTTTTTCAATTAACTCTACTGATTGGGGGTTTGGAGATGACTTTACAATTGGAAGTTACCCATCAATGAGGATGGTTATTGATTTGGGTAATTTTGATAATTCAAGAACAGTTCTTCCCTCTGGTCAATCTGGACACGTGATGTCAAAATATTATGATGATCAAGTAGATAGCTGGATTTCTAATACAATGTACCCACTTTATTTTGGCAGAGAACTTATTGAGCTCAATCAAGAAGATATTATGTACTTGAGGCCGTAGTCTCTCTCCTGTAGAAATTAAAAAAGCTAAGAGTTGCAACGGCACACAATAAATGCCAGATCATATGTGCCTGTAGCCATGAATCTGGATTACACCAAGGGTGATTTGGTACACCAGTTCCCCAAATTAATACAGCTCCAAAAAAAGAGGCAAAACCTATAAAAAACCATGGAGTATATACTCTTTTGACCTCTGATTGAAAATTTGGTATTAATGCAGGTAAGAAATATAGAAGCATTTCCCAATTTTGGTCAAAGTTTGCTAGAGATTCAATAACTGAGCTACCAAACAATTGCTGAATAATTAGGACTGTAACCCCTGACATTAGACGACCATAAATATTAGGAAATTTAATTAGTACTTCTGTTGCAATCCACAAACCAATACTCAATTCAAATAAGTCAACTCCAATTCCAAGACCTGAATCTAAATACCAATAGCTAAATGCATAATAAATTAGTAAAGCTGAATAGCTAACAAAATAAGTTTTGTCTGAAAATTTCGTCAGCCGTTTTAAGTTATACATCCACAAAAGCAAAATATATGCAATCATAGAAACATTATCCAGCCAAGCACCAAACCTAGTATGAGTTCCATGCATTGCCATTGATCCAGGTCCTAGAAATGTTGATGCTGATGCATATACGAGCGCAATTTTAAAGGAACCGAACATTGGTGAAAGATTACTTGTTGCATCTTTAGATAGCTTGTAGAACATATAAAGACCAGCAAATACAAATCCTAAGTTCCCTAATGTATTGGCGGGTTCTCTAAAAAATCCAGCACTTACTCTTTCACACCATCTTGAAATTTCACCAATTGCTTGTTCATTCGAAGCTGCAGGACCCCAGCCATTAGATCCAAAGATGATAAATAAAATTCCGGTAGAAAAAACAGCGATTAAGGAATATATAAAATAGTTTGAATTAGATTTATTTTTTTGCAGCATTTAGAGCAGAATCCATATCGTCAATTAAGTCTTCAATATTTTCAAGCCCTACAGAAACTCTTATTAAATCAATAGGAGCACTAGCTGCAGTTTCCTGTGCATTATCATGCGTCATTAAGTACGGTAACTCTATCAAAGTTTCCACACCACCAAGACTCACTGCTAATTTATATAAATCTAGTGATTTCCAAAACTTTTCTTGATCTACATTCTCATTTAGGTAAAAACTAAGCATCCCTCCGAAATAATCCATTTGCTTTAATGCTATTTCATGATTTTTAAAATTTTTCAATCCAGGATATCTAACTTCTTTAATAAGTTCAGAACTTTCAAGGTGCTCGGCTAATTTATGTGCATTTTCAGAATGTAATTTTATTCTTGGTCCAAGTGTGTATAAACCTCTTTGTACTAAATATGAATCAAAAGGTGACATAATCGCTCCACCTTGTCTCTGATAAAACATTAGAGTTTCATGTAGCTCAGGATTTTTTGTAACAACAGCCCCACCAAGCGTATCACTATGTCCTCCAATATATTTTGTTGTTGAGTGCATGACAATATCAACTCCATGCTCTAGAGGCCTAGTAATAAATGGTGTAGAAAAGGTACTGTCTGCAACTAAAAAAGTACCATTTTCATGGACAATTTCTGCAGTTTTTGAAAGATCATAAAGATTTATAGATGGATTAGATGGTGATTCTATCCACGCCAACTTAGTTTTATCATTTAATAGTGATTTTAGCTTTTCAGTATCAGAAAAATCACAAAAATTAACTTCGACACCTCTTTCAGTGACTATTTTTGAAAAATAATTGGTTGTTCCTCCGTATACATCCTTTGTGATAACTACATTTTCTCCTGGCTTGACGAGTTCCGCTATCAAACTAACAGCGGACATACCTGAAGCCATTGCAAGGGCATGTATTTCTTCATAGTTTTCTATTCCTTCAAGTGAAGCCAATGTCCTTTCAAAAAGCTCTCTTGTAGGGTTGTTAACACGTCCGTAGAAATACTCTGATTCGCCGGGAACATCATTTTTATAAGTTGTTGAAAGGTGAAGAGGTGGCATGATATCTCCACTTATAGGTTCAAATTTTTTATTAGCATGCAGTGCTTTGGTGTTCATACCATAGCTTTTAGATTTCCCCATACATGGAGTTTAGGTCTAGTTGATGAGTTACAGAAGTTAAACTTTAAATTTTTACCAGAATATTTTTAAATCCTCTGATCCCAAAAGCACCTGTTCTTTCTGGGTTAGCTAAAAGTTGTATGTCATAATTGAATAAATTTTGAAATGAAACTTCTAATTCTAATCTTGCAAGGTGGGCGCCAAGACAAAAATGAACTCCACCACCAAAACTTGTGTGGCTTAAATTTTCACGTTCGAAATCAACCTTCTCTGCTTCACTGAATGCTAAGTTATCTCTATTTGCTGATCCCAAGAGAATGGCAACTTTAGAATTTCTGGGTAGTTCATATCCAGATAGTTCAGTGTCCTCCACGACCCATCTTTGAAAAAACTGTAAAGGGCTATCCCATCTAATGAGTTCTTCGATAATGTCTTTTATTTCAAACTTTTTATGTAAATCTTTTGTTTCAATATCATTCTGGTTTAAAGCTACGATGGAATTTCCAATTGTGTTTACTGTTGCTTCGTGACCAGCATTCAATAATAAAATTACAGTACATATAATTTGGTCTCTAGTTAGTTTCTGATCATTTTCACTCACTTGAGACAATCTTGAAATCATATCATTTTGGGGGTCCGCATTTTTACTATCTATCAAATTATTCATGTAGATATAAAATTCTTTGGCAGCATTTTCTGCTTCTAATGCGCTCTCATCAGACACTTTCAAATCATACATTTTGACTATTGCATGAGACCAGTATAAAAATTTGTCATAATCTTCTTCAGGTACACCAAGCAGCTCTCCAATTACAGATATTGAATAAGGTTGTGCATAATCAGCTAACAAATCAAATGAATCTCTATTAACTTTTTCTAACAATTCTTTTGATTTCCTCTCCATAAATGGTCTTAATTCCTGTACCTGTCTATTTGAAAAAGCTTTTGCTACCAAACCTCTAAGTTCGCTATGAATTGTGCCTTCAAGATTTAATAAATTAAATTCCTCAGTCTTCCAAAAAAATTCATAATCTTTTTTATCAATTATTGTTGCTTCTTTTTTCTCATAATTTTCCGGTTCTGATGAGGAAAAATTTTTACTTTTTTGAACATTTTTTACATCATCAAAATGCGTAATGAGGACAAGACCACTTTCGACGTCTAAATGTAAAGGTGACTTTTCTCTTAATTCTTTTAAATAAGGGTATGGATTATTAATAAATTCTTTATCAGTATTAGGAAAAGAAATTTGTGGAATATCCATAGTATTAAAGTATCAGTTTTGGCAATAATTTCTATGGATTTATCAAAAATATTTAGTGACCAGTTCAAAATAGGTTGATATCATTTATTTTATGTCAGAAAAGAAATCAATGCTTGATGGAGAAAAGCAGTACCACATACAATTACAAGAAGGCGATATAGCAGATTTTGTTATTCTTCCTGGGGATCCCGGAAGAGTTGACTTTATTGCAAAACATTTTGATGACCCCAAAGAAATTGCTTTTAATAGAGAATACAAAACAGTGACTGGCACATACAAAGGTAGACCAGTAAGTGTTACTTCTACAGGAATTGGATGCCCATCTGCAGCAATAGCTGTAGAAGAATTAGCAAATATTGGAGCAAAGACTTTAGTTAGGCTGGGGACTTCAGGCGCCATGCAAGAACACACCAGAATTGGTGATTTAGTTATTGCGAATGGGGCTGTCAGACAGGAGGGAACTTCACCTCAATATATGCCAATTGAGTATCCCGCAGTGCCATCAGCTGATATGGTCTATGCATTAGAAGGCGCGGCTAAAGAAAAAGAAGCTAGTTATCATATTGGTGTTGTACAGTCAAAAGATTCCTTTTATGGTCAACATGACCCAGATTCTATGCCTGTTTCTCATGAATTAAATCAGAAATGGGAAGCATGGGTTAAGGGTGGAGTCCTATGTTCTGAGATGGAGGTGTCGACATTATTTGTTGTAGGCGCTTACAGAAAAGTCAGAACAGGAGCATTACTTGTAGTGTATGGAGATCAAAATAGAAAAGAAGCTTTGAGTAAAGAAGATTATCTTGACTCAGTAAATATGGCTACAAACGTTATTTTGGAATCTAGTTTAAAAATTCCTACTTAATCTTTATAAGAACTCTGGGTTCCTTTTTTAGTAACAGAGTTTGTTGCTTTTTCCAGAGCTAACTGTATCGAATCTTGTTTCGACATTTTACTTGCTAAACCATATGAGAAAGATCCAACAAACGCATCTCCAGCCCCAGTTGTATCAATAGCAGTAACTTTTTTAGCTTGATGAATATATACTTTTCCATCACTCACTTCAGCACATCCTTTTTCACCTAAAGTTACAATTATTTCTGGTTTGGCATCTTTTGAGTGTTTTAATAAAGCATTCTCATTAAACGGTTCTCCTAGCATTTCTTCAAACTCGACCTCATTAGGTATAAACCAGGAGGTATTATTTAATAGCTTTTCTGAAACATCTCCGGCAGGTGCTGGGTTTAAGACAGTTTGTATTCCATTATTTCTAGCATATTCAAATACCTTCTCATTTACTTCTAACGGTATTTCAAATTGGCCAACTACAACATCTAAAGGACCAATACTGCTTAATGAGTCTATAGCAATATCTGCATCAATTAAATTGTTAGCACCAGGTATAACAATAATTCTATTCTGACCTGTTTTGTCAACCCATATAGGAGCCACACCACTGGAACCATTTACAGTTTGAATATAGTCCGTATTGACATTGTTGTTATTTAAATTGTCAACTGTCATCTTGTTATAGACATCAGTGCCTAAACAAGCAATCATATAGACATCTGCGCCAAGCAACCCCGCCATCACTGCTTGGTTTGCTCCCTTACCACCAAATCCCATTTGATAAGAATCACCAAATACTGTTTCTCCATCAGAGGGAATAGTATCAACATAGGAAATCTGATCTATGTTGGCACTGCCTACAATACAAATTTTTGGGTTCATAAAATTAAAGTATAAAAAATATTTTTAGCAAATGCTATTAAGATTTTTTCATGAAGATTAATTGGGACTCAAAAGTACTACATTCCATTAGGCCGGTAATAAAAAACCTACAACATTTATCTATTGATAGTGTCCAATTAGTCACTGAAGCAAAAAACCTTTCAGCTTACAATTATGAAATTAAATATCCCAACAACTCATACCTAAAACCAGAAGATGTCATTAGAAAAACCATGTTAATTAACACATTAAATTTTGCTTTCACAGATTTTGAATCACAAATTAAATACGCATTAAATGATGGTTACAATACTTTTTCCGATACGGATGCAATGGTTTACCAAATTGACCAAGCTGTAAAAAACGGAATAGATTTGTATGATGGTTATTTCTTACAAGATATTACTGAAACAACCTTTAAATCAATCTTTACAGCAAATATAGAGATGCCAATGGCTAAAGAAAAAACATATGTTTTAAATAAAGTTGGCGAAACATTAGTTGGGGAATATAAGGGTGACTGGATAAATTTTATTAAAAGTGGTCCAAAAAAACTTTATCACAATGGAGAGGGTTTAATTGAGAGACTGGTTTCTCAATTTGATAGGTTTAGAGATACTTCTATCTATTTAGAAGAAGAAGTGTATTTTCTAAAATTAGCCCAGTTAGCATTTTGGGGTATTCACAGGGAACTAGCTAAGGATGGAGAGTTCTATATTGAAGACATGGAAAACATGACTGCATTTGCTGATTATATAGTTCCAGTTGCTCTTGAGAAGATGGGTATTGTTACTTACACTGACAAACTTAAAAACAAGATAGAACAAGGCGTCCTGATAGAATCTGATTCAATTGAGGAAATTGAAATTAGAGCAGCAACACTGTTTGTTACAGCACAACTGACTGAAGAGATAAATAAAGTAAAACAAGAAGAGGAAAAGATAATAATTCCTCAACTTGATTTTAAGTTATGGACTGATTTTCATGCTGAACAATCAGCACACCATTTAACAAAAACGATTATGTATTAACTATCGCCCCAGGTATCTTCCAAGTACCCTTTTCTACCACTAGCCTTTGCATACATTTGATATCTCATGCTCTGTTTTTTGTAAAAGTCTTGATGATATTCTTCCGCAACATAAAATTCTGGAGCTTCTGATATTGCAGTAACTATTGGTTTATCAAACTTTCCAGAGTTTTCTAACTCCTCTTTTGAGGCTAAAGCAAGATCTTTTTGATTACTACCAACTGTAAAAATCTCTGTTCTGTACTGTGATCCAACATCGGCAAATTGATAATTTAATGCGGTAGGATCAATGTTTCTCCAAAACACAGCAAGCAGTTCTTCATAGCTTACAACTTCAGGGTCAAATAAAATCTCAACTACTTCAGCATGGCCTGTCTCTCCAGTTGTAACTTCTTCATATGTTGGATTTTCAACTGTTCCACCCATATATCCGGATACTGCACCTTTTACACCATCTAAGGCTTCAAAAGGTGGTTCCATACACCAAAAGCAACCGCCTGCGAAATAAGCTTTTTCTAAATTATTATCCACATCTTCTCCAGTCGTTGATACTGAACATGCTACCAATATTAATAACAAGCAGTACTTTAAGAAACTCATAACTAGATGTTATAAACAAATAATTTAAAACCTAAATTAAAAAATTAGTTTGAAATAGAAATATCAATAATATAATGACCTTAGATCCTTCGACCTATAAGGCGGAGAGAAAAATATGAAAATAACTGTACCAAAAATACTGGATTTAAAAAACAGTCGTCAGATAAGTATGATGACGGCATATGATTTCCCCACAGCTAATGCTGTATCAGAAGCTGGAATAGACATAATCTTAGTAGGTGACTCTTTAGCGCAAGTTGTACTTGGTCATGATGATACTCTTTCAATAACCATGGATGAAATGCTACACCATGTAAAAGCTGTTACAAGAGCCCAGCCAGATTCCCTAGTAGTCGCAGATATGCCTTACATGAGTTATCACAATACTGTCGAAGAGGCTGTACGTAATGCAGCAAGATTTATTCAGGAAGCTGGTGCTGATGCAGTTAAATTAGAGGGAGGCCAAAAAAGAAAAGATGTTATAGAAGCAATAATAAATGCTGAAATACCTGTAATGGGACATTTAGGGCTTACCCCCCAGTCAAAAAATGTCATGGGTGGCTATAAAGTCCAAGGAAAAACTTTAGATATGGCAACTCAACTATTAGAAGAAGCGGTTCTACTAGATTCGATTGGGTGCTTCAGTATTGTTCTAGAAGGAGTACCTTCAGTTGTGGCAGAAGTCATTACTGAGAAAATTACAATTCCAACCATAGGAATTGGTGCTGGTGTAGATGTAAGTGGACAGGTATTAGTATTTAATGACCTTATTGGAATGAAATCAAAAGAGTATATAGATGCAAAGTTCGTAAAAAGGTATTCAGATCAGTATGACGAAGTTGTAAAAAGTCTAAAAAAGTACAAAGTTGATGTAGAAAATAAGACGTTTCCCTCAGAGGAACACTCATATGGTGCTGGTAAATTAACATCTGAAAACATAAAAGAGTGGAAAAAAGAAATTAAAAAAATTCTGTCATAACTAATTCCTACTATTAAATTAATAAGTACCTGCTTCATAAGAAGCCACGTACAAGTGTCCATAGGAGAAAAATGAATAAATATGACTTAGTCTCAATAGTGAGACCAACAGCAGACGAATCAGTCGTCGAATCAATCCACAAATCAATCACAGATGTGATTTCAAATGGTGGAGGTAATGTATCGGAACAGGGAGTATGGCAAAGAAGAAAATTTGCATACGAAATTGATACATTTAAAGAAGGAATTTATACAATAACAAGTTTTGAAAGCCCTTCAAATGTGCCAGCAGAGTTAGATAGAGTGCTAAAAATATCTGATGATGTGATTAGACACAAAGTGTTAAAGATGGAAAGCTAGGAGTAGATAAAGATGGTAGATAACACAGTAACAATAGTTGGAAATTTAACAGCAGACCCGGAAGTAAGGGTAACTGATGGTGGTGCAACATTAGCTGAAATAAGGATTGCACAAAATAAGCGCAAAAGAAACTCTGATGGATCTTGGGAAGAAGGAGATGCTATGTTCTTCCAAGGTACCGTTTGGAATGACATGGCAGAAAACGCAGCAGCCTCATTACAAAAAGGAATGAGAGTTATTGTCGTAGGAAAATTAAATTATAGATCTTGGGAAACACAAGATGGTCAGAATAGATCTGTAGTGGACATCTCAATTGATGAAATAGCACCAAGTCTAAGATGGGCAAAAGCAAATATTGAAAGGTCTTCAGGTGGTATGTCATCATCACCTCAACCAGTAGCAAGAGAAAATTACGAAGAAGACGAAGCACCGTTCTAAGGAGATTTAATAATGGCAAATACTAAAAGAAATTCAGGAAGAAGAGCTTCAAAATATGAAGCACCTAAGCAGAGAAGAATAACAAAAAAACAAATTGAAAATGCGACTTATAAAGATGTAAAGCTTTTGGAAAAATTCATCTCCGACAGAGGAAAGATTAGATCCAGCTTAATTACTGGAATCACTAAACAAGAACAAGCTAAAGTGGCTCGACTAATAAAAGTTGCTAGAGAGCTAGCTTTATTACCTTATGTTACAACAAGCTCCTATAAGCAAAGTTACGGTAATAGGAGATGAAATTAATTCTTAACTCAGATGTCAAATCACTTGGGCGTAAAGGAGATATTGTTAATGTAGCAAAAGGATACGCTAGAAACTATTTGCTTCCAAAAAAATTAGCAATCTTGGCAACTACAAGTAATTTAGAACTTGCTGAGAAGATTCAAGAAAAACGAAAACTTCAGGCACAGGTAAATAGTGAATTGGCAGATTCAATAACAACTGCTTTAGCAGATGCTCATATTGTAATTTCTCAAAACTCAACAGATGAGGGAACCCTCTATGCTGCAATTAGTAATGAACAGATTGTTGAGGCAATTGAAACTTTTTCAGGTTATAAACTTGAAGAGAGCCAAATTGACACGAAAGACCAGGTTAAAGAAATAGGACTACATACAGTAACTGTTGTATTAGGTCCTGATACACAGTTTGACACAACACTTGAAGTAGTTCCTGAAACAAAATAATGGTTGGTCCAGAGGCAATTTCATCAAGAGACAATCAGTCTTTAGGTAAGGTTCCTCCCCATAGTTTAGAAGCAGAAGAAGCATTATTGGGAAGCGCTCTACTTTCAAGAGATGCTGTATCGAGGTTAATGGAAGAAGTTAGGCCACCTGATTTCTATAGCCCGTCAAACCAAACAGTTTATGAAGCCATGAAAGGACTATTTGATACAGGTAAGCCAATTGATACAGTAACCGTCTCAGAGTTAATTTTTAAAGACTCTAAAAACTCTACTTCAATAAATGCTTCATATATTGCAAGACTCGTTGATAATGTCCCAAGTTCTGCAAACTTTGAAAGATATATTGAGATTGTTTTGGAACATTCTCATAGAAGAAAATTATTAAAGGCTAGTGGAAGAATAGAACTTCTAGCAATGGCTATGGATAAAGAAATTCATAGTGTGCTTGACGAAGCTGAGCAAACAATATTTACAGCTTCTGACGATGCTATCGGAGATGGGTTGGTTGGTGTTACCGATGTTTTGGAAGGTGCAATCGAAAGAATTGAAGAAATAGAAAATAGAGGGACTGGATTATCAGGTTTACCTACCTACTTTACAGATTTAGACAATTACCTATCAGGACTACAAGAAGGAAATCTAGCTGTTATTGCGTCTAGACCCAGCATGGGTAAATCTTCGCTTGCTTTGAACATAGGAACTAACGTAGCAAAAGAGGGTAAAGTTGTAGCTTTCTTCTCGCTTGAAATGACAAAAGAAGAACTTGTTCAGAGAGTTCTCTTTTCAGAAGCAAAAGTAACTTCAGGTGATGCTAGAAAAGGACAACTTGGTCCTGAGAAATGGTCAAGAGTAGTTGAAGCAGCTTCTAAAGTGAACAATCTACCGTTATATTTTGACGATGCTCCCGTCATCACTGTTACTGACATTAGAGCAAAGTCAAGACGTCTTAAATCTGCAAAAAATTTAGATTTGATAATTGTTGATTATCTTCAGTTGATGCAGAGCTCTTCTGGAGACAATAGACAACAAGAAATTGCCGAAATAAGCAGAAACTTAAAAAACTTAGCTCGAGAATTAAAAGTCCCAATTCTTGCACTCTCTCAGTTAAACAGAGCTGCTGAAGCGAGAGAAGACAAAAGGCCACGTCTTGGTGATCTCCGTGAATCAGGTGCAATTGAGCAGGATGCTGATATTGTGATGATGCTTTATAGAGATGATTACTACAACCCAGGGACAGACGTACCTGGTGTTGCAGAAGTAAATATAGTTAAAAACAGATCTGGTATGACAGGAAAAGTAGAACTCTTCTTTAGTAAAGAGTTCACACAATTTAGTAATTACTCAAGACAAGAACAACAGTAAGTTTGAATTCTAAACTCAGGGCTTATTTTTTAATTAGCTTATTAGCAATTTCATGGGGAACTATTCCACTTATAATCAGAACTTCAGATGTTAGCTCCCTCTCTTTAGTTGGCATTAGAACTTTCCTTGGAACTATATTTTTATTCTTTTTTGTAATTACAAGAGGTGGGATAAGAAAAGAATTGGTACGTTCAGGTATTATTCTAGGCCCACTGCTCGCTATTCATTGGTCGACAATGTTTAAGTCAATTGAGCTCAATACAGTTGCTGTGGGCATTGGTCTAGTTTTCTCTTATCCTATTTTCATTATTTTATTTGAAATATTTAGAGGTCAAAATGTAAAGAGACATCAAGTACTAATTATTCTGACTGGATTCCTTGGACTATTTCTCCTCTTAGACTTATCAACCATATCTTCAATGGTTGGAGTACTTTACGGGATTATCAGTGCAGTAACGCTTGCAATTTTGATAATCTATGGTTCTGAAAAATCAAAAGAATTTGGTGGTCTTAATGTTGCATTCATCCAGGTATTGTTCGCTGGAGCTTGTTTAACACCTTTTACCATTACTGGGTTTTCTTGGATGGTTGACAATTTAGCAGTCAGCATATTTCTAGGATTTTTCCTAACCGGAGTTGGACTCGCAACCTATTGGTATGTTGTAAAAATTATCACACCTTTGTCTATTGGAACGATTACATACTTAGAGCCAGTAACAGGTGTAATTATTGGAGCAGTGATACTTAATGAAAATTTACAGAATATTCAATATTTTGGTTTTCTATTAGTTATTGGTGCTGGGGTCGTACAGGTTTATTTAGATTCCAAATATACTTCTGGCTCAAGTGCCTGATATTTGTCGTAGTAAGCATCATTTTCAAGCATAAATTTGTTTAGATTCCACTGAGCATATTTTTCAAAATAAGATTTAATAATCCCAATGTTAGATTTAGCTGGAGTGCAGAGCCTGATGTATTCTTCTCGATCAAGGTGTTCGATGATTTGCCCCTGATTATTAATTTTTTTAATAGCATTTGTAACATTATTTGTAGTTACTTTGTAGTCAGAAGATAACAAGTTGCTAAGGACAACTGAAAGTTTAGGTTCATCCGGTGCAGTATTATCTAATATTATGCATTCTGTGTCATCCACATAATCAAGGAATTTAGGGTTATCAATTTCGTTTATTTTTTCGAAAGTTAAATTTCCATTAATTTCATTTAAATTAAACAAAGTAATAGAACTATTAACCTCAAGCACTAAAATCTGCATATAATTTAAATTAATAATATTTTTGAGTAATCATAAATATTAAAAAGAAATTTTTTAAACAAGGTTGATGTAAATATGACAAGTGTTAAAGGTCTAGGCGCTTCAATAGGAATAGCTATAGGTAGTTCATATATATATGAAAATGAAATAAATTTCGAAAGTCCTATGAGTATTTCTTTTGAGGTAGCTAAATCTAATTTGATTAAAAGGTTTAAGAAACAGATTGAATCTTTTAAATCTAAAGATAGGATTGATGAGGCCGAAGTACTTGATGCTTATATCTTGATTCTAGAAGATCCTGAAATCACAAACCAGTTTGATGTGAACTCTGACATTTCAACTGAAAAAGTATTTGAAGTCTTTTCATCTACAGCATCAATCTTTGACTCCATGGAGGATGATTATTTTAAGCAAAGATCAGAAGATATTATTTCAGTTGGAAAGCATCTTATTTTTGCAATGCAGGATAAGGATATATCTACAACATTTGAGGAGAATACTATTCTAATCGCTAATGATTTGACCCCTGCTGATACATCATCCATGGACTTAAATAAAGTCTCGGGCATTATTTTAAAAGAAGGTGGTTTCACTTCCCATGCTGTAATTGTTGCCAAAAACTTAGGAATCCCCTGCGTAATTGGTCTTAAAGAGTCCGTAAATGATATATCAACAGGAACTGAAATCGCAATAGATGGAGAAAGTGGAGAGGTTATCTTTTCTCCTTCAGAGGAAATAATTTCAGAACTTAAAAGAAAATCAGAAAATATTAATTTAGTAATTAGCAACTTTACTAAAGATAAATATGAGAAATTAGGAATTGATTTCAGAATTAATGTCGGCTCCTCAGAAGAAATCAATAATTTTGAACATTTATTCTTAGATTCAATAGGCCTATTTAGGTCAGAGTTTATTTATTTAGATAGGCAAAGCCCACCAACATTTGAAGACCAAAAAAAAGTACTATCTGAACTTTCAGAAAAATTTAAAGGAACAATTGTATACAGAACGCTGGATATAGGTGGTGATAAGCAGGTAAAGCATTTAAATTTACCAGTTGAAGAAAATCCATTTTTGGGAGTTAGGGGTATAAGATTATCACTTCAGAATAAGGATATTTTCCATTCACAAGTTAGATCAATTTTAGAATCAGACTGTATTGATAGGGTTAAAGTTATGTTTCCTATGGTATCTACAATAGAAGATTTTTTAGATGCTAAAAATTATGTAAATGAAATTGCCGAAGAGCTTAATTTAAAAAACTCCGCCATTAGGGATAATGGTTGAAACACCATCATCAGCATTAATGTCAGATCAGTTTTCAGAAGTTGTAGATTTTATTTCAATTGGTACAAATGATTTAACACAGTACATAATGGCTGCTGACAGAGGTAATAGTAATCTTAGTAAATATCAAAACCCACTTCACCCAGCTGTACTCCGAGCAATTTCAGAAGTTATAAATAATTGTAGAAAAAATAAAATTGAAGTTTCTGTCTGTGGTGAAATGGCATCAGATCCCATTTCAGCTTTGGCGTTGTATATTTTAGGTTTAAGGACATTTAGTATGTCACCAGCTGCGGCTCCTTTTGTTTTTGAAATTCTAGAAGAGAATTCTGATAACATTCCAGAAAAATTTGTAGACAAAATGCTATCTGCGAATAATGCTGAAGAGGTAACGCTTCTAATAAAGGAAGACATACTTTGAAAGTACATGCAATCTTATTAGCTGGTGGATCCAGTGATAGGTTTAACAATGAAGAAAATAAAGTTTACTTTCCTATTGGAGGCAAGCCAGCGCTCTCGTGGGCTTTAGAAACTCTAGATCAGTCTGAGAAAGTAGACTCAATATTATTAGTTGTTCGAGATGAAGACTGGGACAAAACAAACAATGTTATCGAACTAACAAATCCAAAAAAGCTCGCAGGGGTTGCAGTTGGAGGAAATACTAGGCACGAAAGTGAATACCAAGGTTTAGCAAATTTAAAAGAAAGAGAAGATGTAGATGAAGAGGATTTAATATTAATACATGATGGAGCAAGACCGCTTCTTCCTATATATTTACTAGATGAACTAATTGATGTAGCAACTAAATATGGAGCATCTGCACCAGGATTTAATTCAGAAAATCTTATGAAAAAAGATAATTTAAATAGCGATACAAAACAAGAAACTATTGTTGAAATACAAACACCTCAAATATTTCCAGCTTCAGAATTGTGGAAATCTTATGAACTTGCAAAGCTAGATAATTGGCAAGCCGTAGATACTACCGAGTGTGTATCTAAATATTCAGAACTTGAGGCAGTTGTGATACCAGGAGACCCAAGAAATATGAAAGTAACTTTCATCGAGGATATTTTCAAACTCGAAACTATGATTTAATTTGTTAACATTTCTTAACAAAATAAAAAAACTGTCAATAAATTTATTGAAATTTTACCAAAACACTCGATAAGCCCAATTTTTAAAAAGTAAAATTAGATTAATCATTTAGTTGGGGGAGAATAATGGTGCTAGATTCACCTTATGCCATAGGCATAATATTTGTAACTCTTGCCTTGATGTGGGTATTACAAATGTATCTAGCAAAAAAACAAGCTACGAGCTTTCTTAATGCAGTTAACAGCATTAAGGGCCCGAATCTTGAAGTTGCCATTGGCGTCAACCAGCCTAAATGGGGAAGAAAAAAAATCTATATAGCAATTTCAGCTAATGCAGAATCAATTATTGTTGATGGCCTAACCCTAGAAGGTGTTACTACTTTTGCAAAAAGTAAAAAACTTACATTGTTCAATGGTATGAGTTTGCATGAAATTGTTACTTCAGATAAAAACGAACCTATCTGGGAAGCTGCCTCTATGGCATCTGATACTTTGATTAAAAGAATTGAAAGTAAAAAAGATAGTAATTCGATAAGTTAGTAAAAAGGGGGAGAAATGGATGCTTTAGTAAATGGCGCAGAAGCCTTTATCCAAGTATTTAGAACCGCTGCTGACGTATTTGTGGGATTCACAACTGGAATTATTCCAATTGTGGTAGTGTTCTTGACCGCAGTAAATGCTTTGGTCAAGTTTATTGGTGAAGAAAGAGTAGAGGGGTTTGCAAAATGGGCTTCTCAAGAAGGATGGGCATACATGCCTGTAAGGTATACTCTTTTACCGTTTGTTGCTGTGTTTATGTTAACTAACCCAGTTTGTTATACATTCGGTACATTTTTGCCAGAAAAGCACAAACCGGCATTTTATGATTCAGCAGTCAGCTTTGTACATCCAATTACGGGAATATTTCCACATGCAAATGGTGGAGAGTTGTTCGTATGGTTAGGCATTGCTGCAGGTGTAGAGATTGTTGCACCTGACATGGTTACTGCTTTAGCAGTTCGTTACCTACTTGCTGGTCTTGTAGTTATTTTGATTAGAGGTATTGTCACTGACATTATTTATAACATTATGGCAGCAAGAAAGGCGGGTGTCGAATAATGCAAGCATTAATAGAAAAAATAGGTAGGTCAGTTGGTGGCGTGGTTGGAACATTGTTTCAAGCAGGTCGTGATGCAGTTGATCTATGTCTAAAAACAATTATTCCTTTCATGGCATTCGTAACATTCGTCATTGGTTTGATTTTGGAAACCGGTGTCGGTGATGCTATTGCTAATGGAATAAAAGGTTTTTCCAGCAGTTTGGGTGGATTGATGATAGTTTGTATCATTTGTGCAATTCCAGTCCTGTCACCATTATTGGGACCAGGTGCTGTTATTGCCCAAATTGTGGGTGTTTTAATCGGTACAGAAATTGGTCGTGGAAACATTGATGTTTCAATGGCACTTCCAGCATTGTTTGCAATCAACCCACAAGTTGGTTGTGACTTTGTTCCTGTAGGATTAGCACTAGGTGAAGCTGAACCTGAGACAGTTACGATTGGTGTTCCAGCAGTTCTGACAAGCAGAATGATTACTGGACCAATCTCAGTAGTTGTTGGTTATTTGTTTGCATTAGGGTTGTAAAGATTTAATTTAACAATTGTTAAGAATGTAACGCTCTGTGTAAAATCAGAGCGTTACAAATTTTAAGGAGAATAAATGGCAGATTATAAAAAAGTTAAAGTAGAAGCAGGAAAGAGTGGCTGGGGCGGTCCTTTAGAAATCCAACCAACAGATGAAAGAAAATATATTGTTTGCATTACAGGTGGAGGTATACACCCAGTAGCACAAAAGATCGCTGACTTAACAGGTGCAGAGGCATTTGATGGTTTTAAATCATCACCAGAAGGAAGTTTTAAAGCAATGGCATGCGCTGTTATTGATTGTGGTGGAACAGCAAGAATTGGGGTTTATCCAATGAAAGGCGTTCCTACAATTGACATACATGATACGACGCCTGCCGGCCCTCTTGCACAGTTTATTAAGGAAGAAAACTTTGTTTCAGGCGTATCTGAGGATCAAGTAACAGAAGCTTAATGCACATCTATTCTTCTGAAATAGTCCGAATAGGTGACCAGGCAAGTTTATTTTTAGATGAAGGAATAGTTGTCTTTTTTGGTGATAATGCTCCAGAAGAGCTACAAGATTTTGCAGTAATTCATAAACTTAATGAGATTTCGGAAGAGATTATTGTTGGATCTAAAATTCTTTTATCAGATGCAAATTTAGAAGTAACTGCTGTTGGACCTGTTGCTAATGAAAATTTTAAAAATCTAGGCCATTTGGTTTTAAAGCTTGATAGCGCAACAGAAGCAGCTTTACCTGGGGATGTGAGTTGTAAGTATGATAAAAAACCAGTTATTGAAATTGGAGATAGGTTAGAAATTACCCAATGAACTATACAGAAGAGTTAATTAAAAGAGAAAAAGAACTAGGAAGACCAGTTAGGGTAGGCTTGGCTGGTGCTGGACAGATGGGTTCAGGCTTAGCAGCACAAATTGGCAGAATACCTGGAATGAGTCTTGTAGCTTGTGCAGATATTGATATTAAGAGAGCAGAAAATGCACTTTCATTAGCAGGAGTTGAAATAATTAAAAGCAATAGTGAAGCAGCAAAATCTATTCAAGATGGGAATGGAGGTGTTGTAGATAACGCATCAGCACTTGCAGAGCTTCCAGTAGATATTGTTTTTGAAGCAACAGGGGTTCCCTGGGTTGGCGCAGAAGTTGCAAATGCCTGTATTGATGCAAAAAAACATATACTCATGTTAAATGTCGAAACAGATGTAACTATTGGTATGTATTTTGCAAATAAAGCACGTGAAAATGGAGTAGTTTATAGTGTTGCAAATGGAGATGAACCTGTAGCATGCAAAGAACTTTATGATTTTTCTACAGATCTTGGGTTTGAAGTTGTTTGTGTGGGTAAAGGAAAGAACAATCCACTTGATCAAACTGCTAACCCAGATTCATGTTTAGAAAAAGCAACTAAGAAAAAAATGAATCCAAAAATGTTAGCTAGTTTTGAAGATGGTTCTAAGACAATGATAGAAATGGCCGCTCTTGCAAATGCAATAAACTTACCACCAGATAAAGCCGGGATGAATGGACCCGTCAGTGAAGTTAGTGATTTAAATAAAATACTTATACCTCAAGAAGATGGTGGTGTACTTAGTAGTTCAGGACGAGTGGATTATGCTTTTGGACCAGCTCCAGGTGTGTTTGCTATTGTAAAATCTGAAAACTCTACGGTTATTGAAGAAATGGAATATCTCTCTATGGGTGAAGGTCCCTACTACACTTTTTACAGACCATATCACCTAGCTTCTATAGAGGCACCAAGAAGTATTGGTATGGCAATCATCAACCAAGAACCGGGACTACAACCTACGACATGGATAGCTGAAGTAGTAGGACATGCAAAAAAAGATTTAAGTAAAGGTGAAGTTGTAGATGGGATTGGTGGATTTAATTCATACGGCGTAACTTATCCAGTTAGTGAAGCTGAGAATTTAGTTCCATTAGGTCTTCTTGAGGGTGCGGAAGTAGTAAACGATATAAAACAAGGTGACCCAATTACCTTTGATGATGTAAACCTTCCAAAAAATTTAATTAACAATTTACGAAAATTACAAGATAATAGTTAAATAGAAATTAATGTCAGTAACCAAAGATACCCAATTAGAACTTCATCGAATGATGATGCTAATAAGATTGTTTGAAGAAGCATTAGAGGAAATGTTTTCTCGCGGCCTACTGCATGGAACAATGCATCTCTCCATAGGACA
This sequence comes from uncultured Candidatus Actinomarina sp., assembly GCA_902521955.1. Taxonomy (GTDB): domain Bacteria; phylum Actinomycetota; class Acidimicrobiia; order Actinomarinales; family Actinomarinaceae; genus Actinomarina. Next base: position 22,830 of record CABYTP010000003.1, on the reverse strand, counting down.
AGAAGCAACAGCAGCTGGTGCATGTCTCGCATTAGATAAAAAAGACTTAATAACTTCAACCCATAGAGGACATGGCCATTGTTTAGGCAAGGGTGCGGATCCATATAAAATGTTTGCTGAGCTTTTAGGACGTGAAGACGGATATTGTAGAGGTCGTGGAGGCTCCATGCACATTGCTGATTTATCAAACGGAAATCTTGGTGCCAATGGTATAGTTGCAGGAAGTTTAACCATATCTGTTGGAGCAGCTCTTTCATTTCAGTTACAAAAGAAAGAAAATATAGTTTTATGTTTCTTTGGTGACGGAGCTGTAAATGAGGGATCATTTCACGAAGCACTTAACTTAGCTTCATTATGGAACCTTCCTGTACTTTTTTTATGTGAGAATAATCAATACGGAATGTCTATGGCTTCAGAAAAAGCAGTTGCCGGGGAATCAATTGCATCACGAGGAAACTCATACGGTATTGAAAGTATTCAAATTGATGGTAATGATGTTGAGGCTGTTTATGAAAGTGTAGCCACTTTTAAAGATGAAATATTAAGTAATAATAGACCAAAATTTATTGAAGCTGTTACATATCGGTATAGGGGACACTCAAAGTCTGATCGTAATTTATACAGGACAAGTGAGGAAATAAATTTCTGGAAGGATGAAAAAGATCCAATTAAAAGATATATTGGAAAACTTCTTGAACAAGGCATTACAGAAGTAGATTTAAAAGAAATTGATGAAGAAGTAAAAAACACAATAAGAACTTCAGTAAAGAAAGCTTTAGACTCTCCACTAAGTCCCGTCACTAATCTTGAGGAGGACTCTTATGCCTGAGCTTTCTGTTGGGCAGGCAATCAACAATGCACTCTCACTAATTCTTAAAGAATATCCAAATGCTTTCATAGCAGGTGAAGATATAGGAATCTACGGTGGTGCATTTGGAGTTACTGATGGATTATTAGAAACTTTTGGAGAAGAGAGAATAAAAGATACACCTATAGCTGAAGATGTAATAGCTGGTTTAGCAGTAGGTGCTGCCATGACAGACTCAAAACCTATTGTAGAGATGCAGTTCAGTGATTTTATTGTAAATGCGATGGATCCAATTGTTAATCAAGCCGCAAAACTTCATTTTATGTATGGTGGCGCAGTCAATGTACCCATTGTTGTTAGGGGCGCTAGTGGTGCTGGGACAGGAGCTGCTGCACAACATAGCCAGTCTTTAGAGTCTTGGTTTTGTCATGTTCCAGGTTTGAAAGTTGTTACACCGTCAAACCCACAAAATGCATATGATTTGCTTTTGCATTCTTTTGTTGATCCAAATCCAGTAATATTTATGGAACATAAATTAATTTATAAAATTAAAGATGATGTAGTTTTAAATAACATTCCAAGTAATTCTGAGCTTCTTGGTCAGGCAAAAATTTTATCTGAAGGAAATGATATTACTATTGTCTCTTATTCAAACATGGTGAATGTTGTAAAGGATGCAATTTCCTCTGATGAGCTATCTGAAATCTCTGCAGAACTCATTGATCTTCAAACTCTTTCCCCTCTGGATATGGAAACCATAATTACTTCAGTTTCAAAGACAAAGAAGCTTCTTGTTTGCCAAGAAGCTCCTGCAAACAGCTCAGTTGGAAGTACTGTAATTTCTAATGTTGTTCAGAGCGATGCATTCTCTAGTCTTTCTATTGCTCCCAAGTTAGTTTCAGGACTTCATTCACCAATGCCCTCTGCAAAACATTTAGAAACAACAGTTATCCCTCAAAAGGAAGACATTATGCAAGCTATTAAAGATATGGTATAAATTAATATGGCCAAAGAAAATATCCTGCTACCAGCTATGTCTGATCAAATGTCAGAGGCAGAGTTACTATCTTGGAAAGTTTCTATCGGTGACAAAGTTAATAAAGGAGATGTCATTTGTGAGATTTCAACAGATAAGGTAGATATGGATCTTGAATCCCCTTACTCTGGCGAGATTATAAATTTAATTGCTAATGAAGGAGACATGGTTAATGTTGGAGAACCTGTAGCCGAGATAGAAACAGAAGAGGATAGTTTACTTGGTTCTATTTTTGATTAATTACTAACAAGAGTTATCTTTCACAATAGTAACTACATCTTTTTCTTCTTCTTTTATAAAAACTCCTGTTATGAAAACACACTCATCATCAAATGCTATATTTTCATTTACTGAGATAGAGCATTCAATTTTGTAGTTTTCATATTCAGAACTATAAAAATTCAGACAATCATTTACTTTTTTTTCGCCATTATTTTTATTAATTTGTAAAAGATAAATCTTTACTACATCATCACTTATTTCAATATTTTCAGGATCAATATAAAAACTTTCTTCATAAAGTCCATCTAGTGTACTGCTGGTTTCGGAAGTTAAAAAACCTGAAGCACTACTTGAGATAATTGCTAAAAACCCAATTCCAATAAGAAGATATAGTAAATTTTTCATGATTTTTCTTTTTTAGTGCCTTAAGTGTATCAAATGGTTACATAAAATGTATAAATTTATACCACATCTACCTGAAACCTATTGAAAATTTTCTTATAATTAAATTGATTATTTTAAAATAATTAAATACGTATAAACAAACAATCGATTAGGGGGATTGTAAATATGAAAGAATCCATACAACGCGTTGGCGGTGCTATGTCAGGAATGGTTATTCCTAACATTGGTGCTTTTATCGCTTGGGGTTTAATTACAGCACTCTACATTCCAACTGGTTGGCTGCCAAATGAAGATTTGTCATCCATGGTTGGTCCTATGATTGTTACCTTATTACCACTTTTGTTAGGTTACACAGGTGGAAAGATGGTACATGGTCATAGAGGTGGAGTTATTGGTGCAGTTGTAACAACAGCTATTATTGTTGCTACTTCCTCACCACAGTTCTTAGGTGCTATGGTAATGGGTCCATTAGCAGCTTGGATCATGAAGCAAGTTGACGACAGAGTACAAGATAGTGTACCTGAGGGATTTGAGATGTTATATGATAACTTCTCTCTCGGTATTCTAGGTTGGGGCTTAGCAGTCGTTGCTTATAATGTAATTAGCCCAGTACTTGATGCAATAACAAATGCATTAGGTAACGGTGCAGCTTGGTTAGTAGACAGCGGTCTAGTGCCACTAGCTGACATTCCAATTGAAGTTGCGAAGGTATTGTTCTTGAACAATGCTGTAAACCAAGGTGTGTTAACACCTCTTGGAGCAGCTGAGTCTGCAGAAGCAGGTCAATCAATTTATTTCCTTTTGGAGACTAATCCAGGTCCTGGTTTAGGTCTACTTTTGGCTTACTGGTTTGCCGGTACTGGTATGTGGAAAGAATCCGCACCAGGCTCAATCATTATTCACTTCTTTGGAGGAATACATGAAATTTATTTCCCATATGTCCTTGGTCATCCAATTATGATCATCGCAATGTGGGCTGGAGGAATTTCTGCTGACCTATGGTTCGTAGCAACCGGTGCAGGTTTAGTAGGACCTCCGTCACCAGGAAGTATTTTTGCTTATATAGCAATGCTTCCGAAAGGTGGGGCGTTCCCAGTATTAGCAGGTGTAGCAATTGCTACAGCAGCATCAGCAGTTGTTGGTGTTATCTTGCTAAGAGCACGTCCAATTAAAGAAACAGATGCAGGTGTTGATGCCGTAATTGAAAGCAACATACCAACTGTTTAATTAAAACTATTAAGTTATAATTGACTTGGGAAGTAAAATTCCCAAGTCAATTTTTTTTTGGAGGAATTATGAGTTCAATTAACGGAGCAGAAGTAAAAAAGATATGTTTAGCTTGTGAAGCTGGAGCTGGTTCAAGCTTAATGGTAAAGAATGGCCTAGTTAAAAAAGCCAAGAAAGCTGGTTTAGATGTTGAAATCGTTCATGCACCAGCTACTCAGATACCAGCTGATTCAGATATAGTCGTTTGTCATACAGGCCTAGCAGCTGCTGCAAAAGCTGCAGCACCAGAAAATGCTGTGGTCATCCAGTTTATGATGTTCATGAATGACCCAGCACTTAAAAAATTAATTACTGATTTATCAGAGGGTAATGAAATAACCTCTACATGAGTCAAAAAAAAGTATTGTTGGTAGATTCAATTTCAACAAACAGAGATTTTAAAACAAAAGAGGAAGCCACCATTGCTTCAGGACAGCTTCTTTTTGAAAACGGGTATATCGAAAAAGAATACATTGACTCTATGCTTGAAAAGTTAGATACTCAATTATTCGCAACATTTATTGGGAATGGTGTTGCTATTCCTCACGGTATGTCATCTGGTTCAGTTCACGTTCTACATACTGGAATCAGTGTTATTCAGGTTCCAGAGGGTGTTTCATGGGGAGAGGAGATGGCTTTTATAATAGTTGGGATTGCTGCAAATTCCGATGAACACATGAATGTTCTTGCCGCCCTTGCCGACGCTATTGAAGATGAAGACGATGCTAAGAAACTTTGGCAAGAAACATCGGTTGAAAATATTTTTAATTTACTATCTCAATCACTATGAAGCTTGCTGTTCACTTTGGTGCTGGAAATATAGGTAGAGGATTTATTGCACCTATACTTTTTGAAAATGATTATGAAGTTATTTTTATCGATGTAAATAAAGAACTTGTAAATTTAATTAATTCTGAAAAAAGTTACAGAGTTACATCAATCAATGCGAATAGTAGTGATATTAACATTGTCTCTAATATCACAGCTATAGATTTAGCCAGCACAGGTGAACTTAAAGCAGCTTTACTAGATGCAGATATGATTTCCACTTCTGTTGGTCCTAAATTTGTAAAAGATATTTATCAAAAAGTTGCAGAGCTAGATAATGATCGAAACCAAATATTTGTTGCTTTTGAAAATATGTATAGAGCTTCCAGTACATCAAGTAACAAGGTTGATAAATTGAATTCTAATTTAGAAGTTATAGATGCAGTAGTTGATAAAATAGTCCCCCCCCAAATTACGCAATCTTTAAGTGTGACTGTTGAAAAATATGGATCAATTATCCTTGATGAAGACTCTGAAGGCAGGCCTTTAAAAAAATCAGATGTTGTTAATTATAAAAATTATGATAATGAGTTTTATAAAAAATTATGGTTGCTTAACGGACTTCACTTACAATTGGCATATTTTGCAAAGTCTAACAATATTAATTTTATTCATGAAATCTTAGATAAAGACGTAGGAGTTGCATTCGCAAAAGAAACAGTCTCACAATTAAGCACTGCTTTTAACCTATTCACAAATCAAGACTTGGATCATGAAAGTTTCACTAACCTAATTATTGAGCGTTTCTCCCTTTCTCTTATAAAGGATGAAGTTAATCGAATTTGTAGAAATCCAGAAATAAAGTTCTCTAAAGATGAACGATTTGAGTATCCACTTCGCACATTGATAGCAAATAATAGCGATGTAAGTTCTTTTAAAGAAATCCTAGATATTATATTTGAAAATAGTTTTTCAGACATTGATGGGTATGACCAATTCCGTAAAGATCACATATCTATCGGAAGAGAGAAATTTTATAAGGAATTTTGGGAGCTTGAAGACTATAGTGATAGATACATTGAAAAGCTTGGAGGTTAGATGATTGAAAAAGAATTAGTTGTAAAAGATGAAGTTGGTCTACATGCTCGACCTGCAAGTTTATTTGTAAAATTAGCGCAAGAGTTTAATGGAACTGTGGCAGTAAAATTTCCAAAAGTAAATAAAGAAACTGGAGAAGAAGAAATAGTTGAAAAAGATGGAAAGAGCATGATAGGAATCTTAAGTTTAGGGATAGCTAAAGATAAACCATTTACTCTAGTTTTGGATGGAGATGACGAGGAAAGTTTTTTAATTAGGTTTGAACAGCTTTTAGATAATAATGAGTAGCATATTAAAAACACTCCTTACTTCATCTAAAGTTCAGGAGTCTGAGGAGTGGGATGCTCTGTATGATTCTTTACCAGTTGTTGTAGCAGAGTCTTCAAAAGAGCTAGGCGAGGCATTGTCTAGGCTTGATGAAGTTGGAGGTTATGGGTACATAGCAACTTGGAGAAAAAATCTTTTCGCATTTAATCCAAAATTAATCTCAAAGAGATGTGGTTTAATTGATGAAAACGGAAATTTACTTAAAGCAGCAAGAGTCCCAAAGAATTAGTTACTGTTTTTTAAAATTGTGATATTGTATTCTAATTATTTGAATTGTATACATAGATAAAATTGTTACACCAACTTTAATTAACTCTCTCATCCACCATAAGTTTGAAGGAATATCCATACCCGAACCTATAAAGCCACCTAAAAGACCACCTATTAATCCTGATGATATTAACAAAAGGTAGTCTCTACTACTTGCATTTTTTAAAAATAGAGATGCAATTAATCCATAAACTAACCAACCACCAATTAAAGGAACCAGTGCATATATAACCTGCATATTGACATAATAGCTTACTTTAAAATAGTAATTTGATGGAGGTTTTAATATATTATAAGTTTTGTAACTTAATTAATTTTGGATATTTTTTTAACTACTAGTGAATCTATTCTTCGATTATCAACAGCGGTAACAGTGAGTTCTAAACCATGAATTGTAATTTTTTCATTAATATTTGGAAGTTTTTCAGAGTAGCTTAAATAAAGTCCTCCAACTGTTGCAACATCTGATTCTTGGGATTCAAGTCCAAAAAATTCTTCAAAGTCATCAATATCAGTTTTTCCTTCTACAACCCACTGCCCAGGACCAAGTCTTCTAATGCCTGAAAACCTTTCATCATGTTCGTCCGGTAAGTCCCCAACGAATTCCGAGAGAACATCTTTTATAGTTATGACCCCCTCAATCCCACCATTCTCATCAATAACACATGCAAAACTTGCTTGATTTTCTCTAAGAATATTTAAAGCAGACAACACTGTTGTGTATTCGGGAAGATATATGGCATCTTTTACTAGATTTTCAACCTCTACAGAACTTGCTGAAGCATCAAGATTAAATATGTCTTTTACGTATACAATACCAAATGTATCATCTAAGGACTCAGATCTTGATATTGGCATTCTAGATATTCTTTTTTCGTCTACAATTTTTTTAACATCCCCCATATTTACTGGCAAAGAAAGAAATAATACATCTACCCTAGGAGTCATAATTTCTTTAATTGGCCTATCAGAAAAATCTAATAGAGAGTCAATAATTTCTCTTTCAGCTGGCAAAATTTGCCCCTCCATCTCACCAAGTGCTGTAAGTGCCTGAATATCCGCTTCTGTTATTTCATTGTCTCCATCCATATCGCCTTGTTTAGAAGTTCTATCAATTGAATTGGTAATTAGGCTTGTAAACGGAGCAAAGGCTCTTGAAAGAAAATCTATTATAAATGCAGTTTTTGATAGGAAACCAATCGGATTTCTTGATGCAATCGTTTTAGGAGTAATCTCTCCAATTACTAATACAAGTAATGTGATTACTAGTGTAGATAAAGCTGAACCTGCAGTTTCATCACCTTGTAAAAGACGAACAAATAATACTGTTGAAAGAGAAGCCATAAGAATATTTACAAAATTATTAGCTACGAGAATTCCTCCGATAGTTTTTTCCAACTCATCTTTTGCTTTCTTTATTTTATTATTTCTCTTTGAATCTTTAAGTTGATGTATTTTCTCTCTAGGAACATAGGTAATAGCAGTCTCTGAGCCAGAAAGCAATGCAGAGAAAAACAAGCAAATTGCTATAAGAATGATGATTATGTAGTCAGTACTCAATATGTATATTTGATTTTAAAGTATTTTCTGTTTAAGTAAAAAGGTTTTTTAAATTAGTTTTATCAATTGGTTTAAGCAAATATCCATCAGCCCCTACTCTTTTCGCTTGAAAAGTGTCAGCTTCCCTATCAATTAATAGAATAATTTTAGAATTCTGGAATTTTATATCCCTATTAATTTCCCTTACTATTGATGGACCTCCGTTGTTATTTACTTGCATATCAACAAAAATATAATCATAAGATAATTTAATATCATCGCCATTATCAAGATGTGTGAAATTGTATTCAAAATCAAGAAATTTAAGTAAAGAATCCTTTACCCAGGTGTTATCAGTTATTAAGCAAATTTTCACAGTTTTAAAAGACTACTATTGTATATATTTAAGTATATAAAATGTTAAAACTATTACCGATATTATTTTTTGCAGCTGTAAACATAACACAGATAAGCATATTTGAGATTGAAGGAATTTTTTCTAGCGGTCACATTAATGCTATTGAAAGATACTTTGATGAAAACAAATTTGATGAAGATGAGCTTTTTATAATCCAGTACAACGCAAACGACGTAAGCGAAGAGAGCGTCATGCAGTTAAATGATATTTTAGAAAGCGTTACAATTCCAAAAGCTATTTGGGTTGGTCCAAACAAAACAGAAGTTAATTCAGAATTACTTATGAGTTTTGACTACGTTGGTTTATCTCCCGGAACCTTAGTAACAAATATGTCCAACGATACTAATAAAAATCTTCTTAACTCCAACTCATGTTTGATTAACACATGTACACAAACTACACAACAATCAGACTCTACGATATTAATTAGTGGTGAGGAAGGGATATATGAGGGATATATGATTGTTGGGTCAATAGGAGCTTTTATAGAGAACTTAGGTATGGAAAATATTTCATCCAATATAGATACTTCTATTGGTGTTGTAAATTTTGATATAAATTCATCTGCAATTCAAGAAATAAAATTTATTAAACCTTCAATTGCCGAACGGTTTTATATTTCCATATCAAACCCTTTATTTACATATATGTTTTTTGGTCTGGGTTTTGCTTTGATTGGGTTAGAATTATTTGCTATTGGTCCAGGAATTATGGCATTTATTGGAGCTCTTTTAATTTCATTTTCCTCCATGACATTTAATGAATTTGGTTTAAATTATTATGGATTATTTATTTTTCTAATCTCTTTCCTGACTTATATAAAAATATTATCTAGAGGTTATTTTGGCTTTTTAGGAATTGGATCATTCCTGATACTTCATTCATCGTGCTTGGTAATGTTTAACAATTATGAGTTAAAAATTAACCAATTTCTTATGTTTGGTTGTTCAATAATGTTGGCTTTTTTCTACTTTATAGCAATACCTACTGTAATTAGGTCAAGACTTACTACTGACACAAGCGCAATGTCATCATTAAGCGGTAAAAAAGCGCAAGTAGTAGAAGTTTTAAATGAACAACAGGTTCTTGTGAAGCTAGGTCTTAAACAAATAGTTGTTAATAAAAATAAAGACAGATCACTTAAAGAAATGCAGGACGTAATTCTTTCCGAAGAAGACGGAAAATTGTCAATATAAGCGAATACTTCGCGAAAAAAATCTTTTTACACATAAAAATTGCAGTTTATTGTTTTAATATGCTTCAAATAAAAATTTCAACTTGGCAATACGATGCTCTCTGTCGACAACACAGCAGTAATCTATTTTTTCCTCCTGCTACTTTTGAAAAAAAAGAAGACAGAGAGAAGAGGGAAGCAAAAGCAAAAGCAGTTTGTAGTGGATGTCCTGTAAAAATTGAATGCCTTGAAGAAGCAAATGAAATTTCTGAACCTTTCGGTGTTTGGGGTGGGTTGAATGAAGTAGAGAGAAAAAGAGAAGAAATTTTTATCTCAAACTAGCTTCTTTCTCTTCCCACTATCATCAATCTTTGTAGTTAGAGACTCCCTATCTAAAAATTCTAAATATGGAATTGCATACTTTCTTGACAAATTTGTTGCATCTTTAAATTCTTTTACCGTAAAAGCCTCTGGCAGAGTTTTTAATAATCCAATCAATTTATCCCTATGATCAACTGAAATCACTAATTTTTTATTAATTCTATAAAGATAGTTATTCATAAAAAGTGCTTTCACAGCCTCTTTGTCATATTTCAATATCTCGACTTCTTTAATACTTAATTCAGATGTTATTTCGTTAAGAATTTTTTTATAAATTGATAAATCAACCTTTGTTTTTTGATTAAGAATAATTTGATTCTTCACTACATCAAATTCATTTATTTGCTCCAAAATTTTTGTTATTAACTTTGCTTCAATAAAGAGTATTTTATAAAAGTAATCCTCAACACCAGAAGTATTTACTATTTTTAAGTTATCAGTAATATTTTTATTTATAAGATTTAGTTTTTCTATTGAAATAAATTTATCTTCAATTTCAATATAAGAAATATTTTCATCTAAATATTTTTTAGGAGTAAAAGTTAAAATTTCAAATAATGAATTTCTATCCAGCGGTTCCTTGTTTTTTAAGAGTTTTTTTATATGAAACTTATTACTAGTCTTTAATAAAACTTCTCCTCCTAAAAACTCATTTTTTGATAAATCGTGTAAAAGAACACTTTGACCCTCAGTAATGCTCATCGGTTTATCTAATTGAATTACTGCAATGTTTGTGTCAACGGCACTTAAGTATTTGACCTGTTTTACAATTTGATTAGATGTCCCGAAATAAGCTCTAATAGTACCTTTTCTTTTAAAAGACTCTGATTCGTTTTCAGTCTCTAGAAGAATATACTCAGATTTATCTATTAAATTATTTGAAAGAATATCTCCTCTCTGAAGGGTCTGAGAAGGATTTTTTTTAAGGGAGATAGCAATTCTTGATGTTGAATCAATTTTATTTACATCTTTTCCAAGACTTTGTATTTTTTTAACTTCCAGAGGGTTTTTATTATCACCTAGATACAACCTACTTAAATCAATATATTTACTAGCTGTTCCGGTTACAACGGTGCCGATACCCTCTATTGAAAAAGTTCTATCAACCCAAATAGTTCCTTCTTTATAAGACTCATTATCTTTAAAAAAATCATTAATCTCTTTATGTAGAACTTCTTTATTACTCGTTTTTGAACTAAATTCTGTAATTTTAAAATTTAAGTCTTTAACATCTGAAAATTTTTTTACGACAGGTTCTTTTTCTAGATTGCTCACTAGTAAGTCTGTCTTGGTAAAAATTACAAAGATATCTCTAATTCCCAAGCTTACAATTGATCTAAAATGTTCTTCCGACTGTTTTGACCATCCCTGAATTGAATCAATACAAAACAAGACTCCATTCACATTCGAAAACCCAGCAATTGTATTTTTAAAATAATCCTGGTGGCCGGGAACATCAACTATTGAAATAGCTCTTTTTTTGTATTCGAAATAGGTATAACCAAGATTTATTGTTAAGCCTCTGCTTTTTTCTTCTTCTAACCTATCTGTTTCTTGATTCGTTAAAAAATTAACTAATGTCGATTTACCGTGATCAACATGACCAGCAGTAGCAAGTACCGTCATAGTTTATTTAGGCAACTTTTAATTATTTTGTCTTGATCTTCAAATACGCTTCGTAAGTCAATACAGATTCTATTTTTATAAAAATGTGGAATGATAGGTATCTCATTTTGTAATAATTTTTCAAGTGTAGAGCTTTTACCCTCTTCTTTTAAAAGCAATACAGGTGACTTCATGGTAACTTCAGGAAGAGTACCACCTCCAATCAAACTGGTTCCTTCTTCAATATCAAATTTAAAATTGGAGTCTGTAACGATATTATTTAACCTAATTTCAAGTGATTTATAGCTCTGTGTCATCAAATGCCAAAAAGGAATACTTGATTCATTTTTATTTAGATAGCGGGAAACAGTTTCTTGAAGTTCAAATAGGATTGATGGTGAACATCTGTAGGTCCTAAAAAGGCTATATTTTTTAATGTCCTCTATGAGATTACTTTTTCCGGCAATTATTCCTGACTGAACAGAACCAAAAAGCTTGTCACCTGAAAACATAACTAAATCAGAACCATCATCTAGGGAATTTTGAACAGAAGTTTCATTGTTGAATATATTGATATTATTTATTTCAAGAAATTTTCTATCTATAACCAAGCCACTTCCAAGATCATGTAATAGAACAGTCTCATAATTATCTCTAATTTCAGCAAGTTCTTTTATACTTACTTCTTCTGTGAAACCAGAAATTGAATAATTTGATCTATGAACTTTTAATATTATTGAGTTAGGAAAATTTTTTAGTGCTTTTGTGTAATCATTCAACTTGGTTTTATTGGTAGTTCCAACTTCAATCATTTTGAGTCCAGTTTCATTAATTATCTCAGGTAGTCGATATGATCCCCCAATCTCAATTATTTCCCCCCTAGAAATAATGACATTCTCATATTCATTATTTTTTACCAGTGCACGCAGGGACAAATACAGAGAAGATGCATTGTTGTTTACAAATGCTACATCTTCACATTTAAGAAAACTACTTAGAGATGAAGTCAGGTATTCATTTCTTGTTCCTCTTTTAAAATCATTTAAGTCATATTCAATATTTGAATATCTGCCTGAAAAGTTTGTGTTATTTGGAGATCTACCTAAATTAGTATGCAAAACTGTACCAGTAGCATTGATAACTTCTCTTTGTTTTTTTTGTTCTAAATTCTTAACTATTTCAGAAAATTTTTCAGTAGCTATTTGAATATTTTTTTCTTCTGCAAGAACTTTTCTAGCTAATAAAACTTTTATATCTCTTGGCAAAGAAGAATTTGTAGAGTCAGTTAGGTTATTAACAGATATATTTTCCATTACTTTGAAAGTTCTTCAAAAACTTTTGCAAGCCTACCTGTACATGTTTCATCTACAACAGGAGGTAGTTTTATTGCTATATCTTTTACAAGTTTTTCAATCGCTAATTTAGTTGAAGAGTTATTTTCCTGGTTAATAAGTGGAATTCCACCATCAGCTTTATTGTTTGTATCTTCACTAATAGGAATTTTAGCCAACAGTGGCAGTCCAAATTTTTCTGACAAAGTCTCTCCACCACCTTCTCCAAATATGTTAAATTTTTCACCTGAATTAGATTCAAAGTATGACATATTTTCTATCACTCCAAGCAATGGGATGAAACTTCTTTTGGCCATATCAGCAACCCTTGTTGCAACTTTCTGCGCCATTAGCTGAGGTGTTGTTACAACTATAAGTTCAGCTTGTGGTAGGAGTCTACTGAGTGCCATTTGAATATCTCCAGTACCAGGTGGAAGATCTATTATTAAATAATCTAACTCTCCCCATTCGACATCAGTTAGGAACTGCTCCAGAGCTTTACTGAGCATTAACCCCCGCCACATCAGTGCAGTATCTTCATCGCTAGTAATTAATCCAGTTGAAACAACTTCAAGGTCATTAATTTTGTAAGGTACCATTTTCTTATCTTCATTGGCTTCTATTCTTCCTGTAATTCCCAATAATCGTGGTATTGAGAAACCCCATATGTCTGCATCAAGCAATCCAGTTTTAAATCCAGCTTTCGATAAACCAAGAGCTATATTTGCTGATAGAGTAGATTTTCCCACGCCACCCTTTCCACTTCCAATAGCAACAACTCTTGTTCTAGGATTTATATTCGTTGGCTGAGCATTTTCTCTTGCCTTTTTCCTTGCTTTTTCCATTACCGCGGTACGATCTTCTTGGTTCATAGCTGTTGTTGTAATTTCAACAGAATCAACATTTTCCAATAAAAGTAGCTTTCTTTCTATCTCTGTTTCTATCTGATTTCTCATCGGACAATCAGCAATAGTTAAAGCTAGCTTTATATGCACATCTTTCTCTACATGTTTGATATCTTTTACCATGCCTAAATCGACTATATTAACTGCCAATTCAGGGTCATATATTGATGACAGGTGTTTTAATAAAATATCATTTTGTACCATATTGTTATTCTAAGTAATTTTATAAAAGATGTAATTACAAATTTATTGAATAATTACATCTTTGCTATAATAAACCTATGGATATACAAATTAAATCATCAAGAACTGTTCTTGCAACAGACAATGCTGTAAGCAAACTAATAGAGTTAAAAGCCGAACAGGATTCTAAAGAGAGTTTCCTAAGAATGGGTGTAAAACCCGGTGGTTGCTCAGGATATTCTTATGAAATGTTTTTTGACACTGACAAATTTGATGGCGACGTTATTGAAGAGTATGGAGAAGTCAGTATTGTTGTTGATGCTCAAAGTTTAGAACATATTAAAGGTGCGACACTTGATTACAAAGAAGGATTAATGGAAACTGGATTTTCGATTGATAATCCAAATGTATCAAGAACCTGTGGTTGTGGCAATAGCTTTAGTTAAATTTATAACCTACTGAGTGCACAGTTTTTATCCAATCGTTTCTAAGGTCACCCAACTTTGCACGTAATCGTCTGACGTGAACATCTACAGTTCTAGCTCCACCAAAATAATCATATCCCCATACTTTTTCTAGCAAGTCTTCTCTTGACCAGACACTTTCTTGGTTCTCAACAAAAAACTTCAACAATTCATATTCCATAAAAGTTAAGTCTAAAAGTATGTCACCAGCTTTAGCTTCATAGGTTTTCAAGTTTATAGTTAAATCTTTGAATTCAAGAATTTCTGACTCTCCTTCTCCGACCAGAGCATGTACTCTTGCTGAAATCTCGTCTAATTTGCTACTGCTTGAAACTAGTTCTATTTGTGGGTTTTGAACTAAATCAATTGTCTGAACAAATTGGTCATCATCTACAATAATTAATGTTGGGAAAGGTTTGTTTGATGATTCTAAATCAGAGAGATTTTTTTTAGTATTCCCATATTTACTAAGGGAAGTAACAACTAATTTAATTTGTTTAGGACTTTGCACACTTTTTAATACGAGTTTATTAATACCAACATCTTTTAAATGTTGATCAAACTCTTTATGAGTTTTTTCTATGTTTATATATGCATCTATCATTTGGAAACAATAATTTAATATTTATGTAACAACATTTCTTTGAATACATATTACATTACTTTCATGAAGATAAAAGCAGAATATATATGGATTGACGGTCAGACTCCTACCGCAAAATTAAGGAGTAAAACAAAGATTATGGATAAGGGCACAGAGCCACCAATTTGGGGCTTTGATGGTTCTAGTACCCAACAAGCTGTTGGAGACGCTTCAGATTGTGTATTAAAGCCAGTTTCGCAATTTAAAGATCCCATTCGTGGTGGAGACAACATTTTAGTTATGTGTGAAGTATTAAATGTTGACTTGACTCCCCACTCCTCAAACACAAGAGCAGCACTAGTAGAGTCTGCATCAAACTTTTCTGAGTTTGAACCATGGTTTGGTATGGAACAGGAATATACATTTTATGAACAATCTTACGATTCACTAAAGTACGGACAACCACTTGGTTTTCCTCCTTCAGGTTACCCAGCTCCACAAGGAGGTTATTACTGCGGTGTAGGCGCAGATGAGGTGTATGGACGTGATATTTCAGAAGCACATGCGACAGCATGTATGGAAGCTGGTTTAGAAATATCAGGTACTAATGCTGAGGTTATGCCTGGGCAATGGGAATTTCAAATAGGACCAGTTGGAGCACCAGAGATAGGCGACCATATCTGGATTGCTAGATGGTTACTCTATAGAATTGCTGAAGACTGGAATATCTCTGCAACTCTAGATCCAAAACCTGTAAAAGGTGATTGGAATGGTGCTGGTATGCATACTAACTTTTCAACTAAACAAATGAGGGAAGATGGTGGATTTGACGCCATAGTGGCAGGTTGTGAAGCTCTTGGTAAGAATGCAGATTTACACGTTAAAAATTATGGTGCAAATATTGAAGACAGATTAACAGGGGATCATGAAACTCAAAGTTTTGATACCTTCTCTTATGGAGTTAGTGACAGAGGTGCGTCGATCAGGATTCCTTGGCAAGTTGAAGTAGACAAAAAAGGATACCTAGAAGACAGACGACCAAATGCAAATGGCGACCCTTATGTTATTGCAATGTTGATGATCGATACAGTTTGTTCATCAGCTTCTAGCTAGAAGTTGCTGCAGCAACTATTTCTTCAATTTTATTTATAAACTGATCAAGGTTTGTATTGAAAGAATTCAGTGCAGCTGCCCTTTGCTCTCCAGTATCTGAGGATTCAAGTCCTGCAAGCAATTCAATAGTATCGTTGTAAACTAAATTTACTAATGTGATTAATTCATTGTGGCTTGAAACTAAATTACTAAATTCTGCAGGCGGTCCAGGCTCTGCAATAATGTTTGTAAACAACTCCGTGTCATTGATAAATTCTGCAAATTCCTGTTTTGCTTCTTGATAAGTTATAGATTTTTCATCCCACTTTTCGTTGGCCTCCAAGACTTTTTTGCCGAGCTCTATTGCCTGTATTTTCTCAGCAGTAATTTCTTCAAGGTATTCTACATAATTACTTGGCAGCGTCGTTGTTGTGGTTGAAGTTGTTGTAGTATCTTCATCAACAACTTCTTCTACCTGTTCAATAGGTTGTTCTTCAATTATTTCTAATTGATTATTGTCGGCTACTCTATTTATAAATGTGTAAGTTGTAGCAATCATGCCTATTAAAACTAAAGGTAAAATTAATCTTCCTGGTTTTGGATCTTGATTAAAGGTTTCCATACATTACAGTTTATCAAAGATGTTAATAATGTCTTGATTTATTGAATCCCACTCTGTGTTTTCTTCTTTTATAATAGTTACAAATCCAGGGCCAAGAAAAACTGAAGATACTCCATGAATTCCATTTACTTCACTCGATAATTTGTTGCCAAGTTCTTTATCCTCGGGAGCAGATAAATCAATTACCACTTTCTTTGCATTTGGGTTAGGTGTATCTATTAAATCCATATTCTTAATCTTATTTTAATATAAAAACTATTAATATATTGTTGTATGAATATTGTAAAAACAAACAACATTATTTCAAAAATTTCAAATAATATCATTTCATCAGTGGTCAGTTTATATATGTACACACTAGGGAGCTTGCTTATGGGGTTTTCAATATATCTCATGCTTCAAACTACAAATGATGAAAATACTCTAACTACTTGGTCTGGTCAAGCGATGTTTTGGTCTCTGATAATATTTTTTATGGCTTTGTTCATATTATTTTTTCCTATTGAATTTTTAAATTATCCGGTATTGAAAAATTCTAATTTTAGTGACTTAGTAGTGAATATATTTATAGTTATATTCTTTTCTGCTTTTCTGTTAATTTCTACACAATTATTTATTCCATCTGACAACTCTATCTTTATAGAACTTAAAGCAATCACTAGAGCTGTTTCTTTCTCAGGATTTATTACAATACCCATTGTGTTATTTATTTTGCAAAATTTTGGATCTAAATTAGCTCTCGTAAAGAATTACTCATTTAGTTTGGTGTTACTAATCTGGATTCTGTCTTCTCAATTGTTTATATAACTACATTGAATCAACAAGTTCAATTCCTAAGCAGTTAAATATTAAGCCCGTAAGAGTATAGAAATTATCAACTATTTCAATCCTTTTTAACTTCAGATTATCAGGTACGTCATCTGAAAAGATTTTATTATTTGCATAAAAGGAGTTAAAAGTCTGACACAAGCTATAAAGATATTCAGCTAAGTGATGGGGTTGATAGTTATCTAAACTTTGATTGTAGAAGTAATCAAATTTACTCAAAAGCACCAATAGCTTTCTTTCATCAGGATTATATTCATTATCTACATCAGCATTAATTATTTCAGTATTTGACTCTAATAGCTTCCTGGCCCTTACTTGGGCATACTGAATATAAACTCCTGTTTTTCCATTTATGTCAGTAAATTTTTCTAAGTCGAATTCATAATTTTGATTTCTATTAGGTAGTAAATCTGAAAATGTTAAAACTGTATTAGTTAGGATATTTAAAACTTCTTCATTTTCATTATATTTTTTTAATTTTTCTTTAATATCTTCATGCAACTTACTTAACTTATAAACATTACCATCACGAGTTTTAAATGGTTTTTTATCGGGTCCATTTACGGTTCCAAACCCAACATGAACAAAACTGCTTGAAGAGAGGTTGAAGTGTTTTACTGTTTTAAAAACTTGTTCAAAGTGGTTTTTTTGTCTTGAATCAACTACATAAATATATTTATCATATATTTGACTTTTTTCTCTGTGAACAACGGTTCCAAGGTCAGTTGTTAAGTACAAATAAGAACCATCTGATTTAGTAATTAATATTGGCGGATCTACTTTTTCTGTTGAAATCAACGCACCATCATCTTCTACGACAAGGTTTTTTTCTTTTGCGTCAGCAACCACTCTTTTGACTTCTTCTACAACATCGCTTTCACCCCTCCATAAATCAAATTCATAATTTAAATTCTGTAATAAGTTTTTAATATTTGGTATTGCAAGATTGTAAATTATTTTCCATTTTGATAAAAATTCTTCATTTTTAGAATTTAATTTTTTTGATATTTCTTGAGCTTCTTTATAAAAATCTTTGTTACCTGCAGAAAGCTCACTTGCTTTGGGGTATATTATTTCGAGGTCAAGATAGGTAAGTGAATTTATATCTATACTCTCTTTTTCAATATAAGCTAGAATTAATCCTATTGGCATTCCCCAGTCGCCTAAATGAATATCAGATACAACATCATGTCCTGCTATTTTGAAGATATTATATAAAGACCTACCAATATTTAGCGTTCTAATGTGTCCAACATGTAGATCTTTACCAATATTAGGCCCCCCATAATCAAAAAGTATCGCTTCTTTTTTTGAAGAAATAATTCTTGAATTATGATTTTTTGCAAATATCTTTAAATATTCATTAGAAAAATTTAAATTAATAAATCCATTTTGAGCAATTTCAACACTTTCGATAAAAGGATGAACTAATAAAGATTTCCCTAATTTATCTTTAATATCATTTATATCAGGATTGTTCGAATACCTTACAAGGTTGTTACATTGTATATCAGTATTCTCAATATTCGAATATCTTATTTCAACATTATCCTTAATCCCAAACTCATTAAGTACGTCTGATATTTCAGATTCAATATCTTTGATTCCTGCAATCATGTGTATATCTTAATACCCAGTGTGCAAAACAAAGCGTATATTCTTCACATCAATTCTTTAACGGACGATCAAATTTAGGATTTCTGATTAATTGATACAAAAATAATAGAATAAATAAAGCATTGTCTAAAAAATACCTCTTCCACAGCCTCTTTGGGTCTTGAAGTAGTCTCCACAACCATTCAAACCCCGATGATTGCCAAGCCTTAGGCGCTCTTTTAATTTCACCAGCTGTCCATTGAAATATTGCACCAGCACCATACATTGAAACACCGGGTACTAATGGTTTTATTTTTTGCATAAAAATTTCTTGTTTTGGAAAACCAAGTCCTACCCACAACATATCTGATTTACTTTCTAAAATTTTCTCTGCAATTTTATCTATATCCCAATCATCAATAGGTGAAAAAGGTGGAGAAAAAAGACCACATACTTGAAAATCATCATTCATTTCTTTAATATTCTTATTCATTTTCTCTAGGACTTCTTCAGTTCCACCAATAAAAAAATGTTTTAGCGTTTTATCTTTTTCAACTAATGAGTCAAAAATATCAGCACCTGCAAGTCTTGAAAAATTTTTTTGTGAACTTATATTTATAGGCCAAGTTAATGGATACCCGTCTGGGATTCTATAGTCATGTGAATTAATAATTGTGTTTAGATCTCTATCAAAATAAGACCTTACAGCTGTGTTTACATTGCAGCCGGCAATCGCAATGCCTTTTTTGTTGTAGATGTCATCAATGATATCTTCCTTAGAGTTTGTGGATACAGAAATATTCAGACAGTAAATAGACATATAATCATAATAATTTATTTTTTATCCTTTGAATAGCTAGAGACATCATAATAAAGTTGTATTAAATGAATCGTGTAAAAAGCTTTTTTTGGTATTTACTTTTATTTAATTTCAGTTTTATAAGTTCATACTCTATTACATATTTTAGAAATGGAACTTTTGCTACGAATTTTATTGATTTAAATCTTAATGAACTTAGTCTGCTCATAATTTTGAACTTATCAACTTCTCTGATTTACTATTTCATATCATTTTTAATTGTGTCTGAGTCTCAGGTCTTTTTATACCTTCTAACCTTTACTACCCAGCAATTATTATTTGTGTTTGTTTTGTGGTTAATAAAATTTACGGATTTGAGTAGGTCATTCTATTTAATTCAGACGATAATATTTTTTATAGTTGCAATGCTCATTATTCGAACTTTTGACAAAAACATGGATGATATTTATATTTCTTTCGATAAAGATTTGTGTAGTAAAAATAGCAATTTTATATATTGTGACTATAAAGACTTCCCCTCTAATTTACTTGACACCCTTACGGAATTATTAAAAAGTTCAAACTTAAGAGGTTTAATTTTTAACCAGAGTGAATCCGAAGACTTAAGTTTTCATGAAATTGTTGAAATTTCCAATTATTTTGGAATTAATATTTATGAAATTATAAATGATAAATACAAATTAGTACACAAATCAACAAGTTTAAGTACAGTTTTAAAAAACTTTGAAGATGTTTTTCTACTTACATTGGTACTCCCATTCTTTCTTTTTATAATGGCTCCTCTGTCTTTAGTGATACTGATATTTCAAGGTAGACCAATTTTTTACACTCAAGACAGGGTGGGATTAAATGGTAGGTATTTTAGAATTATTAAATTTAGATCAATGAATAATAATGTCATAGGTGAAGATGAATTAAAAAAGTTAAATAAAAAAAGCAAGATAGTCTTCAAGGCAACCAAAGATCCAAGAATAACAAAACTCGGATCTTTTTTAAGGAAATCAAGCTTGGATGAGCTACCACAAATTATCAATGTATTAAAAAATGAGATGTCATTTGTTGGCCCAAGACCACCAATTATTAGTGAGGTAAAGCAATATGAGCTAAAGCATTTAAAAAGGATATCCGTAAAGCCTGGGATTACTGGGTTATGGCAAGTTACCCTGAGACAAGACAATAGCTTTGACAGATGGGTAAAAAAAGATATTGAATACATAGAAAATTGGTCAGTTACTTTAGATTTTAAAATTTTATTAAAAACGTTTAATGAAATTATTGGGATGACAGGAGAGTAATTTCAAAAATCTCATCAAAGTTACTTTTATTTTCGTGTAATATTTTCAAGTAAACTTTTTTGGGTCGGTAGCTCAATCGGTAGAGCAGGAGCCTTTTAAGCTCAAGGTCGTGGGTTCGATTCCCACCCGACCCACAAATAATTTTTTTAATACAGTTTATGTAGTATTCTTTATTAAAGAGTTGGGGGCGTGGTGAAGTCTGGAGTTCACGCCTGCCTGTCACGCAGGAGGTCGCGGGTTCGAATCCCGTCGTCCCCGCCATAAGGCCAGATAGCTCAGTCGGTAGAGCACTTGTCTGAAAAACAAGGGGTCGGCAGTTCGATTCTGCCTCTGGCCACCAATTGAACATTGGTGTTTTCAGAGACATCATCCCAGTGAATATAAAACTGGGTCATACTCATTTAATTAATCAATCAAATTCTTTTTTGAAACTATTCATTGCAAAATTGATAAAAATTGAAAAAAAGCTGAGCAACAATAGCAACTTATTTAAAAAAAGGCTTTGTTCATTAACATAACTATTTAAGAAAATATTAGAACTTAAAATGTAGTAACCCCCATTTACATAATTGGCACACTCGTAAAAGTTTCCTACTGTTATTGTGCTCACTCCATTAGTTAAACTTCGATCTTTAAATAATGGATCATTTTCATATATAAGATATCCATCTTTTTCAGAAGGCAAAAAACTTTCATCAAATGACCCCTTGCAAATTGATTTCGCTACCTCATCTTCAGTACACCAATTATCACTAAAATTGATATAGTTGTTTACATAATTGTTAAGTAAACAGGGGGTAGCAACGTGTAATTTATTTAAATAATAAGTTTCTTTATATTTATCAATTTCAACTGGATTAATGATCGTAACAATATACGCATTAAACAAAATAAATATTATTAAATAAATGTTCAAGTTTTTAAGTGCTTTAAATTTTGTTAAGAGGTAATAAAAAGTAAAAATAATTAAAAAACTAAATAAATGTGTTTTCATTGGATCACCTTTTGAAGGATTAAAATTTTGTGTAAACATTGGAAACAAGTTAAGAGCATTTATTATTAAAGCAAAAATTCCTACATAGCCCAATATTCCAATAACCCTCATTTTTTTATCTCTTTCATTTATAAGAAAATAAGTTGTTAAAAAGTAAAAAGACATTGAAAGCAAAATGGAAATTCTTATATGTAACAAATTACCTGGGAAATTATTTCCTGACCAACCATCTTTGTGATACCAGTATCTTTGCCAATAATCATTAAATGTGTCTGCAAAAATAATTGATGACATAGAACTACTCAAATTATTTCGAAAAGGATTGTTGTAAATCTCACTGAAACTAAAAGTAAATACATAACTCAAACTAGCACTGTTTAAATAACTTTCGTTAATGACATGTTCCCAAAGATAGTTTCCATTTACATTAAAATTTTCATTAATTAAGAGAATTAACAGTGGAACCAAAAATATATTGAATGTTAAAAATTTTTTAGTGAATATCTGTTTTCCGAATAAAGTTAAGAGACAAAGACCAATCATAAAAGTGATACTAGATTTTAAAACAATTAAAGACAGTATCAAAGGTGAACTGAATACTAAGAAAATTAGTTTATTAGTTTCGAAAAATTTGTAATAAAAAAGAATTAACCAAGGTAAAAATGCAACAACTAAAATTTCTGGTTTTAAAATTAATCTTGCACCTAATATTGGCGGAAAGATTGAAAGAAAACTTAAGCAGGCCAAATTGAGTGTTTTATCAACCTTTAGATAGTTAAACAAATAATAAATTCCTATTA
>CABYTP010000002.1 GCA_902521955.1 uncultured Candidatus Actinomarina sp. | reverse complement strand
GTATAGCAGCAATTTCAATATTTACATTTTTTGTATTAGAAACTTTATATTATGTCTGGAAAAAAGGCGTGCTTGATTGGAACATTCCAAGACGTGAACGTTACTTTAAACAAGAGCTTCAAAAAGAGGTGGCATAATGTATACCCCAGATAATATTTTCACTACCACTATTGACAAAGCTGTAAGGTGGTCAAGAACTCAATCAATGTGGCCTGTAACATTTGGGCTAGCATGCTGTGCGATTGAGATGATGGCAGCTGGTAGTGCTAAATATGATCTAGCTAGATATGGCATGGAAGTATTTAGAGCATCACCCAGACAAGCAGATTTAATGATTGTTGCCGGTAGAGTATCTCAAAAGATGGCTCCAGTATTAAGGCAAGTTTACGATCAAATGGCAGATCCCAAATGGGTTATTGCAATGGGAGCCTGCTCTTCTACTGGTGGGATGTTTAATAATTACGCCCTAGTTCAAGGCGTTGATCACATAGTACCTGTTGATATTTATGTACCAGGATGTCCACCAGGACCACAATCATTAATGCATGGAATATTAACACTTCATGACAAGATAATGGATGGTGAAATAAATAGATGAATCCTGAGATAATAGAAACAAATTTAGATGATTACAAAAAATTAGTCGAGTCATTCAAGACTGAAGGATTTGAAATGATGGTAGACCTTACTGCAGTAGATTGGTTTAGAAAAAAAGAACCAAGATTTGAAATCATAGTTCAGCTTTTATCCACAATCCATAATGAAAGAAAGACTATTAAAGTTTTTGTTAATGATGAAGATTTAACAATTCCATCTATTACAGATATTTATCCGAGTGCAAATTTTTACGAGAGAGAAGCATACGATATGTTTGGTATTATTTTTTCAGACCATCCAGATTTAACAAGAATTTTAATGCCTGACGATTGGCAAGGATATCCTTTAAGAAAAAATTATGGCTCGGGAAGAATTCCTGTTCAGTTTAAGAATGCACCAAAGGTTGATTAATTGAAGAGCAAAGATACAAAAAAAACTGGATTTGATAAATTCAAAAATATTTTAGATTTTTGGGCTACTAATTCTGAAGAAGGTGGCTGGAACATCTCCTCAACAGACGAAGGTTCTCAAAAAATGCTTGAGGACGAAAGTGACAAGCAAGTTAAAATTCAAATGGGATCGGACGTTGTTGACGATTTCGTTATTGATGAAGATACCTCTGATGATGAGAGAATGATTGTAAATATGGGTCCTCAACATCCTTCAACTCACGGTGTTCTTAGACTTCAAGCAGAGCTTGAGGGAGAGGTAGTAAGACGGGTAAAGCCAATAATTGGATACCTTCACACCGGAATGGAAAAAACAGGTGAAGAGCTTAACTATTTTCAAGGACCTACAAACACAACAAGGATGGATTACTTATCTCCTCTTTTTAATGAGCTAGTTTTTTCACTTACTACTGAAAAATTAATTGGAATAGAGGTTCCTGAAAGAGCAAAAACAATAAGAGTTTTAATGACTGAGTTAAATCGAATTTCTTCCCACTTGGTCGCTTTAGCAACTGGGGGGATGGATATTGGTGCTCTATCAATGATGATATTTGGTTTTCGAGAACGAGAGCTAATTTTGAACTTTTTTGAAAAAACAACTGGATTAAGAATGAACCACAATTACATAAGACCTGGAGGTGTTGCAGCAGATTTACCAGATGGATGGCAAAAAGATGTAAAAGAAATATTAAAAATTATTCCAGAAAAGCTTCAAGATTATGATGACATGTTATTGGATAACCCAATATGGAAAGGTAGATTGCAAAATGTAGGAATACTCACGACAGAAGAGTGTTTTGCTTATGGTGTTACAGGTCCAGGTTTAAGAGCTTCTGGTTATGAATGGGATTTAAGAAAATCTCAACCTTACTCTGGTATCGAAAATTATGATTTTGAAATTCCAGTTTTAAATGAAGGAGACGTTTTTGCAAGATGGAGAGTAAAGGTTTTAGAAATTTTTGAGAGTTTAAAAATTGTTGAACAGGCAATGGAAAAAATGCCAAAAGGACCATATAAAGTTCAAGACAAAAAAATTACACCGCCACCAAGAAAAAGATTAGATGAATCTATGGAGGCACTAATTCATCATTTTAAAATTTATACAGAAGGTTTCAAAGTACCCGAGGGTGATGCTTATGTAGCAATAGAATCTCCAAGGGGAGAGTTAGGGTGTTATATTGTATCAGATGGTTCTTCCAAGCCATACAGAATGCACGTAAGAGGACCATCATTTTGCAATTTACAAGCATTACCTGTAATTATGACAGATAGTCCGATAGCAGATGCAGTTGCTGCAATTGCATCTTTAGACCCAGTTATTGGAGATGTGGATAGATGAGCTGGGATGAGAAACTAATTAAGCAGGCTAAAAAAATAGTTAAACTATACCCACAAAAGAGATCAGCTTTAGGCCCACTCTTGCATTTAGCACAGAGTAAAGACGGTTACATTTCTGATGATTCAGTATCTGTAATCAGCGAATTAGTTGGCATTACAGAAGTACAAGTTAAGTCAGTTTCGACCTTCTACTCAATGTACAAACAAGAGCCAACAGGAAAATATTTATTAAGTGTTTGTAAATCTATCTCATGTGAAATTAATAACTCAAATTCAATTATTGATATTGTTAAAGACTTTACTGGTCTTAATAACAATGAAACAGATGAAGAAGGTTTATTTACCTTCGAAGCAGTAGAGTGTATTGGAGCTTGTGGTGGAGCCCCAGCAATACAAGTAAATTATGAAACAGTAGAAGGACTATCTACAGAAAATACATTAAATTTGTGCGAATGGTTAAAAAATGAAACACCAGATTTAGTTGTAGCAGATGAACTACAAAATCAATTTGGTGGTACGAAATCATTTGATTGGGCAATTGCGGACAATTCAGGAACAACAGGTTCAGTTCCAGGTTTTCAAACTTTAAATACCACAAAGGATAAAAAGTGAAAGAAACAATTCTTCTAACAAAACATATGAGAGAAAATCCAGAGGATAGTCACTTTATTGAATCTTACGAAAAGAGTAATGGGTACTCTACTGCTAAAAAAACTTTACTTGGAAGCTCTCCAGAGAAAGTCTTAGAAGAAATCAAAGCCTCAAACATTAGAGGAAGAGGTGGTGCAGGATTTCCTACTGGAGTTAAATGGGGATTTTTAGCAGAAAATGAAGAACGGTACCTAGTAATTAATGCAGATGAATCTGAACCAGGAACATTTAAAGATAGAATCTTGTTAGAAAGAGACCCTCATCAGTTAATTGAAGGAATTATTATCACGTGTTTTGCAGCAAATATCAAAAATGCTTTTATATATATAAGAGGAGAATACGCTAAGCCAGCAAGACGGGTTCAAAGCGCTGTTGAACAGGCTTACCATAATGGCTATCTTGGAAAAAATATATTTGGTTCTGAGATGGATTTAGATTTAGTTGTCCACCTAGGGGCCGGTGCTTATATATGTGGAGAGGAAACTGCTTTATTAAATTCCCTTGAAGGAAGAAGGGGTGAGCCAAGATTAAAACCTCCCTACTTTCCAGCAGTTAAAGGTTTATATATGAAACCAACACTTGTAAATAATGTTGAAACAATTTCTTCTGTTCCTTGGATAGTTGAAAATACTGGTGAGGAGTATAACAAATTAGGAGTAGAAGGCTCGACTGGTACAAGGATTTTTAGTTTATCTGGACATGTTAACTTACCCGGAAATTATGAAATTGAAATGGGAAGCACATTTGGGGATTTTGTTGAGACTTTAGGTGGAGGTATTCGAAGCAATAAAAAAGTAAAAGCATATATACCTGGTGGAGCTTCAGCACCATGGTTTAGGGGAGACCAGCTTAATATAAAAATGACTATTGATGATGTAGCTAATAACAATTCAATGCTTGGTTCCGGTGCTGTTGTCATGATGGATGAAGATACAAATCTAGTAAATGCAGCAAAAAGTATTGTCAGTTTCTTTGCTCATGAATCTTGTGGACAGTGTACTCCCTGTAGAGAAGGAACTACCTGGTTAGAAATGATTTTAGATAGAGTAGCTTCCGGTCGAGGTCGAACTTCCGATCTTGAGTTATTGCTAGATATTTGTGACAATATTTCTCCAGGACTATCATGGCCACCAAAAATGACAACGATTTGTCCTTTGGGTCCCTCTGCAGTTTCACCCATAACATCATTGATGAAAGATTTCAGGGAAGAAGTTGAATCTATGATTCCAACGAAAGTTCTCTTATGAGTGATAATGTAAAAATAAATGTAAATGGTTTACAGATTGAATCTGAGCCAAACAAGCTTTTAATTGAAGCTTGTGAAGATTCTGGAATTCATATACCAAGATTTTGTTGGCACAAAAGACTTGATCCAGTAGGAATGTGTAGGATGTGTCTTGTTGAAGTAGATACTCCTAGAGGAAAGATGCTTGTTCCTTCTTGCACTACAGAAGTTTCTGATGAAATGGTAGTTGATACAGAATCTGAAATAGTGAAAAAAGCGCAAGAAGGTGTTTTAGAATTTTTACTAATAAACCATCCTTTAGATTGTCCTATTTGTGATAAAGCTGGAGAATGCCCGCTTCAAGATCAGACAATGGCATATGGCCCTGGTGAGAGTAGATTTGTTGAGGAAAAACGACATTTTGAAAAACCAATACCTATTTCTGAAATAATTCTTTTAGATCGAGAAAGGTGTATTTTATGTGCACGTTGTACTCGTTTTTCTGATGAAATCTCAGGTGATCCATTAATTGAGTTTATTCAAAGAGGCAATAAAACTGAAGTAAACACATTTCCCAATGAACCTTTTAAATCTTATTTTTCCGGTAATACAGTCCAAATTTGTCCAGTAGGAGCTTTAACCTCTACTTCATACAGATTCAAAGCTAGACCTTGGGATTTAAAATCAACCAGATCAACTTGTAATGGGTGTTCAATGGGGTGTTCAATTGAATTAAATTCTTCACAAAATAAAATGTTACGAATCTTAGGTGTGGATAATGAGCACACAAACCAAGGGTGGTTGTGTGATAGAGGTAGATATAATTTTGAATATTTGAATTCTGATCAAAGAATTAAAGCACCTCTCAAAAAGACTGAGAGTGATCGTGAAGAGACTACCTTACAAGATGTTTATGGTGACTTAAGTAAAATAATAGAAGATAGGAGTAATAAGATTACTTTTCTTCTTGGTAGTAATTTAACTAATGAAGAATTTACTTCCTTTAATGAGTTTTCTAATCAATTAGGGAATAATGACAATTCAATATATCTAAATGAAGATCTCTTATTTAAAGGATTTTTTGATGAAAATATTGAAAATGCAAAAATTGAAGATCTTAATAAATCTGATGCCATAATAATTTGGGCTGAAGACCTTAAGGAAACGCTGCCAATTTTATATCTAAGAGTAAGGCAAGCAGTAAAAAATGGAGTTAAGTTAGTTGTTTTTGGACATACTAATTCAACACTTGCTGACATTTCAGATGTTTACTACAGTGGCGAAACCGTATCAAATAATTTTGAGATAGTAAAGGATATATCAAAGCTTAAAGAGATTAAGGAACACATCAAAGACAAAAATGTAACAGCAATATTAGGAAAGGCTAGCCCTAGTCAGTCAGATAAAAGCATAGAGAAATTATTCACATATCTCAAAGACAATAGCAATTTAAGATTGTTAAATGCATTTAATGGAGGTAATAGTTTTGGGGCCTTCCAGACACTTGGGAGTGTAAAAGGAAATAGAGAATTTTCGTCTGAGATTTCAAAAGAAACTACAGACTTACTTTTTGTTGTAGGTGCTGACCCAGTAGGGAAATCAATATTCTCATCAAATATCAAAAATATTATTAATGAAATACCTACGGTTGTAGCACTTGATTTGTTTATGCATGAAACTTCTGAGCTTGCAGATTATATTGTTCCAACAAGTTCAACTCTTGGTGAAAAAGAAGGGACTTTTACAAATATAGAATTCAGAACCTCAAGAATTGATAAATTAATTCCTTCTCCGGGACAAGCGTTAAGCGATTGGGAATTTATTTCTGGTTTATCTAACTTTTGTAAATTTGAAGGAATGTCTGAAAGCTTGACAGACTTAAATAATAAATCTTTCGATAGTTTTGATTTAGATACTAAGCCAACGTTTGATAACTTAGATAAACCAAGAAATCTTGATGGAATAATCAATACCTCAATACCAAAAATCATTACAACTGATGAAAGTATTGAGTTTTCAGACACTTTTTTTGTTGGTAAAAAGCTTTATGGAGATAAGGTAACCGAAAGACATTCAAAGAGCATTTCTCTACTTGGCTCCTCACAATTTATTGAAGGAAACGAAACAACTTTTGAAAAGTTTAAGTTGAATTCAGGAAAGTGTATTTTGGTTCAAGAAAATATCGAAATTACTGTTAGCTGTAAAATTAACCCAAGCTTGCCTGACGGTTTGATATTTTTTCCTAAGAATAGAAGAAATATTAACAAATTAGATTTTTCAAAAAATATTCAAATATTGCCTAGTCACTCTATGGAAGTACTAAATGTCAACTGAATTAATTATTGCACTAATAAAAGCAAATATAGTTCTTGGAGTGCTTTTAACAAATACAATACTCTTGATATGGTTTGAAAGAAAACTAGTAGCAGGGATGCAATCTCGTGTGGGACCAGATAGAGCTGGGCCTTTTGGAATATTACAAACTGTGGCAGATGCTATCAAACTCATGCTTAAAGAACAAATATTACCGCTTAAAGCTGATAGGGCAATGTATCTTCTTGCACCAATAGTTGCTCTAGTACCATCTTTCTTAATTTTTATGATTATTCCACTTGGCCCAAATTTAAATATTGAGTTTGGTGGAGAAAATTATATAGTTGAGTTTGTTGGAGCAGATCTAAATGTTGGTGTTTTATATTTTCTAGCTCTTTCTTCAATTGCAGTCTACAGTGTTGTGCTAGCAGGTTGGTCTTCAGGTTCAAAATATCCTTTACTTGGGGGAGTAAGAGCTTCCGCACAAATGATTTCTTATGAAGCAGCTATGGGGTTAGCCTTAGTTCCAGTAATTTTATATTCAGGCTCACTGTCGCTAGTTGATATTGTTGATAGTCAGGCAGGAAATTTATCTAGTTCTATACCAATTTTAAATTCAATTGTTTCCTTCATTCCAAAGTGGAATGTATTTCCACAGTTTGTAGCTTTCGGAATATTTTTTATTGCTGCTGTAGCAGAAGTAAATAGAGCACCATTCGATTTAGTTGAAGCTGAACAAGAGTTAGTCGGAGGATTTCATACTGAATATTCTGGATTTAGATTTGCGATGTTTTTTTTAGCTGAATATATAAATATGTTTAACATGTGTGCAATAACAGCAACATTTTTCTTAGGTGGATGGCTAGGACCTACATTTGATAATTTCCTACCTCCATTTTTGTCTTCCATAATGCCAATAATATGGCTAGGTGTAAAAACTTTCAGCCTCCTTTTTATTTTTGTATGGATAAGAGCTACCCTTCCAAGACTTAGATATGATCAACTAATGGAATTAGGATGGAAAAGATTAATTCCCGCATCTTTAGTTTGGTTGATTTTATCCGCAGTTGTTCTTGGCTTGAGAGAGTTTGGATTACCTTGGAGTTAAATTATGAGTGAAAGTTTTGGTTTATTTAAAGGTTTAAAAGTTACTTTCAAAGAACTTTTTAGAAAATCTGTAACAGATAAGTATCCAAAAGAATTTAGAGAAAAGCCACAAAGATTTCATGGTCGACATGTTTTAAATAAATATGAAGACGGAATGGAGAAATGTATTGGTTGTGAACTTTGTGCTGGGGTTTGTCCTGCCCAATGTATTTATGTTAGAGGTGAAGACAACCCAGAAGACAACCCAGTAAGTCCTGGCGAAAGATACGGTTTTATATATGAAATCAACATGCTTAGATGTATTTATTGTGCACTTTGTGTAGAAGCATGTCCAACAGAAGCAATAACAATGACCTCATTATTTGAAATGAGTGTAGCTAATAGGTCTGAAGCAATTTTTGATAAGTCTGTTTTAGTTGTAAACGATGATGGTACACCTAACACACATGAGGAGCAGACAAAACTCACAAATATTGCAGATCTACAGACATCTGATGGCTGGATGAGAGCAACTTCTCCAAATGGAAATCCCAATTTTGAGAATATTGTTAATTGGTCTGGCTCACTAGGTGTTGGGAAAAAAGATCCAGAAAAAGGTCAAGCCCTGGAGGAAGAGTAATTGTTTGAACTCTTAATTTTTTTCCTCCCTGCTTCTTTATTGATTATCGGAGCACTCATAGTAGTCTTTGCAAAAAATCCTGTTCATAATGCCATGGGCTTAGTCATGACATTAGTTTCTCTTGCAATAATTTATATAACTTTAAATGCAACATTTGTAGCAATGGTGCAGATGCTAGTTTACGCAGGTGCAGTCATGACATTATTTCTTTTTGTGATAATGATGATAGGTGTGGACAAAAAAGAACAAACTTCAGATTCAATTAAAGGTCAAACCTTTCTGGTAAGTGGAGTTTTCTTAATTTTGATGTCTCTATTGGCTTATGTAGCGGTAAATTCAGAATTTAGTTGGAACCTCTGGTTTCCAGCAGTTGAATATGTTGTTGAGGGAACACCACAGTTAATTGCAGGAACACTCTTTACTACTTGGATATTCCCTTTCGAGATTATATCTATCTTGTTGATTGTAGCTACCGCTGCTGCAATAGCTTTAGCATATGATTCAAAAATAAGGAATAAAGATGCTTGAGGTCACTACAGATTGGTACTTAACACTAGCTGCAATTCTTTTTTCTATTGGATTTTTTGGCATGATGATTCGAAAAAATGCATTAATAATGTTTATGTGCATTGAATTAATGTTAAATGCTGTAAATCTAACTTTTATTGCTGCATCCAAGCACTTTGGTCAGATAGATGGACAAATTGCAGTATTTTTTGTTTTAGTTGTAGCAGCTGCTGAAGTTGTGGTCGGCTTAGCAATAATTGTTTCAATATTTAGAAAACAATCCTCAGCCTCCGTCGACGTATTAAATGTATCAAGAGGATAGTTTTGGATTTTTTATTTATACTTCCAATATTTCTTCCACTTCTAACTGCTATTTTTTTATTTTTAAATAGAAGAATATTTAATGAGTTAGTTACCAACTTTTTTACATTAAATAGCGCACTTTTGTCATTTGCGATTTCGTTTTTTGCTTTTGTTACCTTTGCACTAGATAAATTTAAACCTATAAGCATAACTCTTTACCAATGGACTAGAACACCAGATATTACAATAGGGTTCACTCTTGATGGCTTATCGGGTGTCATGTTGCTTTTAGTAACGGGTCTTTCATTTGTAATTCAACTTTTTTCAACTTCATATATGGAGGAAGATGAAAAACACAGTAATTATTTTGTGTATTTTAACTTCTTTGTCTTTTCCATGTTGCTTTTAGTTATGTCATCAAACTTTTTAGTTATGTTTTTTGGATGGGAATTAGTTGGGCTAAGTTCTTACTTATTAATATCATTTTGGTCCCAAAAACCAGCTGCTGCTAAAGCAGGCAATAAAGCATTTGTTATTAACAGAATTGGAGATTTTGGATTTTTGATTGGATTGATGATTATTTTAAATACATTCAATACTTTTGATTTTCATACAGTCATGCAGAGTTCAACCAATATAAGTGAGAATACCATTACAACTATTTCTTTATTTTTACTTCTAGGAGCTTTTGGAAAGTCTGCTCAATTTCCCTTATTTAGTTGGTTACCTGATGCTATGGAAGGACCCACCCCAGCAAGTGCTTTAATCCACGCAGCGACAATGGTCACAGCTGGAGTTTTTATGCTTGTACGAATCTCTCCTATGCTTCAACATTCTGTAACTGTGAGCATTGTAATAATTTCTTTTGGTTTACTCACTGCATTAATAGCAGCATTTTCAGCGATGAATCAATATGATATCAAGAAAGTATTAGCCTACTCAACTATTTCACAACTTGGTTTTATGTTTATCGCAATAGGAGCAGGTGCATACGTTGCAGCAATTTTTCACTTAGTTACACATGCCTTTTTTAAAGCACTCCTATTTCTCGGGGCTGGTGCAGTAATTCATTCAATGCATCATGAACAAGATATGAGAAAAATGGGTGGATTAAGAAAAAGAATGCCTATTACTGCTGGAATGATGGGAATCGGGACTTTAGCTATTTCTGGAATTCCTCCCTTGGCTGGTTTTTGGTCAAAAGACGAAATACTTGCATCAGTGTTTGCTAAGGCAGGTATGCAAAACGAATTGGTGTTTTCTATAATGTATTATTTATTTTGGTCTTTGACACTTGGTGCAGCTTTACTTACAGCTTTTTATATGGGTAGGCACTGGTTATTAATTTTTGAAAAGGATAATGGAATAGATCACTCAGAAGTTCAAGAGGCACCAAAAGCTATGACAAGGCCATTAATTCTTTTAGGAATATTCTCAATTTTTATTGGCTTTATTAATACACCCTTCTTTCATGGTTTAGAAAAAGTTCTTCATGAAACACTTGAGAATGTTGAAGTAACTCATCTTCCTGAGGGCATAGCACTAGTTGTATTAGCTGTTATCTCTATAGGAGCAGGATTTACAGGACTAATTATTGCTTTTCTTATATTTGGATTTGAATTACATAAAAGGATTAACTTAGAAAAATTTAAACTTGAGTCCCCAATTAACCTTGTAAAAGATCTTTCAAGCAATGTCCTATATTTGAATAAATTTGGAAATGTATTTTTTGTATCTGGGATGAAAAACGTTTCAAGAAAAGTAGCTGTTATTGTTGATGGATTGATAATAGATGGATCTGTTAATTTTATTTCTAGTGCATTTGGAAAAACTTCAAGAATTACCTCAGCAACGCAAACAGGGTTAGTTAGAAATTATGTTGTTTATTTCGGCTTATTTTTAGTATTGTTAATATCGCTTTTCATCTTTACACCCTTGGTGGCACAGTGACTGGAATTATACTTGCTCTTTTATTGGTACCCCTTTTTAGTGCTTTTCTAATATTTTCTATTCCAAATACTAGAAAAGAGCTTTTTAGACCAATTGGAATTGTATTTTCCTTAATAACGTTTACACAATCTATGTACATCCTGTTTAGTGATTATTCAAAATCAGACTTCCAAATTCTGCTAAAGTTTGAGTGGATTCAAGTCTATGGATTAGAAATAAACCTTGGCATATCCGGAATGTCAACTTTGCTTTTATTATTAAGCTCTTTGCTTGTGCTACTTTCTTTATTGTCTATTGGCAAAGAACATAGTGAGAGCAAGGGTTTTATTGGATCTATTCTGACTTTACATTTTGCAATTAATGGAGTATTTATTAGCGGAGATTTAATTTCGTTATTTATTTTCTTTGAAGCACTTTTGATACCTATGTATTTTTTAATGGGAATTTGGGGTGGTGATAATAGAAGATATGCAACAATTAAATTTATTTTATATACAGTCTTTGGTTCAATATTTATCTTTATAGGTACCGTTTACACAGCTGTCATTAGCTATGGAGTTAATGCAAGATTAGCAGTTGATTTTGAAACACTTTCTACTCTTCAAATAAGTGCTTCACAATCTAAGACTTTATTTCTACTATTTACTTTTGGCTTTCTTATTAAAGTTCCTATTTTTCCGCTACACACATGGCTACCGGATGCACACGTTGAAGCTCCAACTGCAGGAAGTATTTTATTAGCAGGTATTCTATTAAAAGTAGGGGCCTATGGGATTCTTAGAGTTTCGATACCTTTCTTTACAGAAGGTTTCCTTGAATATAAAAATTTAGTCGCAGTGTTGTCTGTAATTGGAATTATATATGGTGCTGTAGTTGCGATAGCTCAAATAGATATCAAAAAACTCATTGCATATTCCTCAATTAGTCATATGGGATATGTAATGCTTGGTATATCAGCTGGAGAGTTTTTAAGTAT
Source organism: uncultured Candidatus Actinomarina sp. (assembly GCA_902521955.1). Classification (GTDB taxonomy): domain Bacteria; phylum Actinomycetota; class Acidimicrobiia; order Actinomarinales; family Actinomarinaceae; genus Actinomarina. The sequence goes on along the minus strand of CABYTP010000002.1, from coordinate 114,636 downwards.
AGAGGGAGCTATTATTCAAATGATCAATCATGGAATAACTGCTGGTGCGTTATTTATGTTGGTTGGGTTTATATACGAAAGAAGACATACAAGAAATATAAGCTCTTTTGGTGGAGTTAAGATAACAATGCCTAGATATGCTGCAATCTTTCTCTTCACATCTTTTGCATCGATAGGTCTACCAGGATTGAATGGTTTCGTAGGAGAGTTTATGATTTTGATGGGAAGCTACAATTCTTATAAAGTGTTAACTTCAATAGCTGCTTTTGGCGTTGTCTTAGCTGCTATTTATATGCTGTGGGCATATCAAAGAGTATTTACAGGACCTTTATCAAACGAAGAAAATAAAAATTTACAAGACTTGAATTTAAGAGAAACGGTATCTATTTTCCCTTTGGTTTTACTAATGTTATTTATAGGGATTTTTCCAAGTTATATTGAGAGCTTTGTTATTCAAGAAGCAGGAAATTTAAGTGAAACAATATCATTATTCAGGAGTACAAAATGACAGGAATTTCTGATATTTTAGGATTCAACTTTGTTGTTATTGGCCCAACATTAACTCTTCTTGCAACAGCTCTGATACTTCTTTTTGTAACAATTACTATTTCCACACCTACATTTGTAAAAAAATACGTTACTTTATTTGGAATTTTGTCTACCGTGTTTGCTGTATTTCTAAAATTTGGCTTATTTCTCTCTGATGGAGTCTCTTCTTATTTTTCTGAAAAGATTCTCTTAGACGAATTTGCTCTAGTAGGTAATGTGTTAATAGTTTTAGTTTTGTTGTTTACTTTTAATTCTTTTTGGAAAACATCTTCTCAAATAGATAACAAAACAACTGAAGCTTTAATTTTAATTTTAATGTCAGCTTCAGGATTTTTACTGATGGTTGATTCTGAAAATTTTATTATGTTATTTATAGGTCTAGAAATTGGCTCTATAAGTCTCTATGCTCTTGCTGGCTTAAACAGGGGAGATCAGCTCAGTAATGAGGCATCATTAAAATATTTCCTTTTGGGGTCACTCGCCTCCTGTATATTAATTTACGGAATCGCATTGGTTTATGTTTCCTTATCTATAAGTGGTGTTTATGAAACTAGCATAGCAATAAGCTTTATTGGCCCTGAAAATGTTCCACTGACAAGTCTTATTGGGCTAATTTTAATAATTGTTGGATTGTTGTTTAAAGTTGCGGCAGCTCCATTTCAAGCATGGGCTCCTGATGTTTACCAAGGTTCTCCAACTGGTTATGTGGGTTACATGGCCTCAGTAGCAAAAGTTTCATCATTTATTGTTTTAGCTAGACTCTCAGCTGTTTCGTTGAATTTTATAATTGATAAGTTCGATCTATTTTTTACTGCTGTCATAATTCTCTCAGTATTATTGGGTGCATTATTTGCAACTAATCAATTAGATCTTAAGAGATTGATAGCTTACAGTGGAGTTATACAATCTGGATTTATTCTTTCAGGTATATCGTTTGGAGTATATGGAATTAGTGCATCTATCTTTTATCTTGCAACGTACATTATTCAGCTTATTGGTGTGTTTACAATCTTTTCAATAATTAGTGGTCAACTTAGTTCAAATTTTGCAATTAGTAATTTATCTGGATTATTTAAAGAAAATAAATTTCTAACTATTACTTTTTCAATATTTATGCTTGGAATTGCAGGACTTCCATTGACTAGCGGTTTTGTATCAAAATTTATTTTAATTACAAATCTTTGGTCATATGAAAAATATATATTAGTCACAGTATTGATGCTTTCTACCGTTGCCGGGTTTTACTTTTACTTAAAACCTATTTGGGTTGCTGCAATTGAAAAAACAGACAATACAATTGAGCAAATCAAAATACAAAATTCTGATAAATTATTAATTAGTACGCTTGCATTTTTAACTATTTATTTAGGACTATTACCTAACACGCTTGTAAATATTACTCGTTGGATGGTGGAAAACTATCTGTAATGTTAATTAAGATTATTCCACCCCCAGTAATGCACCACCAAGGTGGCTGGGATGAAATGCTGATGTTTTTAATTCCTGCGTTATTACTTACCTGGCTTAGAAATAAACAAAAGAATGAAAATTTAGAGGAATAGTATCTCAATATTCTAAAACTAGATAAAATAAAATTATGATTGAGATATCAAATCTCACTATGAGATACAAAAATGGAAAAGGTGTAGGAGATATCAATCTCGCCGTTGACAATGGTGAAGTAAAAGGTCTTCTTGGACCAAACGGAGCTGGAAAATCAACAACAATGAGAAGTCTTATGGGTTTTTTAATCCCCTCGGAGGGTTCTCTTTCAATTGATGGAATAAATACAATTGAAAATCCTGTTGAAGCAAAGAAAATAATAGGATATTTACCTGGAGATCCTCAACTTCCACAAAATTTAAATTCTAAATCATTATTTAAACTTGGTGCTGACATGAGAGCTCAAACAACTGATTATGCAATGGAATTAGCAGAAAAATTTGAATTGGAAGTTGATCAAACTATTAAAGAATTATCTAAAGGTAACAGACAAAAAGTCGCATTGATACTAGCAGTACTTCATAAGCCAAAGGCATTAATTTTAGACGAGCCAACTTCAGGACTAGACCCTTTTCATCAAAGAACATTTTTTGAAATTATTAAAGAATTTGCAAATAATGGTGCTGCAATACTTTTATCATCACATATTATTTCTGAGGTTGAAAAAGTTGCCGACTCAATGGCCGTTTTACGAGACGGTGCAAAAATATATGATGAATCTTATGAGACGTTTTCAAGCAAGGCTGCAGAACAGGGTGAAGATTTAGAAGATGCCTTTTTTAAATTTTATGAAAGGAGAGAGGGTTAATGTTTAATTACTTAAAATATATGGTGACAGTCCCAAGAAAATTTATTTTAAACTGGACAATTGCTCCGGGGTTGTATTTATTGATACTACCACTAGCTTTTGCAAACTCAAGTGTAGAGAGTTTACTTATCGATACTCAACGAGAGGCTTTTAGAGGTATGTCTGAAAATGAAACGATGATGAACTTATTCGGAATTTCAGATTGGGATAACGTTTTTACCTTAGAAGGAATGGTAACAACTTATTTTATGATTCCTTTTGTGCCTATTTTAATTGGAATAGCCACAATAATTCTTTTAAACAAACTTGGCTCAAAAGCGGAGGAAGACGGAACTTTTGAATTTGTTGCAGCTTTACCAATGACACGATCAACAGTTTACCTTACACAATCACTGGTAGCTGTATTTTTTGGTTTGTTTATATGCTTTGCATGGACGAATATTATGTTTATTCCAATTGCAACCATGGAACTTAGCCAAACACTCGATTACGTACCTTTAATGAAAGCAACTTTACAGGGAGCTTTAGCTGGGGTAAGTTTTGGAGTTTTAGGGTTTGCACTTGGAGCATATACAGGTAAATCATCAATGGCATGGGCTTTTGGTGGAGGTCTGATGGCAATTGAATATTTAGCAAATTCATTGAAAGGTACAAATGACTTATTTTTATGGATTGATGACAACATTTCTTCCTTTGGTGCGTATGGCAATCCCTATCAAGATGGTTTAATTGCTGGGGACTTATTTCTTGTAATTGGAAAAATAGCATTATTTTTGGCTATTGGGTTTATTGGGTTTAGAAATAGATCTTTAAATCTAAGATAAATATTTCGTACAATTTCAATTATTACGTAATATTAACCTATGCCAAATTTCTCAAGAACTATAACTGTTAAAGAAGACATCAATACTGTCTATGAATTTATGTCTGATTTCCGTAATTTGAATAAATGGGCTGAGGGTGATGATGGTGAGTTAATAACCAAAGAACCCCTCAGGCTTGGCTCAGTATTTAGAGTTAAAACTCACTTTAATAACAAACCAAGAGTTTATGATTATGAAGTTGTTGAATGGGGTCCACCATTAAGAGTTTCCCTTGAAGCAAAAGCAAGCATTTTTACAATCGTCGATACTATATTTTTGTCAGCAAACTCAAAAGGCACTGAGCTAACATATTCAGTTAACATCAAATTTAAATTTCCCTACTTTGTCCTCTCACCATTTGTAAGTGTTTTATTTAATAAAGTAATGGATACTCAAATAAAAAGCTTAGGGGCAGCCTTAGGTGAGACTTAAGCTTTGTTTATTATTATTTGTTTTGTTAGTAAGTTGTCAAAATAGTGAAGACGTATACATGAGTCCTGAGTTAAACGAGTTTCCATCCATTCAAGGTAACAATTTAAATAAAGAAAAAAAAGTTGTCCCAGATGATTTTGTAGATAAGAATTTAGTCGTTATCGTTGCTTTCCAACAATGGCATCAGTCTTTAGTAGATGAATCTATATTATTACTTGAAGACAACGGACTTGGAGAAACACTCAATATAATTGAGGTTCCAACAATAAGAAAATCTACAAAATTAAATGAAATGTATTTAGACGGAGTAATGCGAGCTGGCATTAGAGATGACAGAATAAGAAACAGAACCATCACAGCATATTTAGATAAAGATCAGTTTAGAAAAGATCTTGATATTCCAAATGAAGACACAATTTATTGGTTTTTAGTTGCTAAAGATACAAAAAACATAATTGCAAGAGGTTACGGAGTCATTTCTCAAAAAGAATTAGATTTAATTAGTTCTTTCTAAATATAAACTGTTGCCAAGTAAACAACCACAAGCGCGAGAATCAACATAACTCCATTAAAAGCTCCACGTACAGCTTCGCTAACATTTGTTAAAAGGCTGTGAAAAGCAATAACTATACCAGCTGATACTAAAACTCCTACTTCGATGTACCAGTTAGAAGTAGTACTTTCATTTAAAAAGTATAGAGTTATTCCTGATAGTAAAGAAATTGCATAAGAACTCCATGAGATTTTACTGAAAGAATCACGAAGTGCACTGGTGGTATTCCGAGATGGGTCGAATTTATTTAATTTTGGTGCGAATACGGCCCAAGTTACCATTGAACCAAGCCAAATACATAATCCGACAATGTGAATATATTTTAAAATAACTTCCATAAGTAAATGCTAGCATTTTTAAAATCTTTTAAGATATTGATATGAATGAATACAAAGCTTGGGTTCAAAAAAATGTAGCTCCCTACACGGAACTAGAGTTTTCAAACATGGAATATCCCAAGCTCAATCAAAATGAGTTAATTATTGAAACTCAAGCCGCAACATTAAATTTTGCTGACTTACTTTTATCAAGTGGAATGTATCAGTCAAATCCCGAAATTCCATTTGTTCCTGGATTTGAAGTAGCTGGAATTGTCAGAGAGTGTTCATCAAAAAGTAAATTTAAAACAGGTGATAGGGTGGTAGCAGCAACAACAGTATTTAGATCTGGTAGGCATGGGAGTTTTGGTGAGTTCTGTGTTGCTTCAGAAAACCTAGCATATAAGCTTCCAGATGACATATCTTATGAAGTTGGAGCAGCAATATTAATGTCTTATTTAACCTCAGATTTCGCATTACACAGAAGGGCTCAAATCCAAAAAGATGAAATCATACTTATAAATGCAGCAGCAGGAGGTGTTGGTTTATCAGCAGTTCAATTAGCAAAAATTGAAGGAGCAAAAGTTATTGCAGCTGTTGGTTCGGATGAAAAAATAGAGACTATTCGAAAATATAATCCTGATTTGATTGTTAATTATCGAAAAGAAAATCTTAAAGATACTGTGGAGAAACATTTCGGCAAACGAGCAGTTAATGTTTTTTATGACCAGGTTGGGGGAGATGCATACGAACAAGGTATTAAATTGCTCGCTTCGGAAGGCCGTGCTCTAATTGTTGGTTTTGCAAGTGGCAATATCCCATCACAATTGCTTAGTTACATACTCGTTAAAAATATATCAATAATGGGAGTTTTTATGATTAGCTTTGAAAATGACGATAGAGATTACTTAGAAGACCGTATGAATATAATATTTGATCACTACACATCAAATAGAATAGACCCAGTTTTTAAAACAATAACTTTTGACAAAGTCGTGCAATACCTAGAATTAATTGGTACAAGAAAAACTGTGGGAAGAATAGTTGCTGTTCGATAGCAACATAAGAATAAATTACTAATATATAATAAATGGCAAAATTATATTTTTACTACGCTGCTATGAATGCGGGAAAGAGCACAACTCTTCTTCAGTCAGCCCATAATTATGAAGAAAGAGATATGCGTACACTCTTATTTACTCCAAAATTGGATGACAGGTTTGGAGAGGGTAAAATTGCATCTCGAATTGGTTTAGATAGGGATTGCGAAATTTTTACATCTGATGATGATTTATATGTATGGACAGCTCATGAACACCAAAGAGAAAAAGTTTCATGTATTTTGGTTGATGAGTCACAGTTTTTAAGCCCAAAGCAAGTTTTGCAACTTACGTTAGTTGTCGATAAATTAAAAATACCAGTTTTGTGTTATGGATTAAGAACAGACTTTAGAGGAGAGCCATTTCCAGGAAGTGTTTATTTATTAGCTTGGGCTGATGAGATGAGCGAAATAAAAACAATTTGTAAATCTGGAAAAAAAGCAACAATGAATGCAAGGCTTGATGAAAATGGAAATAGAGTAATAGAAGGGGATCAAATATCTATTGGTCTAAATTACGAAGCTCAGTCTCGAGATGTTTTTGAATTGGATAAGGTCTCACCTATTGGCTATCAAATTCCGGAAGCTAACTGAATTAGTTAAATTCCTGTTTCTAAAGGTGGTTCGGGACGAGTTGCTAACCATGTACAAAGAGCTATTCCAAACCCTCCAAAGATTAAGTCGCCCACTAATGAAAAAACTAAGTAAATTGTCAACGCAAAAGTTGGAATTATCATTGAAATAGCAAGTTTTTTTGCCCTTCTTGACAAACCTCTGTACCTTTTCCAATTGAGAATAATAGGTCCAAAAATTTTGTGATTTTCTAACCACAATGTAAATCTCTCGGAACATTTTGAAAATGCCCATGCAGCAATCAAAATAAATACTGTTGTAGGCAGGCCCGGAACTACGATTCCAATATAGCCTAAGGACAATGACAAAATTCCAATTGTAAAAAATATAGGCTTATGAATTTTTATAAATAAACTAGGAAAAAATTTATACAAAATTATAAAAATAAATATCGCACCACCAATGTAGCTGAATATTTCATATGGAATGTTTGATAGAAGATTGCTCATACTTTAATTATAAAAATTTTTTTAATAACCATAAATTGTATTATCCTACGAATACTCTCTCTGCAATAAACTGATCTAAGCCAAAAAACTTATCTTTGCTGACACTTACTGTTATTGAATAATTATTAGTGTCTGATATATATATTTTGTTTCCTGGCAGTATTTCATTTTTTTGGAGAAATGAAATTACAGAGCTATCTCTTTTTAGCTCTTCCGAAATTTTTATAATAGAGTATTTCTTTTTTGTTTTAACATCAAATAGTCTTTTCATAGGCCCTTCAAAATAACCTGAATAAGGAATTGGATTTCCAAATAGACCAGTAGTAGGATTTCCTAGTATTTTTAACATAGCATCTTCAGTAATAGGACTTAATACATTTTCCCAATTTTTGGTTTCCATATAGACCTTATCCCAAGATAAATCTAGAATCTCAGACAAGAATCTCTCTACAATTCTTCTCCTTCGTGAAATCATTTTTGCTAAGTAGGAACCTTTTTCAGTAAGTTCTAATTCATCACCAAGTTTCACCAAACCGCTGTTTTGCATTCTTCCAGTTACTTGTGAAACATTAGCTCTACTTACTCCAAGCCAGTCAGCTACACGAGTTTGCTTAACTTCAATTCCGACTTCGCTTAAGTGGAATATAGCCTCTGCGTGAGAGTAAAAAGAATTTGGGAGCTTCTCAATCTCTCTTTGGGGAAATACATTTGGATTATTATTCATTAATTTATATGTTAACAGCGATTAACTTATTAGGGTATATTTTTAGAACGCAGGGCAACCAACAGCAAAAGTCAAACCAAAAAAAAGAAGCCAAATGATTGGTTCATATTTTCTTACAAGCTTAGGATCTTTTTGCATTATTAATATTCTACTATTTCATGTATAATATTAATAATATGATGTGTCCGTATGCATACTTAATTGCTGGCTTTATGTGGTTTGTCCGTAACGGCGGTAAATTCTTTATCAAATCGGCTAATTTTAAAAAGTTAAATAAATCAGCTACTCTCAATTAGATTTTCTAATAATTTAATAGTATCGTCTGAATCATTCAAACATGGGATGTAAGTCATTTCTTTACCACCCGCATCTATAAAAGTTTTTCTACCTCTAATATCTATTTCTTCAAGTGTTTCAAGACAATCTGAAATAAATGAAGGGCATAATATAGCAATTTTATCCTTACCTTCTTCAGGAAGCTGAGCTAATCTTTTATCAGTAAACGGTGTTAGCCAACCAGGGCCGATTCTTGATTGATAAGCAATTTCCCATTCACTTTCATTTAAACCTAGTTTTTTTGCAGTAAGATCAGAGGCTATCCTGGTGTGAGATCTGTAACAATCTTTTGATCCAAGATTTTCTAATTCACAACATGCATTTGTTGAAAAACAGTGCTCTCCCGTCTCATCTGTTTTCATGGCTTGTCTTTTAGGTATTCCATGATAACTAAAAATTATCTTATCAAATGACTCATTCTCCAAATAGGGTTTAATTGTATTTGTCATAGCATCAATGTAGATTTCGTTATCAAAAAATGGTTTCGTAAAGACTAATTCAAAATCTTTGTCTACTTTATTAGCAACTAGTCTTGTCTCCATTTCAGTAGTTATTGTTGTTGCCATAGCATTATGTGGATAGAGAGATATGACATTTATTTTTTTTATACCTTTATTTTTTAAATTTAATAATGCATTTTCAATACTTGGGTCTTCGTATCTCATTGCATACTCAACAATCCAACCAGTTTTTTTTGAGAGCTTTTCAGCAATACTTTGAGTTGACACAATTAGGGGAGACCCTTCTTTTGTCCATATTAGTTCGTAAGCCTCAAGTGTTTTTTTCGGTCTAAATGGAAGAATAAAAAATCGAAGTAGAAACTGTTGTAACATTTTAGGTAAGTCAACAACATTATCATCTGATAGAAAAACTTTTAAATATTCACGAACAGATTTTTTAGAAAGTTCTTTTGGAGAACCAAGGTTAATTAAAAGGACACCTTCATTTTTATTAAGAGACATGAGATTAATATTACGATAAAAAATTCAAAATAATAAATCACAAAAAAATTTTTTTTTCTAAAATAATTACCGTTAACTAAAGTTGTTAACTACTATTAACAAAGTTAAGCAAAACAAAAGGTTAAATAAAAATGAATAAAAAATTAACAGTTACTTTAATTGCTTTAATGATGGTTTTAACAGCTTGTTCGCCTACAGCAGGAGAGCAAGGACCAGCAGGAGAGCAAGGACCAGCAGGAGAAGCAGGTCCAGCAGGAGAAGTATCACAGGAAGCTATTGACGCAGCCGTAGAAGCTGCTTTAACAGAAGATTCAGCCAAAGTTGGCGGAACTCTAGTTATCTATAGTGGTAGAAAAGAAAGCTTAGTCGCCGACATCATTGCAGAGTTTGCTGCAACTTCAGGAGTTGAAGTTGAAGTAAGATACGCAAAGAGCCCGGCTCTAGCAGGTACAGTAGTTCTTGAAGGAGCTATTAGCCCAGCAGACGTATTCTTTTCTCAAGATCCTGTCAGTCTTGGTGTAATTGCCAAAGAAGGATTGTTTGATCGACTTCCTGAAAGCGTTCTAGACAATGTCCCAGCATGGGCAGTAGACAAAAATGGATACTGGGTTGGTACATCTGGAAGATCAAGATCACTAGTTGTTGACACAAGAGATGTCACTGACGCAGAATTACCTGGTGATATTTATGGTCTTGCTGATGAAAAGTTTAGAAATAGATTAGGTTTAGCACCAACTAATGGATCATTCTTAGCAATGGTTGCATGTATGATCGAATCAGATGGTGAAGAAAAAGTTCTAGATTGGTTAACAACAATAAATGGTCTTGGATACGGAGAATATCCTAAGAACTCACCACAAGTTGCTGCTGCAGCTGCTGGTGAACTTGATATTGGAATGATTAACCATTACTACACATTAAGAGTTTTAGCAGAAGATCCTTCTGCTCCAATTAAGAATGTGTTCCTAGATGGTGGTTGTGGAGCAATGGTTATGCCTGCAGGTGTTGGAATTTTGTCCTCAAGCCAAAATAAACCAGCAGCTATGGCATTCGTTGAATTCTTACATTCAAAGTCAGCTCAAGAGACATTTACAAATACAGTATACGAGTTCCCTCTTGTTGAAGGTATTGAGCCAAATGCTTTGTTGCCAGACATTAATAGTTTGAACTCTCCTTCAAACTTGAACTGGTCAGCACTAGCCTTATGGCAAGAAAAAGCTGTCGAATTGATTGCTCAAGCCGGATATTAGTCCGTCCGTCAATATCAACATAAGCCAAAAAATTCTGGTCAGAGGAATCTGACCAGAATTTTTTCTTTTAATAAGTTATTTTTTAATATATTCTTAAATTTGTGAAAACACCTAAACTTTTATTATCAACTAATGTATTTATACTCTCTTTATTTTTAATGCCACTTTTTTATTTATTTTGGAGATTTGTAGATTTATCTAAAAACCTTTCCCGTTTTTTAAATTCATGGGATGTATCAACTCTTTTAATTAATACTTTATTTCTTTTTTTTGCTGTCGTTTTCACAAGTCTATTATTGGGATTATCAATATCAATTCTTACTGTTAGGTATAAATTTCCTGGATCTAAATTTTTATTTAGTTTGACGATTTTACCCCTTGTAATTCCTTCTTACATTGGTGCTTTGACATATGTATCTGCTTTTTCTCCAAAAGGCCTGTTTGTTGATATATTTTCTAGATATGGTTTATCTGAAATCGTAGGAATAGAAGGTTTTATTGGAAGCTGGATTGTTTTAACTTTATTTACATATCCTTATGTTCAGTTGATTTGCAGTAGTGCCTTGAGGAATTTAGATTCAACAGTTGAAGATGCTGCAAGGTCATTAGGCGTCAAAAGAATAAAGATGTATACAAGCGTGGTTATTCCAAGGTTAAAAAAGCCAATGATATATTCTTCACTTTTAGTCGGTTTGTATGTAATTTCTGATTTTGGTGCTGTTTCCCTAATGAAATATGGAACAATGACAAAAGCTATTTATTCTTATTATGTTATCAATATAAATGGTGATCCAGTAATTTTTTACTCAACGATTTTGATTGTTCTTGCATTAATCATAAGTTTTGCCCAAAGGGGTAGTGAAATGAGTAAGTCAGCAAAAGTCTCTGGTACACCAAGAGAGCCAATTAGGATTGAGCTTTCAAAAACTAGCAAATATTTAGTTTTATTATTTTTCGGCATTGTAATATTTTTTAGTTTACTTTTACCTGTTGGTGTTCTTTCATATTGGTTGATTAGGGGTATATCTAATGGAATTCAGATATCTGGATCATTAGCAGGTGTTGCTGGTTCTTTAACTGCCGCAACAGTAACATCATTCTTTGCGATGGTTATAGCTACCCCAATCGTTGTGATGATCTCCCAATATAAATCAAAATTTGGAGATTTATTTGAAAAAGTTACACTCACTCTTTATGGTCTACCACACATTGCAGTCGGGATTTCGATGTTATTTATTACAATAAAAATTTTCCCCTCAATTTATCAAACTTTTATAACACTAATAATCTCATACTTAATTGTGTTTTTACCACAAGCTGTTGGAGGGGGACAAGCATCGATGGAACAAGTTAAAATCTCTTACATTGAAGCAAGTGCTGGACTTGGATTATCAAAATTAGATACATTTTTTAAAGTTACTTTTCCTTTAATTTATAAAGGACTTCTTGCAGGAGCTGCTTTGGTATTCTTATCCACAATGAAAGAGTTGCCACAAACATTACTATTAAGACCAACTGGTTTTAGTACTATGGCTGTAGATATTTGGTCCAATGCGTCAGAAGCATTGTTTACTCAAGCTGCTTTTTCCGGATTTATTTTGTTGGCAATTAGTGCTTTTCCTACGTATATACTTAGTACGAGGAGTTTAGACAACTAATGGCATACGATAATTTAATCATTAGAGCTCGTTCTATAGCTAAATCTTATGGCTCCGAAAAAGTCCTGTCTGATTTTAATCTTGACGTTTGGAACGGTGCAATCGTAGGAATTTTAGGTGTCTCAGGTTCCGGAAAGACTACAGCTCTTAGACTTATAGCTGGATTTGAAAAACCTGATAGTGGGATTATTGAAATGCGAAATGAGATTATTTCTAGTGAAGAAATCTATTTACCACCTGAAGAAAGAAATGTTGGAATGGTTTTTCAAGATTATGCACTATTTCCTCATTTAGATGTAAAAAGTAATATTGCATTTGGACTATCGAAAGATCAAATTAAAAGTGGAAGGTTGGAAGAAGTTATAAATATGTGTAATTTAAATAACTATAGTTCCAAGCTACCGCAAGAACTTTCTGGGGGTCAACAGCAAAGAGTAGCTCTCGCAAGAGCAATAGCACCAAAACCCGAAGTAATCTTATTAGACGAACCCTTCACAAGTCTAGATGCCCATATGGCTAGAGATTTAAGAGATGAAGTCATATCACTTCTTAGAGAAACAGAAACAACAGCCATAATTGTTACGCATGACCAAGAAGAAGCCCTCTCTGTATGTGATGTAGTAAGCGTTCTAGAGAATGGAAAAGTTATCCAAAGTGCTACTCCTCAAGAAATTTATTTAAATCCTGTAAGCCAAACAGTTGCAAACTCAGTAGGAGATCCAAATATTATTAAAGGGTTTTCAGTTAATGGCCTAGTTGAAACTTCACTTGGCTCATTTGTTTCTGCATATAATGGCGCTCTGGATGTATCAATAAGGCCGGAATGTATAGAGTTAACACTAGATACAAAGGGTAGTTATATAGTTACAGAATGTACCTTTTATGGCCATGATCAAGTAATTTCTTTTAGTAATAATAAAGGCGAAATTTTTAGAGCACGTTCTCTTCCAAATACAATTTACGAATCAGGAGATAAAGTAACTGTAGAGATATCTGAAGTTACTACTTTTCCATCAAAGGTTTGATTTAATATAGGCTACTCTACCGGCTAGGGATTGTAGCTCAATCTCTAATTCTGAAAGTTTTCCTGATGCTCTTGAAAAATCTTCACCTGCTATATATTCTCGTGAATTAGCAAGAGATTTGATCAATGTTTCTAAATCAAACATAATTGATTCTATTTCAGAGAAAATAAGTTGTTTATCCATTATTTAATATTAAATTAAAAACTAAGGTTATACATAAGAATTTATTAAAGGGGAAAAGTGGATTTAAAAATTAAAAAACTTAAAAGGTTCAATATTATTATGGGAACCGTTCATCTGATACAGGGTGGTTTGTTATTTTGGCTTGGAACAGTTGTCAATTCAGATTTTGTCGTACCGATAACCTTAACACAACTTGTTGGCGTTGGTTCACCTGAGGATCCTTCAAGCTTTGCTTTAATTCCTGAATTAGAAATTTGGACTGAAGTTACAAATTTTGGACCAGCAGTAGCTACTTTCTTACTTGCATCAGCTGTTGCACACTATTTGATTTCTGGACCTTTCTATAACAAATATAAAGAAGACTTATCAAAAGGAATTAACAAAGTTCGATGGATTGAATATTCAATAAGTGCATCAGTTATGATCGTCTTAATTGCTTTACTTGTTGGAATTTATGATATTTGGGCTTTGGCTGGAATATTCTTTATGAATGCTGCCATGTGTTGGTTTGGCTGGATGATGGAAGTCCATAATCAATATACAGAAAAAGTTGATTGGACAAGTTATATTATGGGTTGTCTTGTTGGTGTTGCTCCGTGGATATTTATATTTATAAATTTAATAGGAGATGGAGTGGCAACTGATTCTAATCCTCAAGGAGTTCCACAATTTGTAGTGTGGATATTTGTGAGTATATTCCTATTTTTTAACACATTTTCTATAAATATGATTTTGCAATATAAACAAGTTGGAAAATGGAAAGACTACCTATACGGTGAGAGAGCATATATCTGGCTTAGCTTACTAGCTAAGACATGTCTTGCATGGCAAGTCTTTTTTGGTACCTATCAACCAAATTAAAAATTTACTTAATTCTTCTACCAAAGAAAATAATTAATAGAAATATTAAAAGTAGCCCAATATAGGACAGCGCCATTATTTTTTATTTCTTAATTTTCTTATACCAAAAAATATAAATCCGATTGGTATAAGGATGATTGAGATCGATACAGAAATTCCAATAATACTTTCAGTCCAACCTAAAGCTCTTTGCACATAATAATTCCAAGAAAAGAGTGACACACCAGATCCTTCCCTAATTTCTAATGTGAGCGTAGAAAACGATGTAGAGTTTTCATAAAATTCTTTTTGTCCCTGGAGCATTTCAATGTCTTGATTTATATACCTTAATTGAGACTGAACCTGAAGTTTATCAGAGGTAGAAGTTGCCTCATCTTTAATATCTTGTAATGCTTCTTTTTCACTATATAAAGATTTCAGTCTTGAATCAATATCAACAACATACCGAGTTACATCATTTGCATTTGAACTAATGTTCGTAAAACTAGATAGTTCTTCAACTTCAGAAAGAAATTCTTCAAAATCCACAGCAGGAATGTTTATTGTTAAGCTATAACTTTGAAGTCCTTGGTAATTAGTAGAAAGATATGTATTTGAGATATTCCCTCCATAACTTTTTACCATATTTTCTACACTTTTAATTGTGCTATTAAAATTTGACGAGCTTACATCAGTGCTGGCATATGCCGTTTTGATAATATAATCTCCCTGAGAAGTTGAAGAATTTGAAATTGATTCTGACCTACTTAAAGACATATCCTCAACTCCTCCGCCTATAAACGGTTCTGGGTAGCCCTCTGATTGCATTCCATTACTACCACAACCAATAAAAACCAAAATAAAAACAAACAACAATAGCTTTTTACTCATGCTTGTAATTATATGTTTATCAAAAATTATGAATCTCTATAATTGGAATTTTTAATTCTTCTTCAGTTAGTCCACCGTGGTAGCCTTTTAGTTCAGCTTGTAAATGCTTTGGATATATTATGTGATTTTCCTTAAGAAGGAAACAATAATCTGGATAAAACGCTTCAATATAGCTATTACCCGGTTCTTTTAAGAGATGTTTCAAATCAGATCTACTAATAAGATCACCAGGTATGTTTGAAAAAACCTTTTCAACTTCACTTCTAGTTCCATTTATATAAACCGACCGTTGGTCTCCATATATCTGAATACTATTTTTGTAAGATAAATTATGCCTATTCTCAAGTGGAATATTACATAACCCATGATCAGCTGAAATTATTGTTGTAGTTTTCTTGTTACTTGCTTGAGAAATTCTTTCAACCGCTTTTTCAAATTTTTTTATTTCAAGTTCCCACTCAGCAGAATAGACCCCAAAAATATGTCCAGCAATATCGACATTTGGATAGTAAATAAAATTAAATCTATTCTCTAGGAAAGATGCTTCTGAAAGCATTTCTATAAGATTATCTAGCGTTTTATAAGGTACTGTACTGCTTTTTTCATATAGGAAGTTTGACAATGCACTACCTACTAAGTTTTCTGGTTGAAAGTTAGACACATGTGTATTGAGTGATTTTAATTTTTTCCAAATAGATTCTTGATTTTTAAAATGATTATTACCTAAAAGAGATTTGTTTTCATTATTCCAATTAAGTGCATTAATTAATCCAAACTTGTTTCTATCGTACATGTAGTAACCAAGAATTCCATGATCTATGGGATTCCTCATCATTGCAAACGTAGTTAGCGCAACATTTGTTGAGGAGGGGAATGTAGTATTTATTATTTTTTTTATGTTTTCTTTTAGAGAAGTCTCAAGTGATATTAAATTTTTATATCCAAGTCCATCGGCAAGTATAAAATTAATTGTTTCTGCCTCTTTAACCTTCTCAGTTAACAGGTTCTGAATAGAATTTAATTCCACTCTATCATTTATAACGGTGCTGAAAATCTCTTCTGAAAGTTGTAACAGACTTGCTTCTTGTAAAAAATTTTTGTTAATCACTTATAAAAATCTTACAAAAAAATTACACTGAAGTTTGAGAAAAAACTAAACTTTTTAGAGGCTGGACTAAAGTATTAAGTATGATTTCTTATTTTCAAGATTATGTGACCATAGCAGCAGTGCTAGGATTTGGACTTTTTTTGGTCGTGCTTTTACTTGGTGTAGCATCTGTCCTTAGGCCTAATAAGCCTTATGCAGAAAAGCTCCAAACTTATGAGTGTGGTGTAGACCCAGTAGGTTCCGGATGGAGCCAAACATATGTTAGGTATTATATATTTGGTTTACTATTTGTAATTTTTGATGTAGAAGCAGTATTTATATTTCCATGGGCTATTAACCTGGAAAAACTTGGCTATTTTGGATTAATTGAGATGTTTGTTTTTATATTCATCTTATTAATTGGTCTCATATACGCTATTAGAAAGGATGTACTCAAATGGGAATAGTTGATAAATTCGGTCTTCCAAAGCCAATATCATCTGTATTTAATTGGGCTAGATCATACTCACTTTGGTATTTTCAGTTCGGGTTAGCGTGCTGTGCAATTGAGGTTATGGCAGTAAGTGGGCCGAGACACGATTTTATGAGATTAGGAGTCATTCCATTACCCGCATCTCCGAGACAAGCCGATTTTATGATTGTTGCTGGAACAGTAACAGATAAAATGGCCCCATCAGTTAAAAGGCTCTACGATCAAATGCCAGAACCAAAGTATGTTATTTCTATGGGTTCCTGTTCAAATAGTGGAGGTCCATATTGGGATTCTTATTCAGTCACAAAGGGAGTTGACCAATTAATTCCTGTAGATGTTTATGTTCCCGGATGTCCTCCAAGGCCAGAAGCACTTCAGGAAGGAATTATTCTTCTTCAGAAAAAAATTCGTGGAGAAGACATGAAAGAAAAATGGACAGAAGTCCAAACAGAGCCAATATAAGATGGAAGAATTTTTAAGTAAAATACAAGAAAATTTTATTAAGACAGATGTAGCATTTGAAACAATCAACATCAAGGTTGAATCATCTAAGTGGATCGAGACACATCAAAAACTTAAAGATGAATTTGATTTAAAATTTTTCTCATGGCTATCTGCAATAGATTGGGATAATGAAGTTTCCACTGGAGAAGCACCAAAGGAGACGGTTTCACCAAGTTTTGAAATCATTACATGTTTGTCTAATGTTTCTAATAACAATTTAGTTACTGTATCAACCACCATTAATAAATCAGAGCCAAAGATTACTTCTCTCGTAGAAATATATGCAGGTGCTAATTGGCATGAGAGAGAAGCATATGAAATGTTTGGAATCAATTTTGAAAACCATCCAAATCTTGAAAAATTATATCTTCCTGATGGATACGAGGGAAATCCTATGCTGAAGTCTTTTGAATTAATTAGTAGAGAAGTTAAGCCTTGGCCTGGCGAAGTTGACGTAGAAGGAATGCCAGAAGAATCAGAAAGTGATGAGTCAGTAGATGGTTAATACATTAGACCCCCAAAATTTTAATAATTTTTCAGAGGCATCTGTATCTGTAGAGATAGAAACTGAAGACATGACGCTCAACATAGGTCCTCAACACCCATCAACTCATGGAGTACTTAGACTGGTCGCAAAAGTAGATGGTGAAAAGGTGCATGATGTAAAACCCGTTCTTGGGTATATGCATCGTGGCTATGAAAAACTTGCGGAAGTGAGATCGTACCCTCAAATCACTACACTTGTTAACCGCATAGATTGGGTTGCTGGTTTCTCTAATGAAATCCCATTTATTGCTGGTGCAGAAAGATTAATGGAAATCGAAGTACCTGAAAGGGCCAAACATATCAGGTTAATTCTTAATGAGATGGCAAGAATTTCATCACATTTTGTATTTAATGGAGCGTACGCTCTTGAAGTTGGTGCATTGACTCCAATTTTTTATGCAATGGAAGACAGGGAAAGAGTTTTAGATTTAATTGAGTCAGTAACTGGTGGCCGCTTTCATCCAAACTTTAATCGAATAGGTGGAGTAAAACCAGCAGCTGGATCAGGCCCTACCACAAAAAAAGATATCCAGGATTTACCTGCTGGATTTTATAGAGATACAAAAGTAGCAATGCAAAAAGTAATAGAGGCTGCTGATCAATTTCAAAATTTAATCGGTGGTAATGAAGTTTTTAAAAAAAGAACAAAAAATGTTGGAATCTTATCTGCTGAGACTGCAGAAGCCTTTGGAGTATCCGGCCCAATACTTAGGGCTTCAGGAGTGAAGTCTGATTTAAGAACTCAAATGGATTATTTGCCATATGATCAATTTGAATATGATATTCCTATTGGAGAGAACGGAGATTGTTATGATAGATGGGATGTCAGAGTCAAGGAAATGATTGAATCGGCAAAAATAGTGTTGCAAGCAATTGACTCAATGCCTTCTGGTCCACTACAAGCTAAGGTACCTAAAGTTATAAAAGTCCCTAAAGGACGTACTTACGTAAGGGCAGAAAATCCAAAAGGAGAAATGGGCTACTACATAGTGTCAGATGGAGGGTTGGGACCATATAGGCTTAAAGTTCGAACAGCTTCATTTAGTAATCTTTCTATTTTACCTTTGCTACTCGAGGGCGCTTTACTACCAGATTTAATTGCCATAATGGGTAGTTTAGATTTTGTATTGGGAGATGTGGACAGATGACAGAAGTCTTTGTCAAGGTAGGATTTCTTGCACTTGCTGCATTAAATGGAGCAATCATTTTTACTATTATGGATGTTAAAGGTGCTTCATGGATGCAGAGAAGACCGGGTCCATTACATGTAGGACTTAGAGGTTTCATATTTCCTCTTGCTGAAATACTTAAATTTGTTCAAAAAGAAGACATAATCCCAACTGAGGTGGACAGACCAGTATTTAAGTGGGCTCCGGCTTATGTTATGGTTTCTTGTGTTGCGCTTTTTGCTGTAGTCCCAATGAGCCCTACATTGGTTGTTGCAGATCTAGAATTAGGGGTTTTCTTTGCACTTGCCATAAGCTCTTTAGGAACTATAGGTGTATTAACTGCTGGATGGTCATCAGCAAACAAATATTCCCTTATGGGTGGTTTAAGAGCAGCAGGACAGCTCATCGCGTACGAACTTCCACTGATACTTGCTGTTGTTGGAGTTGTTATTCAAGCTGAAACAATGTCATTAGTCGGGATTGTAGAAAAACAAATTGAATGGGGAGTACCTTTTGTTGTTGGTGGCCAGATAGTTGGCTTTCTGATATTTATGGTTGCAGCAACAGCTGAAATGATGAGAGTGCCCTTTGATATGCCAATTGGTGAATCAGAACTGACAATGGGATTTATGACAGAATACTCTGGAATTAGATTTCTTATTTTTTATATTTCTGAATATATGAATATGTTTATTTTATGTGCAATTGCTTCGACTTTATTTCTTGGAGGTTACCATGTTCCACTTTTGCCAACTGAATGGGTAAATTTTTATGGACCTGTTGTTTTATTAACAAAGACTGCTATTTTAGGTTTTATATTGGTAGCTGTTAGGTGGTCACAGCCAAGATTTCGAGAAGATCAACTTCAAAACCTCGCTTGGAAAATACTTATTCCTGCATCTTTAATTAATATTCTTGTAACTGCAATAATGAAAGTTGGATTCTAATGAAAACGTTTAAACCAAAAGTTCCCGGATTCTTAATTGGAATAAAGATAGTAATTGTCAATATGCTTAAAACCCTATCTCCATTTCACTCAAAACCAAATGTAAATTATCCATTTGAAAAGGAAAAAGTTGCACCAAGAGCACGAGGAGTTATTGCTTTAGATCAAGAAGCATGCACTAGTTGTATGTTGTGTGCAAGACAATGCCCCGATTGGTGTATTTATATTGAGGGACATAAAGAATTACAACCCCCTTCAAAACCTGGAGGTAGACAAAGAAGTAGAGCTGTTCTAGATAGATTTGATATTGATTATGCACTATGTATGTATTGTGGAATCTGTGTTGAGGTTTGTCCTTTCGATGCTTTATTTTGGACACCTGAGTACGAGTATTCTGAATTCAATATGGGTGACATGCTTCACAATAAGGAACGTTTAGACGATTGGTTAAAAACTGTACCTGATACTCAAGGCTTAGAAAGTTAAAATGGAAATTTACGAAGTCGTTACATACTTTACTTTATTACTTCTTCTATTCTCAGCAGCAAGAGTAGTTACAACTTCAAATGTCATTCACGCAGCAATATCATTAGTTTTCACCCTTGCACTTACTGCAACTCTTTTCTTGCTTTTATCCACACAATTTGTGGCATTGGTACTTGTCCTTGTTTACATCGGAGCAGTTATAGTTCTATTCCTTTTTGGGGTAATGATTACAAGAGCTCCATTGGGTAAAAATGCTGAGTTAGATAATGATAAGAATAAATTAATTGGTGCCACAATATCGGGTGCAATATTTTTGCTCTTTTCTTATATCCTTATTAATGGATTTGATGGTGAAATCGTAATTACATCTGGGTCTTCAACTGAACTTCTAGGAGAAATTTTATTAAGTCGTTTTGTTTTTCCATTTGAAATAGTGTCGTTTGTTTTATTAGCCGCATTAATTGGCGGAATAACTTTAGCGAGAAAGGATGAAGCCCTTGTTGATGAGGATCAAATATGATAGTTCAACCAGTACTTGTAACAGCTGCCGCTCTTTTTTCATTAGGAATCTACGGGATTCTGGTTAGACGTAATGCGGTCATGGTTCTTCTTTCAATTGAGTTGATATTAAATGCTGTAAATATTAATTTTATAATTTTTGATTCAATGCTTGCTGATTCATTAATGCAAGGCCAAATTTTTACTATTTTTATAATTACAATAGCTGCTGCAGAGGTTGGTATTGGTCTAGCCATCGTATTGATGCTTTTTAGAAATAGGCAAACTGCTAACATAAACGAATTTGATTTGATGAAATGGTAAAATTTGATGCTAATTTTTTAGCAGAGACTGAACTTGTTTATACTGATGGTGGTATTTTAGCTGAGTTTTCTTGGTCTTTAGTTGTCCTTCCTTTTGTAGCAGCATTATTCATTACATTTATTGGAAAATATCTTCCATATAAAGGTGCTGAGATAGCACTTGGAACAATTGCCCTCATATTTATTTACAGTGTTTCACTTATGTTTATTCATATAACAGAAGGTGTAGCAAGTGAATTTTTTGTCAATGTTGGAAGCATAGGTCAATTTGATATCGAATTTGGATGGGTAGTAGATGGGCTCTCAATTATGATGTATTTTGTTGTGGGTACTGTCGCCCTGCTCGTATTTATTTATGCTACAAATTATATGGAGGGTGAGATAAGATACACTTTCTTCTTTACTTCTTTAACACTGTTTGCTGGGAGTATGTTGGTATTAGTTTCCTCACCTACATTAATACAAATTTTGATTGGCTGGGAGCTGGTAGGAGTATGCTCGTATTTATTAATTGGCCATTACTGGGAAAAGAAAGATAATTCATCAGCAGCTATGAAAGCTTTCATAACAAACAAAATTGCAGATATTGGATTAATGATTGGAATCATTATATTGGCTCTCAATACTGGAACATTAAGAATTTCAGAAATTCTATACCAATCAACACACGATTATGAAAAATTATCAAAGGTAGCTTTTGCTGCTGCAATTTTGCTTTTTATTGGAGCCATGGGCAAAAGTGCACAATTCCCCCTTCATGTTTGGTTGCCTGATGCAATGGCAGGTCCAACACCTGTATCTGCATTAATGCATGCTGCAACAATGGTAACTGCTGGTGTTTATTTACTAGCACGTATGTTTCCTTTCTATAAATCAATGGCTCCTGAAGCATTAGATATTGTTATGCTATTTGGAGTTATCACGCTATTAGGAGCTGGCCTGATAGCTATTGTTCAAGATGACTTAAAAAAAGTTTTGGCATATTCTACGGTAAGTCAATTAGGTTATATGGTTGCTGCAATTGGATCTGGAGCATACACTGCAGCATTGTTCCATTTATGGACACATGCTTTTTTTAAAGCACTCTTATTTTTAGGAGCTGGGTCAGTAATTCATGCTGTCCATAGCAATAGCATGCTTGAGATGGGTGGATTAAGAAAAGTTATGCCAAAAACTTTTACAACTTTTATTATCGGAACCGTTGCCTTGGCTGGCCTTCCTCCATTTGCAGGTTTTTTCTCAAAAGATGAAATTCTTGCTTCATTTAACCATGAAGGTGAGACTACTTTTTTCTTCATAGCTGTTTTAGGCGCTTTTATAACTGCCTTCTATATGACAAGAGCAGTATCGTTAACTTTTTTAGGAGAATATAGAGGGCATGGTCATCCTCATGAATCTCACAATATGATGACTACTCCGCTCTTAACATTGGCAGTTTTTGCTATTGCTTCTGGGTGGGTAAACATACCAGGTGTTTACACAGGCTTTACTGACTGGGTTACAACCAGAAAAACAAAAATAGTCGAATACCATCCTGAAAGCTTTGACTTATTTGCATTATCAAGTGGTTTGATTGCGGGATTACTTGGAATAGGATTGGGTTATTATTTATATCAATTGCAAGGCAGTGCTGAAACAGGAGATGACAAAATTAAGATTCAGCCTGTGTGGACAGTATTAGAAAATAAATACTACTTAGATCATTTCTATTTTCGATTCATCATTGATCCAATAAAAATTAATATATCAAAAGCCGTTGATAAATTTAATACAAATGTCATTGATAGGTTTATAAACGGTGTTGGCCAAATCGCTTCATTATTAGGAGGAGTTGTTTATAACAATTTAGATCAAAATGGTATTGATAGATTTCTGAATATGTCATCAAGTGGTACTGATAGTTTTGGCGGAAGGGTTAAACTACTTCAGACTGGAAGAACTCAACAATATTTAATGTTATTTTTAGGTGGCGTAGTAACAATTAGTTTATTAATTTTATTTATTATATAGGAGGAAAATTGGAAATATTAACAAATGGGGTAGGGCTATCTGCAGTAGTCTTTTTTCCTCTAGTCAGTGCATTGGTTATAACACTTATTCCAAAAGGCCAAGAATTTCTAATTAAAGTTTTTGCATTAGTTTCTTCAATAATAACTTTTGTCTTCAGCGTTTTACTATTGTTGGAGTTCGATTTTTCATCGGCTGATAAGTTACAACTAGGTAATAAAATTTCTTGGATTAGGAGTATTAATGCTAATTATGAAATAGGAATAGACGGAATCTCCTTACCATTATTAGTATTGTCAACCTTTATTACAGTGTTAGCAATTATTTACTCTATAGAGCACTTACCAGAACCAAAAAGTCCGAAAGGGTTTCTTGCTTTAATACTTGTTCTTGAAACTGGAATGAATGGAACTTTTGTTGCCTTAGATTTGATATTATTTTTCGTATTTTTTGAAATTGTACTATTACCAATGTATTTCATGATTGGTATTTGGGGAGACAGAACTGTTAGAACAGTTGCCGGCTTCAAGAATCAGATTGAGACAAGACTATATGCAAGTATTAAGTTTTTTGTATTCACTTTATTTGGCTCTGCTTTTATGCTTCTCGGTTTTCTTGGGCTTTACTATCGTGGAAATAAAACCTTTAGTATTCCTGAATTAATCGAATTGGGTTCAGCAGGTGCTTTTACAGGTACTTTTGCAACACTTGTTTTTGCAGTTCTCTTTTTAGGTTTTGCTGTAAAGGTACCAATGTGGCCTTTACACACTTGGCTCCCTGACGCTCATACAGCTGCACCAACAGTAGGTTCAGTTCTTCTTGCAGCTATTTTGCTTAAACTCGGTTCATATGGATTTGTTAGAATTGCAATACCAATTCTTCCGGAACAAGCAAAAGCATGGGCACCTGCAATTGCAATTTTATCTGCTATTGGAATAATTTATGGATCATTGGCTTGCTTAGCTCAAACTGATTTGAAACGTCTTATAGCTTTTTCATCTGTAGGTCATATGGGTTTTGTCATGCTAGGTATTGCATCTTTGACACCAATAGGTATTAACGCTGCAATGATTGGAATGGTTGCTCACGGGGTTATTACAGGTTTGTTATTTTTCCTTTCTGGATCTATGGCACACACTTACCATACAAGAGACATGGGAAGGTTAGGTGGAAATATGAAACTTCTACCAAAGACAGGAGCTCTACTTGGCTTTACAGCTATGGCATCATTAGGACTTCCTGGTCTTGCAGGTTTTTGGGGTGAATTCATGGCACTCTTAGGTGCTTACAATCCTTTAGATGGTTTAAATGTTACTGTCTTCAGAACGTCTATGGTGGCGGGTGCAGTCGGAACAGTTTTAACAGCTGGTTATTTATTGTGGATGCTACAAAGAGTTAACCTAGGAGAACCATCAGAAGAATGGATGGATAAAGAACTTCACGATGCTGACGCATATGAATTAGCAGCCTGGATTCCACTTGTTATATTGACAATTTTAATTGGAGTCTTTCCAAAATTAATTTTCGGAGCTACAAATGACGCTGTAATTGCAATGTTATCTAAAGCTTTTGGGGGTTAAAAATTTCTATAAATTACTTTGCAATATCTACTGAACTTATTGTAGTTTTTACAATAGTTGGTACTTTGATTTTAGACCTAATACTTCCGAGAAGATCGAAGTACTATGTAGCTGCTTTTGCACTTTTAGGAACTCTATTTTCACTTGCACCTCTTGTAGTCCAGTGGGTTAACTATACAAATCCAATATATGCATTTGAAGATAGTTTTGTTGTTGATAAATTTTCTATTATTTTTAAAGGCCTTTTCATTTTGATAACATATTTAACATTTCTTCTTTCAATTAACTTCATAGAAAGTGATAAATATTATCAAGGAGAATATTACTATCTTTTGTTGAGCTCTCTCTTGGGCGCACTCATTGTCAGCTCATCTAGAGACTTACTCACCATTTTTATTGGAATAGAATTAGCATCCACTCCAATGTTTCTTCTCTCTGGTTGGAAAAAAGGAGACAGGAAGTCTAATGAAGGTGCTATAAAATTTTTCTTACTTGGTGTTTTGTCAGCATCTTTGATACTTTACGGATTTTCACTTCTCTATGGTTTAACTGGAAAAATTGTTTTTTCTGAAATATCTACATTTATCATTAATGGAGCACTTCAATCCTCACCGGTGTTATTGCTAAGTGCAATATTGGTAATTTCGGGAATAGGATTTAAAATCTCTATTGTTCCCTTTCATTCATGGGCACCAGATACATATGAGGGAGCTCCATTACCCGTAACTGCTTATTTATCTGTAAGTTCTAAAGCAACTGGTTTTGTTGCGCTTATAATTTTGCTCACAAAAGTCTTTAGTAGTGCTGGTGAAAGCTGGGGAGTAATTTTGGCGATTATTGCAGGACTAACTATGACGCTTGGCAATCTTGTTGCATTACAACAATCTAACCCAGTTAGGCTTCTTGCATACTCTTCAATTGCACAGGCAGGTTTTATATTAGCCCCACTTTCTGTTGCCGGTATTACGGGTAACTTTCAAGATGGAATATTTGCTAGTGTCACTTATCTAATTATTTATGCATTTATGAATTTAGGTGCATTCCTTACTGTTCAATTATTTAGTAACCATGCAGGATCAACCAATTTTTATGAATGGGGAGGAATAGCAAAAAAATCACCTATTACAGGAGTCTTAACAACAATTTTCTTTTTTTCCTTGGCTGGCATACCCCCACTAGGTGGTTGGTTTGCAAAATTTGTTGTATTCAGAAGTATGCTCAGTACGGGTGAACCAATAGGATTAACACTAGGAATTGTTGGCGCAGTAAATGCTGTTATAGCTTTGGTGTACTATGCAAGAATTTCAAAAGTTATATGGATGGATGAGTTGAAGGATGTAGATTCAGAAACTAGCTTTAAATTTGAGAGCCCCTTAAAAGTAGTGGGAGTTTTTACCGTGTTAATAACATTCATTTCAGGAATTTTTCCAGGAATTTTTAGCTATCTTGGTGAAGTGTCATCAATATTTTTTGGCAATTAAAACTTGTCAACAGCTAACTTTACTTCTTACATTAAAAGCAAATATCATAGGAATGAATTTATATATTTTGATACCTTCATGGAAGAGGCACTTTATTCTGAATTAGGTTTTTTTAATACCGATAATGTGAGATCTTCAGAAAAAGGAGATTTTTTAACATCTCCTGAAGTATCAAAATACTTTGGAGTAGTTATTAGAAGCTGGATTGATAGTAAAAACTTTCATGAAAATATTGTTGAATTTGGGTCAGGCACTGGATCATTAATTGAGCAGATAGGTTTAAAAAACATAACTGCAGTTGAGCTTTCTAGTACTGCTAGAAAAGTAATTCATAATAAAGGAATATTAAGTGTTAAATCTTATGAGGATCTAAATATCTTGAGTGCAGACTTGGTTTATGGAAATGAAATATTAGATAATATTCCATGCTCAATAGGTGTGTATAGAGAAAATGATTGGTATGAAAAAGTAGTTGATATCAGTAAAGATGATTTCAGCTATGCTTATCAACCGATAAGAGATGAGCAACTTAATTGGATTAATTTAAATAAAATTGAACCTAATAAAATTTATGAAGTAGAACTACAGACAAATATTGATAATTTAATTGCTAATTTAGTTAGTAGGTTCCAGCCAAAAAGTTTTTTATTTTTTGACTACGGTTATGAACAAAAAAACAGAAAGAAAAGAAAGTACAAATCTCTTCTAAGGACTTATAAGAAACACCATTTATCGGTTGATCCTATAGATGATCCTGGAAATGTTGATATCACTTATGATATTAATTTTTCTGCGGTAAAAGAAAATTTAAAAGCTCTTGGCTATAACGTATCTCTAAAACAACAAAGGGAGTTTCTGTTAGAAAATGGTTTTAACGATATTTATGATGATTTAAAAAACCAATACACCAGTCTTGAAGGCATCGAGAGATTAAAAATAAATTCAGAACTTAATGGTTTGAAAGCCATTCTTGACTCCAACGGCTTAGGTGGCTTTTATTGTTTAGTTGCTGAAAAAATATAAATTTAAGTTTTTTATAATATAATTATGAACTTTGTAAAAACTACTGCATTACTTACTTTAATGACATTAGTTGTTTTATTCTCAGCAACTGCCTTTGGTTTTGATTTAGTATCCGCACTATTTTTTGCTCTTGTATTTAATTTTTTTATTTATTTTTTTTCCGGCAGTTTAGCTATTAAATCAACAAGAGCTAGACCTATAGAAACTGGGGAGTTTCAAGATGTTACTCAAATAATCTCTCATCTTGTTCAAAAAGAGAAGATGCCTATGCCTGAATTATTTGTAATTGATAGCGATCAACCCAACGCATTTGCTACTGGAAGGAATCCTAAAAATGCTAAAGTAGCTGTTACAACAGGTATATTAACTTTACTAAATAGAGATGAACTCGAAGGGGTTCTCGCTCATGAGCTGTCACACATAAAAAACAGAGATATATTAGTTTCAAGCATTGCAGCGATGTTAGCTGCCGCAGTTTCCTTTATGTCTAGGATGGCATTTTGGGGTGGTGGAAACAGAAATAGAAATACCCATCCAGCCATCATTGTCATCGCTTTTATTGCTGCTCCGATAGCATCTTTAATCATCAGAATGGCAATCTCAAGAACTAGAGAATTTGGAGCAGATAAAACTGGAGCAGAAATTTCGGGTAATCCCTTAGCTTTAGCATCTGCACTTGAAAAGATTGATAGATTTTCAAAAGTCCCTATGAATGTAAATCCAGCTGTTAGTTCATTGTTTATTTCCGACCCTTTAAAAGCTTTTTCTGGAAATAGCTTCAGTAAATTATTTTCTACACATCCTCCAACTATTGAAAGAGTTAAAAGATTAAGGCAGCGTCAAAGTGGTATCCGGTATTAGTGACACACCTTCTATTGAGCCAGAACAACTTGAAAATTTAATTCAAGATGGCTTTAAGCTTATTGACGTCCGAGAACAAGATGAATGGAATGCAGGTCACCACCAAAGCGCCGAGCACATACCTATGGGCATTATCACTGAAAGCATGGATAGATTTAAAGATAGTGAAAAGTATATTTTTGTTTGTCGTTCGGGTGCTAGATCTGGCAGGGTGACTAATTTTATAACATCTCAAGATATTGAATCTTATAACCTATCAGGAGGGATGAAAGATCTTCAAAACTTTACAGAAAAAATTTTTAATTCTGAAGGAAAACCTGGACAAATCATCTAAAATTTAGCTGTGATAATTTGTATTGGCAATGCTCTTGTTGATTCTTTACAGCAAATTGAAGAGTCTAAAATTGATGAATTAAATTTAAATAAAGCAAGAATGACTCTAGTAGACAAAGATCGTTCAAACTTTCTTCTTCATAATATGAATAATCCAGTTTATGAAGCTGGCGGATCTGCTGCTAATACTGCATACTGGATTTCCCAACTTGGTGGACAAGCAGGATTTATTGGAAAAATATCAAACGACGATCTTGGAGAACAGTTCCAATCAAGTTTAAAAGATTCAGGCCTAAAAGATTTAACCGTCTATGAAAATGAAAACAATCAAACGGGTCTTTGTGCAATTTTTATTACTCCAGATGGAGAAAGAACTATGAATACATATCTTGGAGCAGGAGAGCATTTATCAGTTGAAGATTTAGACAATGATGAATTAGAAAAAGCAGAAATTGTTTATATGGAAGGATATTTATGGGATAAACCATCAAGTAAGTCTGCTTTTTTACAGGCTGCTAAACACAATAAAGAAACAGGAGGGAAAAATGCTATAAGTTTGTCAGATGTATTTTGCGTTGACCTCCATAGAGATAGTTTTATTGAATTCATCAAAAGCAATATCGATTATGTTTTCTGCAATGAGGACGAACTAAATAGCCTTTTTCAATCTGATTCCACTAATGGTTCAATTAAACACTTCTTAGAAAACTTTCCTAATGTCGAACAGCTAATATGCACTCTTGGTCCAGAGGGAGTCTTGATTTTAGCAAATGATCAAGAGTATAGTTTTGGGGCAACGGATACAATAGTTAATGATAAAACTGGCGCAGGAGATTTTTTTGCTGCAGGGTATCTATACGGTCTTCAAAAAAAATTATCTATAAATGAATCTGCTGAAATTGCTAATAAGAGCGCAGCTTATGTAATCAGCGAGATTGGAGTAAGGCCAAAAAAACCTTTTAATTAATTTGTCCATCCCAATACACCAATTAACACTCTTCTATCATCATCAAACATCTCAATTTGCAAATTTTCAAAATCTATTTGCGCGGGCTTAGATGTTTTATCTTTTGAAAATATGATGAGATTATTTTCTGAGTCACCGGCAATGATATTATTTCCATCTGGTGACCAATGGAGAGATTCATAATAATAATTAGTAGGGGCTTTCGAACTAAAAACTTCTATTGTTTCAGTTCTATTTACATAGTAGATTCCAATTAATCTTGTTTCATAATCAGATGTATCCCAAGGTTCAATTAATTTTTCACCGTAGACGTTCATTTTATTATTTTCATAATTTGAAAAATTGAGTGCTATTTCATCAGTTACTTGACCAGTGTCAATATTTACCAATAGGGCTTTTTGTTCATTATCCGATTGTGAATCCCAGTATCTCAAAAGAATGCTGTTTTCTTGATATATTTCAGCATCATAAAAATAAATATCGTATGAATAGTCATAAAGATCACTATTACAAATTATCTTTTTTTCTTTTATAGGTTTTTCTGAAAGATCTACATATAAAATGCAATTATCCATAATATCTGGAGCTGGTGGGATAATATTTTTTGTTTGAACTTCAACATGATAAATGACCTTTCCTTCAAAATTATAATCTTCTGTAATTAAATCATATTCAGGTAGAGGTACCACCCCAAACATACCAACTATTAAAGTAGTAACTAAAAGAATTCCTGTAGAAATAAAAAGAAGACGTTTATTTGGCATTAATTTTTAAATTTTCTCTTATGGAATTTAAATAAAGTCCAACAGCAACTAATACTCCACCCACCATGAATAAAATCAAAGGAGGCCAGATATTATCAGGAAGTAACTCAGTTATTAGTCTTGGAAGATTAATGATTAAACCTAGACCGCCTATAAAGAATATGACTTGCTCAGAAAGTTTAATGCTTCCCCATACAAAAATAACGGAACCAAATATAAGCAAGATAATTTCTAGTAAATTATTACTTCCAACTAGATCGTTAATAAAAATTATTGAGCCAATTGAAAGAGTTGATGATGCAAGTAAATATCCTAACCAACTTGGTTCAAGAACTTCATTCAGAGTGTAAAGACCCCAAATCAAACCAGTTGAAAACAAGAACAAACCACCAGCCCATGGTTCTATATTTGGAAAAATTAAATTACCTAATGATCCTAAGAAAAATATTGATGTGTAAAAGAGAGCAATGTGTTGAAAAATTAATCCTGTCCTTATATATAAATATATTGCATAAATTAGAACAAAAAAGGAAGCTATTAAAATTGAAGTATCATCTGAAAAGTTGACCAGTTTTGTTGTACTCAAAATATTTAAGGAGAACACAACAACTGACGCAAATGAAATAGTTGATATTAGATAAAGAACAGACGAAACCCTCTCAGAAGATTTAAATATAAATAAATTTCTGTCTTCAAATTTTTCACTATAGTTTGCTGCATAAATTAAAAACGTAGTTGTTACAATTAAAAGGATTAATTGTGCCCAATAAGCTAAATTGTCCCAAATTAGTGGCAGGGTTCCAAGTAAACCAGAAAGTACAAAAAGGCTACCTATTAATGTTATTGCTCTGGCAACTTTGGATTTTTGTGATGGATTTGCATCTTTTTCAAACTTTAGAATTTCGTCATATACAGATTGAGAAATAACATGGTTATCAAGCCATTTATTAATTAATTTATGTATTTTTTTATCCATAAAATAATCCTAATCAAATAAAAATTCATCTCACTAATTTTTATTTATAATCTAAACTCTATATAGACTTTATTGTTATGCCGAGATGCCCGAGCGGCCAAAGGGAGCAGACTGTAAATCTGCCGGCTACGCCTTCGTAGGTTCGAATCCTACTCTCGGCACTTTGCCCTCTTAGCTCAGTCGGTAGAGCACTTCCATGGTAAGGAAGAGGTCTCCGGTTCAATCCCGGAAGAGGGCTCAGAGGCTAAACTAAGTCTTATGGCGGCGTAGCTCAGTTGGTAAGAGCGCACGACTCATAATCGTGAGGTCGGCAGTTCAAGTCTGCCCGCCGCTACAAGTTAAAAAAGGAGAAGAAGATGGCTTCAGACAAGAGACCACCTTTAACAATGATTTGCACAGAGTGTAAAGCACATAATTACGTGACTACAAAAAACAAGACAAATGTTCCTGACAGAATGGAATTTAATAAATATTGTTCTATTTGTAGAAAACATCAACTTCATAGAGAAAAAAGATAGCTTTATTGTTTTTTCATAATTATTCTTAGTTAAAGGAATGAGTACTATATCTAAATTGAACAATAGCGGTGAGGGAATATCTAATTCCGAACTTGTTAAAAAATCCCAATTAGGAGAAAAAGCTGCATTTGAACAGCTTGTAATTAGACATCAGGAACTTGTTTTTTCTTTAGCATACAAGCTGACCGGCAATAGAGAGATGGCTAATGATGTTGCACAAGAATCTTTTATTAGGGCTTGGAAAGCAATTGAAAAATTTAGAGGTGATTCTACTTTTAGTACATGGATTTACCGAATAACTGTCAATACGGCTTGGACATTAAGAAAAAAAGCAAAAAAACACAATACTTTAAATATTGATGATACATATGAGCCAATTGTTATTGATGAAAAAAAAGACCCTGAACTAGTTGCTATCAATTCTGACTTGTCTTCTGTCTTAGTTAATGCTTTGGACAAGCTTCCTATAGAACAGAGAATAATTGTTGAACTTAAAAATATTGAAGGTAGGTCACATAAAGAAATTGCTGACTATTTAGACATTAGTGTCACTGCTGCAAAAGTAAGACTTCATAGAGCACATCAGAAATTAAGGCTTATTTTAGAAGAGGTTGATAGATGAAAAATTTTCTTTTTAACTTTAAAAAAAATATTCTATGCAAAAGAACAAGAAACAAGATGCTTTCTTCTTATTTGAGTAATTCGTACTTTGGATTTGATGACAATATCCATGCTTCTTCTTGTATTAAATGTCAAGTTGCTGGTAAACGATACAAAGCCTTTAAAGAGGAATTAGATAATGAGTTAAATAAAGATATAGAAGTTCCATCAGATTTTGCATCAAAAGTAATGTCATCTCTAGATAAAAAAGTAAAAACTACTACAAGTAAGAGCACAAAAATAATATTATTGACATTGCTCGGAATATTATCAATTCTATTTTTAATATTTGGAAAGAAGCGCTCGTCTAACAATTTAGAGAAAGAGCAATAGCTAAGGGGTGTAGCTCTAATTGGCAGAGCGACGGTCTCCAAAACCGTAGGTTGTGAGTTCGAGTCTCACCGCCCCTGCAGAGGTAATTATGAATGAAATGAATAGAGAAATGAGAAGAATGTCAGAGCGTGAAGAGCGTCTGGCAAAGAAATCTGACAGAAATGTTGGAAAGTACCAATCTGGAGAAAAAGTTTCAAGGCTCAAAAGAGTTGCTAACTACTTAGGAGAAGTAAAAACAGAATTGAAAAGAGTTAATTGGCCTACCTCTTCAACCCTGACATCTTTTACTGTCGTTACTATTGTTACGATTGCTTTTTTTACAATTTTTATTTTTGGAATGGACTTTAGTTTTAAAAATACTTTGATTAATCTGTTATCTTTCGGAGGATAATGTTAGAAGAAACAGCAACAACAGAAGAAGTAGAAAATTCTGAAGAAGAGGTTCTAGAGGTAGAATCTGCTCCCACACACCCTTATGATTTACCTGGTGAATGGTATGTATTAAATGCCCAATCAGGACATGAAAAAAAAGTTAGAACCAATATTCTTACAAGAATAAAAAACCTTCATCTTGAAGACAAAGTTTACGATGTTGTTATTCCAACTGACGAGGTTGTTGAAATTAGGAATGGTAAAAAAGTTAATTTAGAAAAGAAAACATTTCCAGGATACGTTCTAGTCAGAATGGATCTTGATGACACAACCTGGTACGAAATTAGAAATACCCCCTCAATTATCGGTTTTGTTGGATCTGGAAAAGTTCCTATTTCTTTATCCAGGAGAGAAATTGAAAGAATTTTAGGATCCAATGAAGAAGTTGAACTTAAAAAAGAATCTCCTAAATTTAAACCAGACTTTGAAGTGGGAGAAACAGTACGAGTTACTACTGGACCATTTGCAGACTTTAATGGAATTATTGAAGAAATTAATTTAGATCAATCAAAAGTCACAGTTTTAGTTAATATATTTGGACGGGAAACACCTGTAGAGTTAGGCTTTACAGACATAGTAAAAAATTAGGAAAGATTATGGCAAAACCAATAAAAGCATTACTTAAATTACAAATACCTGGTGGCGGCGCAACACCAGCACCACCTGTAGGTTCAGCTTTAGGTCAATATGGAGTTAACATCATGGACTTCGTACAAGCTTTTAATAACGATACTGCGAGTCGCCAAGGTGAAACAGTTCCTGTCGAAATTACAATATATGAAGATAATTCTTTTACATTCGTTACTAAAACAGCACCCGCATCTTATTTAATTAAAAAGGCTATCAGT
Source organism: uncultured Candidatus Actinomarina sp. (assembly GCA_902521955.1). Lineage (GTDB taxonomy): Bacteria > Actinomycetota > Acidimicrobiia > Actinomarinales > Actinomarinaceae > Actinomarina. The sequence goes on along the minus strand of CABYTP010000002.1, from coordinate 80,726 downwards.
TTAGAGTCAGGTTCACCAGAACCTCATAAGGAAAAAGTAGGTTCTATAACTAGAGACCAATTAAAAAATATAGCTGAAGTAAAGATGGAAGATTTAAATGCTAATGATATAGATGCAGCAATAAATATAATTGCAGGTACTGCTAGATCAATGGGAGTAACTGTAGAAAACTAAATAATTTTTGGGAGATATTATATCGCTCGGACCAAAGGAGAAAAATGAAAAAATACGGAAAAAATTACAATAAAGCAAAGTCAAATATTCCTACTTCAATACAAACTAAAATTGAAGCTATACAACATTGTAAAGAAAATTCGACTGCAAAATTTGACGAGTCAGTTGATGTTGCATTTTCTTTAGGTATTGACACGAAGTCTGCTGATGAAAATATTCGGACTACTGTTTCACTACCAAATGGAACTGGTAAGGATGTAAAAATTGCTGTATTTGCAGGTGGCGAAGCTCTTACTGAAGCTGAAAAAGCAGGAGCTGATATTGTTGGAGGTAAAGAACTAGCTACTAAAGTTGCATCTGAGCAAAAACTTGATGTAGACATTGTTATTTCGACACCTGAAATGATGGCTGAAGTTGGTCAACTCGGTAAAATATTAGGACCACAAGGATTAATGCCAAATCCTAAAACAGGAACCGTAACTCCAAATGTTGCAAAAGCAGTAGAAGACTTTAAAAAAGGAAAAATTGAAATAAAAAATGATAAATTAGGTAATTTACACATGTCTATTGGAAAGGTATCTTTTGATGCGGAAAAACTTCTTCAAAATTTTGAAGAAGTGATTGCTGAAGTTATTAAAGCCAAGCCTGCTTCCTCTAAAGGGGAGTATATTAAAAGTGTTCACATGTCTTCAACTATGGGACCTTCAATCCCAATAGATATAAATCTGTAATTTATTTGTATTTAAATTTCTAATACGTTTATATTGTTAAAGAACAATTAAAACCAAAGACCGTTAGTCATTGTTTGTAAATCTAACGTAGGTAACTCGATTAAGGTCCTTGGTATGCAAGGATTTTTTTATGGTTAGAAAAGATAAAGTACAAGCGGTTAAAGATTTGGAAGAATTATTTCAATCTGCAAACTCTCTTGTTCTTGCTGAATACAGAGGGTTAACTGTTTCACAGCAGACTCAATTAAGAAGAGAATTAAAGAAAGCCGGGGCGTCGTTCAATGTTGTGAAAATGACACTAGCTAAAAGAGCTGCAGAAAACATAGGCCTCGAATCTCTTAAAGAATATTTTTCTGGCCCAACTGGTGTGACTGTAATTGAATCTGATCCTGTTGAAGCAGCTAAAGTATTAAAAGATTTTTCAAAAGACAATGAGGCTTTCGTAATTAAGGGTGGATTAATGGATTCAGAACCATTATCTGTTGATCAAATTAATATCCTCGCAAATATTGAACCTAGGGATGTGTTGCTAGCAAAAATAGCTGGTGGCTTTAATGCACCGCTTGTAAAAGTTGCAGCTGGTACTAAAGCAATAATTAGTAAAGCTGGATATGCATTAAGTGCATTAGTTGATAAAAAAGTTTCAAATGGTGAAGTTTCTGAAGTTAATGAATCAAAGAATGATGATGTAACTTCTGATGAAGTTAGTAATGAGGAGGAATAACAAATGGCAAAAATGACAACTGATGAGTTGCTTGGTGTCTTTGAAGAAATGACTGTTCTTGAGCTGAAAGATTTTCTTGATGCTTTCGAAGAGAAATTTGATGTATCTGCCGCAGCTCCTGTAGCTGTAGCTGCTGCACCAGCTGGTGGAGGAGATGATGCAGGTGCGGGTGCCGAAAAAGACGCATTTGACGTAGTTCTAGCAGCAGCCGGATCTCAAAAGATTCAGGTTATCAAAGAAGTAAGAGGCTTAACAAGCCTTGGTCTAAAAGAAGCTAAAGAACTTGTTGATAATGCACCGTCAGACATTCTTACTGGCGCTTCTAAGGAAGATGCTGAAAAAGCAAAAGAAGCTCTAGAAGGTGCTGGCGCAACTGTAGAGCTCAAATAATAATACAATTATTTGTTTGCTTAAATAATAAGTACTAATATACTCTACCTTTCGGGTAGCTGTTATTAATTTTTGAGGAGGCTTGTTGTCCGCTGTTCAGAATTCTAGACTTTCGTTTGCCAAGATTCCAAAAGTTCTAGATATTCCAGATTTATTAATTATACAAAAAGATTCATTCAAATGGTTTATTGAAGAGGGTCTCAAAGAGATCCTAGATGAGATATCACCTATAGAAGATTTTTCTGGAAGATTTTCATTAGAGTTTCTTAATCATTATTTTGAAGAACCGTTAAAAACTCTTGAAGATTGTAGAATAACTGATTCTACATATTCCCAACCACTTTATGTAACTGCTCAATTTTTAGATAGAGAAACTGGTCAAATTAAACAGCAGACTGTTTTTCTTGGCGATTTTCCAATAATGACAGATACTGGAACATTTGTAATCAATGGTACCGAAAGAGTCATTGTAAGTCAGCTTGTAAGATCTCCTGGTGTTTATTTCTCTCAAGAAATTGATAAAACATCTGACAAAGAAGTTTTCATTGGAAAAATGATTCCTGGAAGAGGTGCTTGGTTAGAATTTGATACCGATAAGAGGGATACATTAGGTGTAAGAGTCGATAGAAAAAGAAGGCAGCACATAACAGGATTTTTAATGGCTCTTGATGTTATTGAAAATAAGGAAGATGCTATTGAGCTTCTTGGAGATTATCCATCAGTTCACAATACTATAGAGAGAGACCCCGACACTACTAGAGAAGCGGCATTAATTGACCTCTATAGAAAATTAAGACCTGGTGAACCAGCATCAGTTGAATCTGCAAAAAATTTAGTAAAACAAATGTTTTATACACCAAAAAGATATGATTTAACAAAAGTTGGTCGATACAAAGTTGAACAAAAACTTGGTCGTCAATATGGCGAAAAAGATGCTGAGACATACACAACAGAAGGCGATGGTATGCTCAGAATTGATGATATGATCGACTCAATCAAGTATGTAATAGCTCTTCATGCTGGTGAAGATTCTTTTAATAATAATAAAGGTAAAGAGATTCCTGTAAGACTTGATGATATTGACCATTTTGGAAACAGAAGGATTAGAACTGTCGGTGAATTAGTACAAAATCAAGTAAGAGTTGGACTAAGTAGGCTTGAAAGAGTTGTTCGAGAAAGGATGACAACCCAAGAGCCTGAAGCAATTACACCACAGTCTCTTATTAATATAAGACCAATACAAGCATCACTTAAAGAATTTTTTGGAACAAGTCAATTGAGTCAATTTATGGATCAACCTAATCCAATTGCTGGTTTAACTCACAGGAGAAGGCTATCTGCACTTGGCCCTGGTGGTTTGTCAAGAGAGCGAGCTGGATTCGAGGTCAGAGATGTCCATCCATCTCATTATGGAAGAATGTGTCCAATTGAAACTCCTGAAGGTCCAAATATTGGTTTAATAGGCACACTTGCAACTTACGGAAGAGTAAACAAATTTGGTTTTATTGAAACTCCTTATTGGAAAGTTGAAAATGGAGTTGTAAAAACAAATAAAGCTGTCTATCTCACTGCTGCTCAGGAAGATGAATACACAATAGCTCAGGCAAATGCTCCAATAAAAGAAGATGGAACATTTCAAAATAAAAGGGTTTTATCTCGACAAAATGGCGGAGCGGTTGCTTTCGTTTCTGATAAGGAAATTGATTTTATGGATGTAAGCCCTAAACAGATTTGTTCAGTGACAACTGCTTTGATTCCATTTTTGGAACATGATGACGCAAACAGAGCACTTATGGGCTCTAATATGCAACGACAAGCTGTTCCATTGGTGAAAACAGAGGCTCCTTATGTGGGTACAGGTATGGAAGAAAATGTTGCAAGAGATTCAGGTGAAGCTCTTATATCCAATATTTCTGGAACAGTCGAAGAAGTTTCTGGAGATGAGATAACTGTTAAAGAAGAGGGAACAAATAAAAAGCATCGTTTCACAGTTCTGAAATTTAAGAGATCAAACCAAGCTACTAGCTGGAATCAAAAACCACTTGTTAAGGTTGGTACAAAAGTAAAGCCCGGAGATGTTCTAGCAGATGGTCCTAGTACTCAAGGTGGAGAATTGGCTCTTGGAAAAAATCTTTTAGTTGGTTATATGCCTTGGGATGGTTATAACTTTGAGGACTCTATTGTTATTTCCGAAAGACTCGTAAAAGAAGATGTATTGACGTCTGTTCATATTGCTGAGCATGAAATAGAGGCAAGAGACACAAAATTAGGTGAAGAAGAAATAACAAGAGATATTCCTAATGTTGCAGAAGAAGTTTTAATGGATTTAGATGAAATGGGAATAGTCAGAATTGGTGCGGAGGTATCTCCTGGTGATTACTTAGTTGGTAAAGTAACACCAAAAGGTGAAACTGAACTTACACCAGAAGAAAGACTTTTAAGAGCTATATTCGGAGAAAAAGCTCGAGAAGTTAGAGATACATCTCTTCGAGTACCTCACGGAGAAAGAGGAAAAGTTATTGATGTTCAAATACTTAAAAGAGATGATGGTGCCGATCTTCCTCCAGGAGTTAATCAAAAAGTTAGAGTTTATGTTGCTATTCAAAGAAAAATACAAGTCGGTGACAAACTATCAGGAAGGCACGGAAATAAGGGTGTAATTTCTAAAATCCTTCCTATTGAAGATATGCCTTATATGGAAGACGGTACTTCCTTAGACATTATGCTCTCACCTCTCGGTGTACCAAGCCGTATGAATCTTGGTCAAATTCTTGAGACTCATCTTGGGTGGGCTGCAGACCAGGGTTGGTCAGAATACAAGGGTTCAACCAAAGCAGCAAAAGGCGCAAAACCAGGAACTCTTATTTCAACCCCTGTATTTGATGGTGCAGATGAAGAAGAGATTCATGAAATTCTTAGAAATGTAAATCCTAATCGTGATGGCGGTCTCCTTGTAAACGAAAATGGTAAAGCAACATTATATGATGGTAGAACTGGAGAACCTTTTGATTCTAAAATTACAGTTGGATTTACATATATATTGAAATTAATCCATTTAGTTGATGAAAAAATTCATGCTAGGTCAACAGGCCCTTATTCTATGATCACTCAGCAGCCTCTAGGCGGTAAAGCACAATTTGGTGGTCAGAGATTTGGAGAAATGGAAGTTTGGGCTCTTGAGGCATATGGTGCAAGCTATGCATTACAAGAACTTTTAACAATTAAATCAGACGACACTGTCGGTAGAGTAAAAGTATATGAATCAATTGTTAAAGGTGATAATATTCCAGAACCAGGAATTCCTGAATCATTTAAAGTCTTATTGAAAGAAATGCAAAGCTTGTGTCTGAATGTTGAAATTCTTTCAGCTGGTGAAGAGATATCAATGAAAGATATTAGTGATGAATATGTCAAAACAGCTGAAACCCTTGGAATTGACATGACAAGACCAGAACAAGATGAGGCAGAGGTATAAATTATGGAAAAAATATTTGATGAATTAAGTATCAGTCTTGCTACCTCTGATCAAATGAGGAGTTGGTCATTTGGAGAAGTGAAAAAGCCTGAAACTATAAACTATAGGACTTTGAAACCTGAAAAAGATGGTTTGTTTGATGAAAGAATCTTTGGTCCAACCAAAGATTGGGAATGTTCATGTGGACGATACAAAAGAATAAGATACAGAGGAATCAATTGTGAACGTTGTGGTGTTGAGGTTACTAGAAGAGAAGTTAGACGTGAACGAATGGGTCATATTGAACTTGCTGCACCAGTAACACATATTTGGTACTTTAAAGGTGTTCCAAGTCGCTTAGGCTATTTTCTTGATATGTCACCAAAAGAACTTGAAAAAGTAATCTATTTTGCCGCTTACTTAGTAGTCTCTATCGATTCTAAAAAAAGAACAAAAGACTTAGCTGAATTAGAAGAAGCTGTAGTTGCTGAAGTAGAAATAGTAAATGAAGATTTCGAAGAGTGGGAACAAAAAAGAATTAAACAAATGGATACAGAAATTAAAGCTATGAAAAACGCTAAAATTCCAGAGCCTGAAATTCAAATTAGACAAAAAGAAGTAGAAAAAGAAATAAAGCAAAAAAAAGTTAAATCGGATGCAGAAATCAAAGTTATTGAAGAAGCTTTTTCTACTCTCAAAACCTTAAAACCTAAAACGCTAATTGAAAATGATACATTATGGCGTGAGATGATTGATAAATATGATGAATATTTCACTGGAGGAATGGGAGCTGAAGCAGTTAGAGAATTAGTGCAGTTAGTTGATTTAAAAGCAGAAATGGAAAAATTAGAATCTGATTTAGAATCCAAATCTGCTCAAAGAAGACAACGAGCCATACAAAGAATGAAAGTTATTAAGCCTTTTGCTGATGGAAAAAACCCTCCTGAAGCTATGATACTTGAAGTCATACCAGTTATCCCGCCTGAGCTAAGACCTATGGTTCAGCTTGATGGTGGTAGGTTTGCAACTTCTGATTTAAATGACCTATATAGAAGACTTATAAATAGAAATAATAGGCTTAAGAAATTAATTGAATTAGGTGCTCCTGAAATAATTATCAGTAATGAAAAGCGTATGCTTCAAGAATCTGTTGATGCATTATTTGATAATGGTAGAAGAGGAAGAGCTGTAGCTGGTGCTGGAGGTAGAGGACTTAAATCCCTTTCTGACATGTTAAAGGGAAAACAAGGTAGGTTTCGTCAAAACTTATTAGGTAAGAGAGTTGACTATTCTGCTAGATCCGTAATTGTTGTAGGTCCCCATTTAGAATTGCAGCAGTGTGGTCTTCCGAAAATGATGGCACTCGAATTATTTAAGCCTTTTGTAATGAAAAGATTAGTTGAGTTAGGATTAGCTCAAAATATCAAATCTGCAAAAAGAATGGTCGAGAGATCAAGAGCTCAAGTTTGGGATGTATTGGCAGAAGTTATAGAAGAACACCCTGTATTGTTAAACAGAGCTCCAACCTTGCATAGATTAGGAATTCAAGCATTTGAGCCAATATTAGTCGAGGGTAAAGCTATACAAGTTCACCCACTAGTTTGTGAAGCATTTAATGCCGACTTTGATGGTGATCAGATGGCTGTTCACGTACCACTTTCAGCTGAAGCTCAAGCTGAGGCAAGGGTACTAATGCTTTCTACTAATAATGTATTATCTCCTGCATCTGGAAATCCTATTGTATCTCCTAGTCAAGACATGGTTATTGGCTTATATTACATTACAGAATGTCATAAAGAACTTGATACAGCAGAACTAAATTTTGTAGACTTTAATGAAGCTCAAATTGCTTATGAGAGCGGACATATAGGACTCCAAACTCCAATAAATGTGAGAGTAGGAGAATTAGCTGGTGATGCCGAAATGCATTCAGAATTATATGGAAGATTTTCTGAATTATTAACTGAACAACCAGTCGATGGTTCAAAGCTTACTCAAACAACTTTAGGTAGGCTACATTTCAACTCAATACTTCCTCCAAATTTTCCATTTATTCAAGCATCAGTGAGAAAGCCACAAATGAAAAAAATTATTTCGGAAGTAATCGAAAGATACAATAAAGCAGAATTAAGAGTATTTCTTGACTCAATGAAATCTGTAGGATTTACCTACGGTGCTAAAGCTGGATTAAGTGTTGCGATGAGTGATGTTAAGACTCCTCCAAGTAAAAATCAAATCCTTGAAAAGTACGAAGGTGAAGCTGAAAAAGTAGAAAAGCAGTTTGAAGCTGATGTCATTACCGAAAATGAGAGAAAACAAAAAATTATTGAAATATGGAATGAAGCTACGGAAGAAGTACAAGAAGCAATGAAGATTGAACTAGAATCTGAAGAGTTTAATCCTGTAGATATGATGGTTAAATCAGGTGCTAGAGGAAACATGATGCAGGTTAGACAGCTTGCAGGAATGAGGGGATTAGTAGCTAATCCTAAGGGAGATATTATTGAAAGACCTATTAAGAGTAACTTCAGAGAGGGTATGTCTGTCTTAGAATATTTTATATCTACTCACGGTGCAAGGAAAGGACTTGCTGATACAGCTTTAAGAACTGCTGACTCCGGTTATTTAACAAGAAGATTAGTAGATGTTGCTGCGGGAATTGTAGTTAAAGAACTAGGTGACGAAAATATTGACTGGAGAGGAACTAAGAAAAAGGTAAAGATTGATGGAAAAGTAAGTAGATATTTACATTCAACTCTTTACGGCAGAGTATTATCTGAAGATGTAAAAGTTGACAAGAAATTAGTTCAACTCGACAATGGACAAAAACTTACTAAAGGTACATACATTGATGCAGAGGTACTTGATGCTATTGGTAAATCTGGAGTTGATGATGTTCAGGTATTGACTCCGTTCAACTCACTTAACCCAGAATCAATGGATCCTTTATGTTACGGATTTAGCCTTGCTACAGGCAAGCCAGTTGAGGTTGGAGAAGCTGTTGGCATTATCTCAGCACAATCAATAGGTGAGCCTGGTACTCAGCTTACAATGAGAACTTTCCATACCGGAGGAGTAGTAGGATTAGACATTACATCTGGTCTTCCAAGAATTGTTGAGCTTTTTGAGGCAAGAACACCTAAAGGTAAGGCTGTTCTTTCTCCAATTAATGGAAAAGTCAAATCAATTGAAGTTACTCCTGAGGGAAATCGAAATGTTTTAATTACTAATGAAAAAGAAGAAGTTGAGTTACTTGTTTTAAGGCGACAAACTCTCTTAGTTAATCAAGGGGATAACTTAGAAGCAGGACATTCACTAACAACTGGTCCAAAAGACCCTAAAGAAGTTTTACAAATAAATGGAGTAAGAACTTGTCAAGAATACCTTGTTGATGAAGTCCAAAAGACTTACAGAGATCAGGGAGTTGAGGTTCATGACAAACACGTTGAGATGATAGTTCGTCAAATGTTGAGAAGAGTAAGGATTGTTAAATCTAATGATTCTGAATTCTTACCAAACGAATTAGCTGACACAACACAATTTAGAGAGACTAACCAAGAGTTAGTCAAAGACGGTAAAGTACCTGCTGAAGGACGACCAGAGCTTATGGGTATCACAAAAGCTAGCCTTGCAACAGATTCATGGTTATCAGCAGCATCTTTCCAAGAAACAACAAGAGTGCTCACAGAAGCTGCTATGAAGAGAAGTAGTGACTCCTTGAGCGGTTTAAAAGAAAATGTAATTATTGGTACATTAATTCCAGCAGGTACTGGTTCAAATGCATATCAATCATTTACACCTTCTTTGCCGGATGCTCCTGAGGTTTCGGAATTAGGATTTATGACACCATCTTCAGAAGAATCTGATGATGATGCTTTGCCAAATCCTGCGCAATGGTTAGCTATGTTAGGTGAAGAAAAAGAGGAAGAAGACGAATAAAAACTTATAAATAATAGGTTGTTGTAACTTTAAATTCGTCATATACTTCTTTTTCGGTAAGCCAAAAATTAAATTTATTGATTGGATAAATTATGCCCACTATACAACAGTTGGTAAGAAAAGGACGAAAGTCAAAAGTGTCTAAAGAAAAGACACCTGGACTTAAGGGATCTCCTCAAAGAAGGGGTGTATGTACTCGCGTCTATACTGTTACACCTAAAAAGCCTAACTCTGCCTTAAGAAAAGTTTGCAGGGTAAGATTATCCACAGGAACAGAAGTCACTGCTTATATTCCAGGTGAGGGCCATAATTTACAAGAACACTCAATTGTTTTAGTAAGAGGGGGAAGGGTAAAAGACCTTCCTGGTGTTAGGTATAAAGTGATTAGGGGAGCTTTAGACACCTCTGGAGTTGCCGATAGAAAACAAGCTAGGTCAAGATACGGAAGTAAAAAAGGTTAAATTATGAGAAGGGGACCATCTTTAAAACGAAAAGCAGAACCAGACCCTATCTACAACAGCGTTTTAGTTTCACAGATAATTAACCAAGTTCTCTTAGATGGAAAAAAAGATTTGGCAAGCGGCATTGTTTACAGTGCTCTTGAATTAGTACAAAAACAATCAGGTTCTGACCCAATCAATGTATTAAAAGATGCATTCGAAAATATAAAACCTCAAATTGAAACAAAATCTAGACGTGTGGGTGGTACTAACTATCAAGTGCCAATGGAAGTTCCTTATCGAAGAAGCACAACTCTTGCAATCAGATGGTTAGTTGGTTCATCTAGAAACAGAGGAGAGAAAACAATGTCTGAAAGACTTGGAAGAGAAATTCTAGATGCAAGCAACAAAACAGGAGCATCTGTCAAAAAAAGAGAAGATGTTCATAAAATGGCAGAGTCAAATAGAGCTTTTGCTCATTACAGGTGGTAAATAATGTCTAGAGAAGTTGAACTATTAAATTTAAGAAACATCGGAATAATGGCACATATTGATGCTGGTAAAACTACGTTAACTGAACGTATCCTCTATTACACTGGTAAAACTTATAAAATTGGCGAAGTTCATGACGGTGCTGCTGTAATGGATTGGATGGAGCAAGAACAAGAACGAGGAATAACAATTACATCAGCTGCTACAACCTGTGCATGGAATAAGCATACAATTAATATTATTGATACTCCTGGCCACGTTGATTTTACAGTTGAAGTTGAGAGATCTCTGAGGGTTTTAGATGGAGCTGTAGCAGTATTTGATGGAGTAGCAGGTGTAGAGCCTCAATCAGAAACTGTATGGAGACAGGCAGACAAATATAATGTTCCAAGAATCTGCTTTGTTAATAAATTAGATAGAACAGGAGCAGATTTTGATTTCGATGTTCAATCTATTATTGACAGACTTGAGGCTAAGCCAGCCGTTCTTCATATTCCAATCGGAGCAGAAGCTGATTTCATAGGTGTTATTGATCTTGTTGAGATGAAAGCACATACATGGTCAAAAGATGATGGTTCAGAGTGGGATATTTCAGATATACCAGAAGATAAATTAGAAGAAGCACAGTTAAAACGACAAGAACTTTTAGATGTTGTTGCTGAAGCGGATGATGATGTTCTTGAAAAATATTTTGCAGAAGAAGAACTTACAGTTGATGATATAAAGAAAGCTATTAGAAAAGGAACTCTCGACGGATTGTTTGTTCCTGTATTAGCTGGGAGTGCTTTTAAAAATAAAGGTGTACAGTTACTTCTTGATGCCGTTGTTGACTACTTGCCATCTCCTTTAGATATAGAACAAATAAAAGGCTTTAAACCAGGAGATGAAGAAAATGAGCTTACAAGAGATCATAGTGATGATGACCCGTTTTCTGCATTAGCCTTCAAGGTAGTTAGTGACCCTCATGTTGGTAAACTCACATACTTTCGAGTATATTCTGGAACACTTAACAAGGGCGATAAAGTAACAAATACCACAACAGGTAAAGAAGAGAGACTCGGCCGTATTTTAAGAATGCACTCTAACTCCAGAGAAGATATTGACTTTATTTGTGCAGGAGATATTGTTGCAGGTGTAGGTCTTAAAAATGCTAAGACAGGTGATACACTTTCTGCTTCATCAGATTTAATACAGTTAGAATCTATGACCTTTCCTGAACCAGTGATTTCCGTGGCTATTGAGCCAAAATCTAAAGCTGATGAGGAAAAACTATCTGAAGGTCTACAAAAATTAGCAGAAGAAGATCCAACATTTAGGGTACAGTCTGATGAAGAAACTGGTCAAACAATCATTTCAGGAATGGGAGAATTACATTTAGATATTCTTGTTGATAGGCTCAAACGAGAATTCAAAGTTGAAGCAAATATTGGAAAACCTCAAGTTGCATACAGGGAAGCCCTTAAAAAGAAAACAGATGTTGAAGCAAAATATATTCGTCAAAGTGGTGGTAGAGGACAGTATGGTCACGTAGTTATGGAATTCGAGCCAATAGAAGACGGGTATGAGTTTGTTGACTTGATTAAGAGTGGAAGGATACCTAAAGAGTACATACCATCAGTAAATGCTGGTGTTGAAGCTGCTATGGAAACAGGAGTTCTAGCTGGATATCCATTAGTTAACGTAAGAGCAACACTGAAAGATGGAACATACCATGATGTTGACTCTTCTGAGATGGCGTTCAAAATTGCTGGGTCTATGGCTTTAAAAGATGGTGCAAAAAAAGCTGGAGTAAAACTTCTTGAACCAGTTATGACAGTAGAGGTGGTAACACCGGAAGATTTTATGGGAGATGTTGTCGGAGATCTATCCTCAAGACGAGGAAAGATAGCTGAAATGGAGCAAAGAGGATCTGCAAAGGTCGTTAATGCTAAAGTACCGTTATCAGAAATGTTTGGTTACGCAACTGATTTGCGTTCTCGAACACAAGGCCGTGCAACATTTACGATGCAGTTTGACAGTTATGAAGCTGTACCAGACTCCATAACAAAAGAAATAACTGCGAGTATTCGTGGAGTAGAGGTTGAAGTCTAAATCTTGATTGATTTAGATTTTAAATAAAAGGAGAAAAATATGTCAAAAGAAAAATTTGACCGAAGCAAGCCTCATGTGAACATCGGTACAATGGGACACATTGACCATGGTAAAACCACATTGACGGCCGCTATAACAAAAGTCTTAGCAGAGAGCGAAGGTGGAGAAGCTACAGCTTTTGAAGATATAGATAAAGCACCTGAAGAAAGAGAAAGAGGAATCACAATTCAGATTGCTCACGTTGAGTATGAGACTCCTAACAGACATTATGCTCACGTTGATATGCCTGGTCACGCTGATTATGTTAAAAACATGATTACTGGTGCTGCACAGGTTGATGGAGCAATTTTAGTTGTATCTGCTGCTGATGGTCCAATGCCTCAAACTAGAGAGCATGTACTTTTAGCTAGGCAGGTTGGAGTTCCAGCTATAGCTGTCTTTCTTAACAAAGTAGACCAGGTAGATGACGATGAATTGTTAGACCTTGTTGAAATGGAAGTAAGAGAATTATTAAATGAATACGATTTCCCAGGAGATGATGTTCCTGTTGTCAAAGGTTCTGCTTTAGCAGCACTTGAAGGCAAAGAAGATGGCATTAAAGCTGTTCTTGAATTAATGGAAAACGTAGATAGCTATATCGAAGAACCAACACGAGTTGTCGATAAACCATTTCTCATGCCAGTTGAGGACGTATTTTCTATCACAGGTAGAGGTACTGTTGTAACAGGCAGAATTGAACAAGGTATTGTTAATGTCAATGAAGAAGTAGAAATTGTTGGTATTAGAGAAACATCAAAATCAGTATGTACTGGTGTTGAGATGTTTAGAAAGCTACTTGATGAAGGTAGAGCTGGTGATAATGTCGGACTCCTCTTAAGAGGTGTAGACAAAGAAGATGTTGAAAGAGGCCAAGTAATTGCTGAACCTGGATCAATAACACCACATACTAAATTTGAAGCTGAAGTCTATGTATTGACTAAAGAAGAAGGCGGAAGACACAATCCATTCTTTAAAGGATATAGGCCACAGTTTTATTTCAGAACTACTGACGTTACAGGTGAAGTTCACTTGGCAGAAGGTACTGAAATGGTTATGCCTGGAGATAACGTTCCAATTACAGTTGAATTAATTTCCCCAATCGCTATGGAAGAGGGAGTTAAATTTGCTATCAGAGAAGGTGGTAGAACTGTTGGAGCAGGACAGGTAACTAAAGTTATAGAGTAATAAAAATTAACCGGGAGTAGACTTCATACTCCCGGTTTTTTTTGAGGAAAAAATGGCAAAACAACAGCAAATAAGAATTAAGCTCAAAGCGTACGACAATTACGTCGTAGATGAGTCTGCGCGTAAAATTGCTGAAACAGTGTTAAAAACTCAAGCAAAAGTAAAAGGCCCTGTACCTCTCCCTACTCAAATTCACAGATACTGTGTTATTAGATCTCCTCATGTAGATAAAAAGTCTCGAGAACATTTTGAAATGAGAATTCACAAAAGACTTATTGATATTGTCGAACCAACACCTAAGACAGTTGATTCTCTTATGAGATTAGACCTTCCTGCTGGTGTTGAGGTTGAGATTAAATTATGAATACGCTAATTGCAAAAAAAATAGGCATGACTCAAATATTTGATGAAAATTCAAATTCTCTGGGCGTTACTGTTTTAGACGTATCAGACTGTAGAGTTGTACAAGTTAAAAGTACTCAAAAAGATGGATACAGCGCAGTTCAGTTGACTATTGGATCAAAAAAGAAATTACCTAAGCCACTTGAAAGCCATTACAAAAAATATAAAGTTGATCCAGGAGAAGTTCTTTTCGAAGTAAGGGTAAATGAAGATACAGATTTGAATCCTGGTCAAAAAATAAATGTAAAAGATTTTTTTGAAGTAGGACAAAAAGTTGATATCACAGGAATTTCCAAAGGAAAAGGATTTGCTGGAGTGATGAAGAGACATAATTTTTCTGGTCAAAAAGCTAGCCACGGTGTACATAAAGTGCACAGAGCTGGTGGATCAATTGGTAATGCATCTTATCCAGGTCATGTTTTTAAAGGTCAAAAAATGGCTGGTCGAATGGGTAATCAAAAAACTACAATTCAATCAGTCACAATTGTTGGTTTAGATGAAGAGCAAAATTATCTTTTAGTTAATGGCTCTGTACCTGGAAACAAAGGCAACATAGTTCAAGTCCAAAGTGCTGTGAAGGTAACAAAATGACTGTAAAAATTGACACAATTAACATATCAGATAATAAAGTATCAAAAAAACAATACAATTTTCAACCTATTGAAGAAATTAACCTTGGCTTGCTTCACCAAGTAGTAAAAGGAAGTAGAACAAATTTTAGAAATAATACGGCTTCTGTAAAAACCCGTGCACAAGTATCTGGAACTGGTGCAAAACCATGGGCTCAAAAAGGAACTGGTAGGGCGAGACAAGGTTCTTTGAGATCACCACAATTTATAGGTGGTGGTATTGCTCATGGACCAGGAACCAGAGTCTATAGAGATAGAACACCAAAGAAAATGAAAAAGAAAGCACTCAACATGGCAATATCACAAAGGCTATCTGAAGCTTCAGTGTTTGTTCTAAGTGGAAAAAATTTCGATACTCCCTCTACAAAACAAGCTGTTGCATCTCTTAATGAACTTAAAATTGAAAGAGGCTTTACCTTTGTTTATTCAGATGACGATGAAAACTTGTATAAATCATTCAAGAATATTCAAAACTCAAGGCTTGTATCCGTTAAAAAGTTAGCAGCTATTGATGTTATTTCTACAGATGACACAATATTTTCGGATAATGCTATTTCAGCATTTTTAGGAGATCAATCATGAAGTATTTAGAAGACGTACTGCTTGCACCTGTTATTTCTGAAAAGTCATACGATAGAATTTCAGAATCAAATTCATACACTTTTTTTGTGGATCCAAAAACAGATAAACCTCAGATTAAGAAAGCAGTTGAGCAAATGTTTGGTGTAAGTGTATTAAGAGTCAATACAATGTATCGAAAAGGTAAGAAAAAGCGTTTTGGATATGTTTATGGACAACAAAGTACCAAAAAAATTGCAATTGTCACACTCCCAGAGGGTGAAACTATCGAAGCATTTGGAGTATAGGTATGGGTTCTAAAAAAATAAGACCAGTAACACCAGGTATGAGAGGTCAGGTTTCAACTGACTTTAAGGATATTACAAAAAAGAAACCTGAAAAATCCTTATTACAATCAAAAAAATCTTCTGGTGGCAGAAATAATAAAGGAAGAATTACTTCTAGACATAGAGGTGGCGGACACAAGCAAAAATACAGAATTATAGATTTTAAAAGAGTCAAAGATGGAATTCCTGCTCGAGTTGCAGGTATAGAGTATGACCCTAATAGAAATGCAAGAATAGCCCTGCTTCATTATAAAGATGGTGAAAAAGCCTATATCATTGCACCTGATGGAATTAGCGTTGATGCAATAATTGAGTCAGGTTCAAAAGCAGACATAAAAGATGGAAATTGCTTACCTTTAAGAAATATACCAGCTGGTACTTTTGTTCACGCTGTAGAACTTCGACCAGGTGGAGGAGCAAAAATGGCTAGGTCAGCAGGTTCTTCAGTTCAATTGATGAGCAAAGAAGGAGAGTCAGCTTTGCTTAGGCTTCCTTCGGGTGAAATGAGAACTGTACCTATGGACTGTAGGGCAACAATAGGAACTGTTGGAAACGCTGAAGCTGAGCTTACAAAACTAGGCAAAGCAGGACGAAGTAGGTGGAAAGGCGTTAGGCCTCAAACAAGAGGTGTTGCGATGAACCCAGTAGATCACCCACTTGGTGGTGGAGAAGGTAAATCATCAGGAGGTAGGGTGCCTGTAAGCCCTTGGGGAAAACGTGAGAAAAAAACTCGAAATAAGAAAAAGTACAGTAATAAAGCAATTGTCAGAGGAAGATCTCAAAAAGGTAGAAATTAATTATGGCTAGAAGTTTAAGAAAAGGACCATTTGTTGATGAGCATCTCTTGAAAAAAGTCGAAGATGCACAAAACACTGGAAACAAAAGTGTTATTAAAACTTGGAGTAGAAGGTCAACAATCGTTCCTGAGATGGTAGGTTTGACTATTGCAGTACATAATGGGAGACAACATTTACCTGTTTTTATAACCGAGGCTATGGTTGGTCATAAATTAGGAGAGTTTTCACCAACTAGAACGTTTAGAGGGCATCCGGGACAAAACTAATGGAAAATACAACAGTTAAAGCACAAGGAAAATATATTCGCCAATCACCATATAAGATGAGATTAGTACTTAACCTAATAAGAGGCTTAGAAGTACAAGACGCACTCAATGTATTAACATTCACAAAAAGAAAAGCTGCTATAGAAATAAAGCAGGTATTAGAGAGTGCATTGGCTAACGCAGAAGCTAATCATAATTTAAATGCTTCTGATTTGTATATCTCAAAAGCTATTGCAAATGAAGGACCAACTCTCAAAAGATTTAGACCACGAGCAAGAGGCAGAGCTGGAAGAATTAATAAAAGGACATCACATTTGTTGATAGAATTAGAAAGCGTAGGTGAATAATGGGTCAAAAAACACATCCTTATGCATTCAGAATTGGAATTGTAAATGACTGGAAGTCACGTTGGTTTAATGGGAAAGATTACAAAGATTTAGTCAACCAGGATTATCAAATCAGAAAATTTTTAACAAAAGAGTTACCTAAAGCTGCTGTGTCACGAGTAGATATTGAAAGAAGAGATAAAGGTGGAACTTTAACTGTAGACATACACACCGCAAGACCAGGAGTAGTTATAGGTAGAAAAGGTGTCGAAGCAGATAGGTTAAGAAAAGGTATTGAAAAACTTTCAAAGCAACCTGTAAAACTTAACATTATTGAAATTCGTGAAGCTGAATTAGATGCACAACTTTTATCAAGAGGTATAGCAGATCAATTAGAAAACAGAGTAGCTTTTAGAAGGGCTATGAAGAGGGCAGTTACAGCAGCATTAAAAGCAGGTGCCGAAGGTGTTAGAGTTGAGTGCTCAGGAAGATTAGGCGGCGCAGAAATGGGTCGAAGAGAATGGTATAGAGAAGGAAGAGTACCTCTCCATACTTTAAGAGCAGATATTGATTTTGGACGAGCTACTGCTCATACAACCGTCGGAGCTATTGGAGTTAAAGTCTGGGTCTATAAAGGTGACGTAGTTGGTTCTAATAAGTTAAGACAAGAAAAAATTTCAGCCGAAGCTAATTTAGCAAGTGGTGGACCTGCAGCGGGCAGGGTAAAGTCTGTAAAGTCAAGAGCTGAAGCAGCTGTTGGAGAACAGAAAAAATCAAAGATCCTTGAAGCTGGTGGCGGGAAAAAAGCTAATGAAGACAAAAGTTCAAATATCGTTGAAGCTGGTGGCGGCAAAAAAATCACGAAAGAAGTAGCTCAAGCAGATTTTGAAGAAGAAAAATCAATCCTTGAAGAAAAATCGATATTGGAAGAAGAATAATTTATGTTAATGCCTAAAAAAACAAAATTTAGAAAATCTCATAGGGGTAGAAGAAAAGGTAACTCTAAAGGTGGTAATGTTGTTACTTTTGGAGATTATGGTATTCAAGCAGTTGAAACCTCTTATGTAACTGGAAGACAAATTGAGGCTGCAAGAATAACGATTACAAGAACTATGAAACGTGGTGGTAAGGTATGGATTAATATTTTTCCACACAAACCAGTAACTCAAAAACCTGCTGAAGTAAGGATGGGTTCAGGTAAAGGTAATGTTGAGTATTATGTAGCTGTTGTGAAACCTGGAAGAATAATTTTTGAAATTTCAGGTGTACCTGAAGATGTTGCTAGAGAGGCAATTAGAAAAGCTGGGCATAAATTGCCTATGAAAACTAAGTTTGTTAAAAGGGACAACTGATGAGTGTTAATGACTTAAGAGAATTATCAATTGGTGAATTGCAAAATAAGATAATTGATTTAAAGAAAGAACTTATGGATTCAAGATTTTCATTGGCGACAAGCCAGTTAGAAGATACATCTGTTTTCAAAAAAATTAAAAAAGAAATTGCACAAGCTAATACAGTTTTAACTGAAAAAATTAATAAAGAAAGTATTGAGGAAGCATAATTATGACTGATTCAAATAGAACATTTAGAAAAACAAGAACTGGGGTAGTTACTTCTGATTTAAGAGAAAAAACAGTAACTGTATCTATAGAAATTCAATTTCCTCATCCTAAATATAAAAAAATTGTTAAGAAAACTAGAAAACTACACGCACATGATGAGAGTTTTGAGGCAAAAGTTGGAGATACTGTAAAAATAATGGAAACAAAGCCTTATTCAAAGACAAAAAAATGGCGTGTTACAGAGATTGTTGAGAGAGCTAGATGATACAAAAAGAATCAAGATTAAAAGTTGCTGATAATTCTGGAGCAAAAGAAGTCCTTTGTATAAAAGTAAAGGGTAGTTCTAGAATAAGATATGCAGGATTAGGTGATGTATTCGTTGCAACTGTAAAAGATGCTATACCCGGCGGCCAAATTAAAAAAGGTGAAATAGTTAGTGCAGTTGTAGTTAGAACAAAAAAAGAAACCAGAAGAAAAGATGGAACTTATATAAGATTTGATGAGAATGCCTGTGTGATTATTAATGATCAAGATCAACCAAGGGGGACAAGAATTTTTGGACCTGTTGGGCGAGAATTAAGAGAAAAAAAATTCATGAGAATAGTTTCTCTCGCACCGGAGGTTATATAGTGAAAATTAAAAAAGGTGATACCGTTAAAGTTATTTCTGGAAAAGACGCAGGTAAGCAAGGAAAAGTTCTTCAAGCTTTCCCTAAGAAGGGAACAGTTTTAGTAGAGGGAGTTAATGTGACTAAAAAGCATCAAAAACCTCAAGGACAAACTATGCAAGGTGGGGTAATTGATAAAAGTATGCCTGTAAATGTCTCTAATGTAGCCTTAGTTGTTAAGAAAAAAGCAGGAAGAGTTTCATATAAATTTGATAAAAATGGAAAAAAATACAGAGTTTTGGCTCAGACAGGTGATGAAGCATGATTCCTAGATTAAAAGAGCAATTTAGAACTGAACTTAAAATTAAAGTTATGGATCAATTGAGTTTAGAAAACGTAAATGAAATTCCATCACTTGAAAAAATTGTAATAAACATTGGTGATGGAAAAGCTGCTACCGATGGTAGAGCCCTTGAGTCAATGGTTGATGAGTTAACAGCTATTTCTGGACAAAAACCTGTTATTAGAAGAGCAAAGAAATCTATAGCTGGTTTTAAAATTAGAGAAGGAATGCCTATTGGAGTATCAGTCACATTAAGGGGTGACAGAATGTGGGAATTTTATGATAGGTTTGTTCAGGTTGTTGTACCAAGAATTCGTGACTTTAGAGGCTTCAATAAAAAATCATTTGATGGTAATGGAAACTATACTCTTGGATTAAATGAGCAATTAGTATTTCCTGAAGTTGAATACGATAAAGTTAGAGATATTAGAGGAATGAATATCACAATTTGTACTTCTGCTAACGATAACAACCAAGGTTATGTACTATTACAAGCGCTAGGATTTCCGTTTAGGGAGAATTAAATATGGCAAAGACAAGTAAAATAGCTAAAAACAATCAAAGAAAAAGAACCATTGGTGTTTATTCTGACAGGCGTCAAGAACTCTTAGATATTATTAAAGATCCCGATACATCATATGATGAAAAAAGAGAAGCACAAAAGAAAATTGCAAAAATGCCAAGAGATGCATCTCCAACTCGGCATCGAAATAGATGTGAAGTAACTGGAAGACCTAGAGGTACACTAAGGAAATTTGGAATGTCTAGAAACACATTTCGTGACTTGGCATTAAAAGGTGAGCTTCCAGGAATTAAGAAAGCATCTTGGTAGCATGAATTCAGATCCAATTTCAGATTTTTTAACTAGAATGAGAAACGCTTCTATGGTTAACAAACCTACTGTTTCCATTCCACATTCAAAATTTAAATATGAACTTTCAAAGTTACTTAAAACTGAAGGTTATATAAGTGACGTAAAAGTAAATGGTGAATCTTCAAAAAAAGAATTACTAATTGATTTAAAATATTCTGAAAATGGATCTCCAGTATTGGCTGGATTAAATAGATTAAGTAAACCTGGTCGCAGGCTTTATGTTGGATCAGATGAGCTTCCAAGAAATAATGGTGGATTGGGAACTGTTATTGTATCAACATCAAGAGGTCTTCTTTCAGACTCCGAGGCCCGTAAACGTAAGTTAGGCGGAGAATTAATTTGTGAGGTTTGGTCATGAGTAGGATAGGAAACAAGCCAGTTGTAATACCTGAAAAGGTTGAATTAAACATATCAGGAAACAAGATTTCTGTAAAAGGCCCAAAGGGCGAATTATTTACAGAAGTAATTGATGACAGGATACATTTTGTAGTTGAAGAAAATGAATTAATTTTTTCTAGATCATCAGAGTCGCCAGAAGTAAGGAGTCTTCACGGTTTATATAGGTCCTTAGTTGCAAATGATATTCAAGGTGTAATTGAAGGTTATAGTAAAACACTCTTGCTTCAAGGAGTTGGACATAGGGCCACGTTAAAAGGAAATGACATAGAAATACTTTGCGGATTTTCTCACCCAGTAATTTTTAATAAAGTTGAAGGAATTTCATTTGAGGTTCCTGACCAAAACACAATTATTGTATCAGGTATTGATAAGGCTTTAGTTGGACAAGTCGCAGCTAACATAAGAGCTATCAAGCCACCTGAGCCATATAAAGGTAAAGGTATTCGATATAAGGACGAATATGTTAGAAGGAAAGCAGGTAAAGCTGCTGTGACTGCGGGAGCTTAAGAATTTAATGAAAACAAAAGATAAAAGATTACATAGGAAAATAAGAATCAGAAAAAAAATTTCTGGAACATCTACTGTTCCTAGATTGGCTGTTTTTAAAAGTAACAACAATATTTATGTTCAAGCAATTGATGATTTAAATCAAGTAACATTAGCTGCCTCAAGTACTCTTTCAAAAGAAGTAAAATCAAAAAATTTATCAAATGAATCTGCCAAAGAAGTAGGGGAACTTCTTGGAGAAAAGCTTAAAGATTTAAAAATTAATTCTGCAGTATTTGACCGAGGAGGCTACATTTACCACGGTAGAATTAAGTCCCTTGCTGATGGTATACGAGATAAAGGAATAGAATTTTAATGTCAGAGGTAGAATTTCAAGAAAGTGTTATACACATTAATAGGGTTGCAAAAGTTGTTAAAGGTGGACGTAATTTTGCCTTTACAGCACTTGTAGCTGTAGGTGATGGTAATGGTAATGCTGGTATTGGATATGGTAAAGGTTCTGAAGTGCCACTAGCAATTCAAAAAGCAATTGAAAATGCAAAAAAGAATGTACAGGAAATACCAATGGCAGGAACTACAATAGTTCATACAATTATAGGTAAGCATGGCTCTTCAAGAGTTTTACTAAAACCAGCAGCACCTGGTACTGGAGTAATTGCTGGTGGAGCTGCTCGACAAGTACTTGAAGTAGCTGGAGTTAAAGACATTTTGGCTAAATCATTAGGATCTCCAACACACTTAAATGTAGCAAAGGCAACTATGCAAGGTTTACTAAATCAGAGAACTCCAGATATCGTTGCAAAATTGAGAGGTAAAAAAACTTCAGAAGTTGCACCTCCAGGATTAGTAGCTGCATATGAGAATACAAAAGCTCAAAAAAAAGTACAGGTTGCAGATGAAAGTTAGAATAACTTTAAAAAGAAGCCTGATTGGTCAGAAGCCAAAGGCAAGAGAAACTGTTAGAAGTTTAGGATTAAAAAAAATTAACTCATTTACTGAGAGAGAAATTAATCCTATGATTCAAGGTATGCTCGACAAAATAGAACATCTTGTTGAAATTGAGGAAATAAAATAATGAAAAAACTTAGATTTCACCATTTAAAACCAACTCCTGGATCAACCAAGCAGAAATTGAGAAAAGGTAGAGGTGAAGCTGGTAAAAGAGGAAAGACAGCTGGTAGAGGAACAAAAGGAACTGGAGCTAGAAAAACAGTTCCAGCATACTTCGAAGGTGGTCAAATCCCTCTTTACAGAAGGATTCCTAAATTACGAGGTATTAAAAATGGGCCTAAAATGTCCTATGTTGTTGTAAACGTCAGTGAACTTGAAGAAAAAAATGTTGAAGGTGAAGTGACACCTGACTCACTTCGTGAACTTGGCTTAACAAGAAAAAAAGGCCTTGTTAAAGTTCTTGGCGATGGTGAGATAACAAAAAAAATTGACTTAAAGATTCATGCAATTAGTGAAATTGCAAAAAATAAAATTGAGAGTGCTGGCGGAACAGTAGAGATTATAGAAGAGTAAATATGCAGCTCTCAATATTTAGATATATTTTTAAAATTCCAGATTTAAGAAAAAGAATATTTTTCACATTGTTTATGTTTGCTGTGTATCGATTAGGTGCAGCAGTTCCCGTTCCAGGTGTTGATTTAGAGGCAGTTCAACGTCTAACTGATTCAGGATCTCAAGCTGGTATCTATGGACTCCTAAATCTTTTCTCTGGTGGTGCCCTAGAAACTTTTTCTGTTTTCGCTCTTGGAATTATGCCTTATATCACTGCAAGTATTATTTTACAATTACTTACTGTTGTTATTCCTAGATTGCAAAAGCTTCAAGAAGAAGGGGAGTCAGGTAGGAAAGTAATAACACAATGGACAAGATACATAACAGTTGTACTGGCTCTTCTTCAGTCAACAGCATTAACTTATCTTTTTTCAAGAGGAAGCCTCACAGGAGGTATCTCTTTAATACCAAACTATACGCCATCCAGAGTTGGCTTAATCGTACTTACCATGACGGCTGGAACTGCTTTTATTATGTGGATAGGTGAACTTATATCTCAACGAGGTGTTGGTAATGGGATGTCATTAATTATTTTTGCAAGTATTGTTAGCCAATTACCAGCACAATTTGGAGGAGCTTACCAAGTTACCGCTGGTCAGGGAAGAATCGGTCAATTTTCATTTTTGATGCTCATGTTCTTTTTAATGATTGTTGGAATAATCTATGTAGAACAAGGGCAGCGAAGAATTCCAATTCAGTTTGCAAAAAGGGTAAGAGGTAGAAAAGTCATGGGAGGTCAAAGTACATATATTCCACTTAAAGTAAATAGTGCTGGTGTCATCCCTGTTATATTTGCAACAAGCATACTTTTCTTTCCAGCTTTGGTAGCAACCTCTCTTCCACAAGATAATTCTGTTACTGCTGCAATTAGAAACTGGATAGATGTTAACTTAGCTAACTCTCAAGGAACAACCTGGTTTTACATCTTTTTCCTAGGGATTCTAATTATATTTTTTACATATTTTTATACAACTATACAGTTTGATCCAGTTAGACAGTCAGACATGATAAGAAGACAGGGTGGATTTATACCTGGTGTTAGGCCTGGGATATCAACTACTAACTATTTATCACACATTCTTAATCGAATAACTTTACCGGGATCAATATTCTTAGCTTCAGTGGCTGTATTACCATCTATTGCTTCTGCTATTTGGGATATACCGCTTGGGTTTAGCGGAATTTCTATTTTAATTACTGTTGGTGTTGCTTTGGAAACAATGAAGCAAATTGAAAGCCAACTTAGTATGAGAAACTACGAAGGATTCATTGATTGAGTGAATTAAAAATTTTTCTTGGACCTCCAGGTGCAGGAAAAGGCACACAAGCTAAAAAAGTTGCTCTAGAATTTGGCCTAGCTCACATATCAACAGGCGACATGCTCAGAGATCATATTAGTAACAAAACTGATCTCGGCAAGATTGCCAAAAGCGTCATGGATGAAGGAAAGTTAGTATCAGATGATTTAGTCATTGCTATGCTTGTTGAAAGATTAGGAAGTAATGACTGTAAAAAAGGTGCAATCCTTGATGGATTTCCAAGAACCCTACCTCAAGCAAAAAGTTTAGAAGAAATTAAAAACAAATTTCCAGTCTCAAAGGTATTTGTATTTGAAGTTGATGAAGAAGAATTAGTTCAAAGAATTTTGTTGAGAGGTCAAACTAGTGGCAGGTCTGATGATACAGAAGAGTCAATAAAAGTTAGATTTGAAATTTACTCACAAGACACTGAGCCATTAATTGATTTTTATAATCAACAAGATAAAGTTGTCAAAATTAATGCAGTTGGTGACATAGATGAAATTTATCATAATATCGCTAAGCACTTTAATTAAATATCTATGATTACTTATAAATCTACTGAAGACTTTGAGAAAATGCGTAAAGCTGGAAAAGTTGTCTCAAATATTCATTATGAAATATTTGATAAAACAAAATCAGGCATGACACTTTTAGATTTAGATTTAATTGCTAAAGAAATAATAGAAAAATCAAATGTTACACCAAGTTTTTTAGGTTACCATGATTTTCCAGCACACATTTGTGCTTCTCCAAATGATGTTATTGTCCACGGCATTCCAAATGAATATGTCATCTCAGAAGGAGATATAATTTCAGTTGATGTTGGGGTAATTTTTCAAGGTTACCATGCTGATGCAGCATTTAGTTTTGGAGTTGGCGAAATTACTGAAGAAGAGAAAAACTTGTTATCAAAAACTAAGTATGCACTACACGAAGCTATAAAGCTGGTGAAAGACGGTCAAAAACTTGGCACTATTGGGAACAAAATAGACAAAATTGCTAAGAAAAGTAATCTTGGCAATGTAAAAAACTATGTTGGCCATGGAATCGGTCAAGAAATGCATGAAGAGCCACAAGTTCCACACTATGGCAAGAAAAATACTGGATTTGAATTAAAAACAGGCATGGCAATATGCATAGAGCCAATGTTTAACTTAGGCACAGAAGATAATTATGTTGATGATGATGGGTGGACTGTCAAGACTATTGATGGTAAAAAGTCAGCTCATTGGGAGCATACTATTGGATTGACACAGGAAGGAATTCATGTTTTTACAGAAAACTTATTTTAATTTTG
This sequence comes from uncultured Candidatus Actinomarina sp., assembly GCA_902521955.1. Taxonomy (GTDB): domain Bacteria; phylum Actinomycetota; class Acidimicrobiia; order Actinomarinales; family Actinomarinaceae; genus Actinomarina. The sequence goes on along the minus strand of CABYTP010000002.1, from coordinate 55,289 downwards.
TGTTTGTAATAGTTTCAAATCGCACTAATCTAGTAAATCGGTCACATAATCAAGGCTAATTTTGGTAGAAAAAGAAAAAAACATAATTAAGGTCCAAGGGACAGTTATGGAGACTTTACCAAACGCATCCTTCAAGGTTGAACTTGAAAGTGGAGCAGAAATATTAGCTCATGTGTCTGGAAAAATGAGGATGAGGTATATAAGAATCTTACCTGGGGATGTTGTTGAGATGGAAGTTTCACCATACGATCCCACAAGAGGTAGGATAATTTGGAGACATAAATGAAAGTAAAAGCAAGCATTAAGAAGAGAGGTCCAAACGATCAAATCGTTAGGAGAAAAGGCAAGCTATACGTAATTAATAAAAGAAATCCTCGTAACAAACAGAGGCAAGGTTAAAACTTAATGGCACGTATTTCTGGTATTGATATTCCAAGGGAAAAAAGAGTTATTGCATCTCTTCAATATATTCATGGTGTTGGTTCTAAGAGAGCCGACGATATATGTAAAGATTTAAAGATAGATCCAAGTACACGTGTTAACAACTTAACAAATGATGAAGTTGCACAAATTAGGAAATATATAGAAGCTAATTTCAGAGTTGAAGGAGATCTCAGACGAGACGTATCTCAAAACATAAGAAGAAAAACAGAAATTGGAACATATCAAGGATTAAGACACAGGATGGGACTTCCTGTAAGAGGCCAACGAACTCATACTAATGCTAGAACAAGAAAAGGCCCTCGTTTTGCTATAGCCGGAAAGAAAAAGGCAACTAAATAATGGTTGATCAAAAAACTAAAAAGAAAACTAAAAAAAATGTACCTTCAGGTGTGGCACACATAAAAGCTAGTTTTAATAATACAATTATCAATATCTCCGATCCATCTGGGCAGACTATTGTCTGGACTTCTGGAGGTTCAGTAGGTTTTAAAGGTTCAAGAAAATCAACACCATATGCTGCTCAGGTTGCTGCCGAGGAAGCAGTTAGAAGAGCAACTGAATATGGAGTGCATAAGCTTGACATTATTATTAGTGGAACTGGAGCGGGTAGAGAAACTGCAGTAAGAACACTTCAAAACATGGGTATGGACGTTGGAACAATTAAAGATATTACCCCAACTCCACACAATGGCTGCAGGCCAAAAAAGAGAAGAAGAGGATAATGGCAAGATATACTGGACCAAGAGTAAGAGTTTCAAGAAGAATCGGATTTAATGTCTTTGAAAATCGCAAAGGAGACAAAGCATTACAAGATAGACCTTATCCTCCTGGAGAAAATGGCAGGAAAAGAAAACGAGAAACTGATTATGGTACTCAATTAAAAGAAAAACAAAAAGTTAGATACATGTATGGTGTCTTGGAAAAACAGTTTCGCAACTATTACAAAGAAGCTACCAGAATGGAAGGCATTACTGGTGAAAATTTATTAGTTTTACTTGAATCTAGGCTGGACAATGTAATATATAGAGCTGGTTTTGCAGCAACACGACCTCAAGCAAGGCAGTTGGTATCACATAGGCACTTTAAGTTAAATGGAAAGTTTGTTGATGTTCCATCACATCAAGTTAATCAAGGAGATGTAATCGAAATTAAAGATGCTAGTAAAGATATGATTATCATTCAACATACTATTGATACTGGGCAAGATTATGTTATTCCTTCATGGTTGGATGTAGATAGTAAGAAAAAAGCAGTTAAGATTGCTGCTGCTCCAACTAGAAATGATGCAAGTTCACAAATTGAAGAGCAGTTAATAGTCGAGCTTTATTCGAAATAAAGATTTGAGAGGAGAAAAGAATAAATGTTAATGTTACAAAGGCCTGAGATTACACAAGATGATCTGGGAAAAAATAGGACTAAGTTTGTTATTGAACCATTGGAACCAGGATTTGGTCTCACATTAGGTAATACTATGAGAAGAGCACTTCTTTCAAGAGTTCCGGGTGTCGCTGTAACAGGAATTAAAATTGATGGAGTCAATCATGAATTTACTTCTATTCCTGGTGTTGTGGAAGATGTTCTAGATTTATTGCTAAATTTGAAAAGACTAGTATTAAAAGTTGAAGATCAAGAAAATCATACATTGACAGTTAAAGCTAAAGGTCCTGGAGATGTTTTAGCTGCACAAATCCAATGTCCTGCGGGAGTAGAGGTTGTCAATACAGATCTTAAAATTTGTACACTATCTGATAATTCAACATTAGATATGGAAGTTTCGATTGCTCATGGAGTTGGATATAGATTAGCTGACAAGAATAAAACTAGTGATTCAAGCTTTATTCCTATTGACTCAATTTTTTCTCCAATTGTCAAAGTTAGTTATGGTGTATCACCAACACAAGTTGGTCAAGTTACAGACTATGATAAGCTAACTCTTGATGTTGAGACTGATGGTTCTATTGACCCTAGTGAGGCAATATCATCTGTTGGAAAAACATTAGGTGAATTATGGAAACTTTTTGCTGATATTGATGAAGGTGTAGGACTTGAACTTGGTGAACTTACTATTTCAGAAGGTAGCTCACCTGATCTTTCCCTCTCTGTTGACGCATTAGATTTAAGCGAAAGACCAAGAAATTGTTTGGGTAGAGAAAACATTACTACTGTTGGACAAATTTTAGAGTATACAGAAGATGATCTTCTCAATTTGACTAACTTTGGTCAAAAAAGCCTTGATGAATTGGTTGCTAAATTAGATGAACTGGGTTTAAGCTTGCCAACTAGCTCTGATCTTGACCCAGGAGATATGTCTGATGCCTAAACCTACTAAAGGTAAGAGATTAGGTGGATCAGCCTCTCACGAAGATCAAATTATCAGTAATTTGATAAGCGCTTTGATTGAGCATGAAAAAATTGAAACTACAGTTACTAAAGCAAAAACTGTAAAACCATATGCAGAGAAAGTCATAACAAAAGCAAAAAAAGGCTCTCTACATGATAGAAGGCAAGTATTAAAGATGATTCAAAATAAAGCCATTGTTGCTAAGCTCTTTGAAGAGATAGGGCCAAAGTACGAAGATCGAAATGGTGGATATACAAGAATTACCAGAACAACTCACAGACAGGGTGATGGGACAGAATTAGCTGTACTTGAATTAGTCTAATATTGAATTCACTGAAGGATATATGGTCTCAATTTCAGAAATTTATTAGATTTGACAAATCTTTATACGTAAAAATTAGCTATGATCGGTATGAATCGGGCAACGCTCTTATAATTGTCGTTCTTAGTTTGTTAGCTATATACATTCCATTAGTTATTTCATCTTCAACTTCAAACTTTGCTGACATTGTTTTTTATGGAATAGTGGATGGAATCTTTGCATGGCTTTTTGCAAATTTAGGAATATGGTTTTTGTTGACAAGAGCTTTTAATCAACAAATTGAATTACCAACAATACTAATTTTTACCGGGTACACACATGGATTAATTGGGTTTATAGGTTTGTTAGTTATTGCAAATTCATATATTTCAATTATGTCAAACATTTTACAGGTCTCAGTTATTGTCATTTTTGGATGGATGTATTTTGTATTATCAAACTCACTGAAAGCCGCATTTCTTTTTGAAAATAGAATCGCAAGTATAGCTTCAGTAACTTTTTTATTTATTTTGATTTGGTTTTCAGATCCAATTCGCATTTTTGTTTAGATGAACAGTTATAAGCTCAGCATCGCATATGATGGAACTAATTATTTTGGATTTCAAAAACAAAAGAACAAGCCAACAATTCAAGGAAAACTAGAAGAAGCATTAAACCTTCTTATGGATTCGTATGAATTAAATTATTCTGGTAGAACTGATGCCGGAGTGCACGCCAAATCACAAATTGTAAATATTAGAACAGATCTTATTCTCGACAGTCAAAAGATTAGTTCTCTTAATAAGATTTTGGGTGATTCGATTTCAATAAATTCCTTCAAGGTTGTTTCTAGTAATTTTCATGCACGATACGGAGCTACTGAAAGAACATACAAGTATTTAGTTAGAGATTCCAAGTCTAATTACCCACACTTAAATCAAAACACTTATCAACACTATTCGTTGTTAAATTTGGAAGACCTTAATAAAGTTGCAAAATTATTTATCGGTGAACATAACTTCTCATCTTTTTCAAGAGTTGAAAAGTTTAATAATCCCGAAAGGAGAATAGTCTCTAGTAAATGGATAAAGAAAAATGAAATTTATGAATATACAATAATTGCTAATTCTTTTCTTAGAAATATGGTTAGAAATATTGTCGGAGTACAGTTAGCTTATTTTGACCAAAAAATTTCTCTTAAAGACATCTTAAATGAACTTAAAAATCCATCAGGTGAACGATTAAACTTTATTGCACCAGCACATGGTTTGATACTTTGGAAAGTTAAATACTAGTTTTCATAAATATCAATGCACTTTATACTAGTAGTTCGTTACAATTCAAAAGATTGATAAATGAATATTAAAACTACATTTGAAGGAATAGATGCTTCCGAGCGTAATTGGCACTTAGTTGATGCTAGTGGCTTACCTATTGGTAGACTTGCAAGTGAAATTGCTCAAATATTAAGAGGAAAACACAAACCACAATATGCACCTCATTTAGATGTTGGAGATCATGTTGTTGTAATAAATGCATCTGAAATAGCTATTACATCAAAAAAGCCTGAGCAAAAAATGTACCACTCTCATTCCGGCTTTCCTGGTGGTATCAAGTCAGAAAGTTTTAATTCTTTACGTCAAAGAAAACCAGAAAGAATAATAGAACGTGCAGTTTGGGGAATGTTGCCAAAAAACAGGCTAGGAAGATCAATACTAAAAAAATTACATATTTACGCAACTGACGAACACCCTCATGAAAGCCAAAATCCACAGGAATTAATTTTTAATATAAAGAAAGTAGAAGGTAATGTCTAATAAATTTTATGGAACTGGAAGAAGGAAGACTTCTGTTGCCCGAGTGACTTTAGTTGAGGGATCTGGAAAGTATACATTTAATGGAAAAGATATTTCTCAATATTTTCCAAGCCCAAGTATGAAGATGACAATTGAGAAACCTTTTAAAGTCGTAAACATGGAAGGAAACTTTGATGTTATTGTGAATGTGTCAGGAAGTGGACTATCAGCTCAATCAGATGCAGTCTCACTTGGAATTTCAAGAGCTTTATTAGAAGTAGACCAAAACTTACGTCCAAAATTAAAAAAAGCAGGTCTTTTGACAAGAGATGCTAGAAAAGTTGAAAGAAAAAAATACGGTCTTAAAAAAGCAAGAAGAGCTGAACAATTTACTAAGAGATAGATTCAAAATTGAAACAATATTTCGGTACTGATGGAATCCGAGGTATTCCAAATAAAACTCTAAATGAAGATTTAGTTTCAAAAATCTTTTCTTCTGTAGAAAAAGAATTATCACCAGCTTCTGTTGCAGTTATCTTGGACACTAGAAGTTCATCATTAGAACTTCTCACTTGGATTTGTAACGGACTTTCTGAAAAGATTGAAGTTGTTAACTATGGAGTATTACCTTCAGGATCGATGCCTGTATTGCTTGAAAAATTTGGACATGACCTAGGAGTGATAATTTCAGCCTCGCATAATCCAAGTGAATATAATGGCATTAAGTTAATCGACGATGCTGGTTCAAAGCTTTCTGATGATGTAGAGATAAATATTGAAAATAATCTTCAAACAATTTCTTTACCTGAAAAAACATCCATTTCAAAATCCTCAACAAAAGGTTATGATGCATATTTAGAATATCTTGAAAGCTTGATTGATTTTGATTTGTCTTCATTCAATATTCTTTTTGATACAGCAAATGGGTCTTCTTATAAAATCATTGAAGACCTATTTCAATCAAAGAAGTCAAAATTTAAAATAATTTCAAATACTCCAGATGGTCAAAATATTAACTCTAATTGTGGAGCAACACATCTAGATAACCTCATTTCTAATTTAGGCAAAAATCAACTAGGTGCAGCATTTGATGGTGATGCTGATAGATTAATTCTTGTTGATGAGAATAGTTCTCCGTGTAATGGAGATGTAATTATTTTATTAATAGCAAAATATTTAGAAGCAATAAATAAATTAAACAACAATATTGTTGTTTCAACGGTTATGTCTAACTTTGGTTTTAAAAAAGCTGTTGAAAAAAATAATTATCACAATGTAGAAACGTCTGTCGGGGACAAATATGTAGCTTCAGCAATGAATGAGCACAACGCTTCGCTAGGAGGTGAGCAGTCAGGTCACATAATTATATCTGATGAGCTCCCTGTTGGTGATGGATTAGTATCTTTGATTTATTCATTAAAAGCCTTAGCTTTTTTTAACACTTCATTATCAGAATTTAAAGAGTCTAACATTACTGAGTATCCTCAAAAATTAATTAATTTAGAGCTAGATCTTTTGCCTAGTGACGAGCAGGTTAAAGACTTGAATGATATTGCCAAGAATTTATATAATGAAATTGGTCTAGATGGTAGATTCTTAATAAGAAAATCTGGCACAGAACCTATTTTAAGAGTTTTAGTTGAGGCAGAAAGTGAAGAAGAGCTAGCTAAATTTAGTGAAGAATTGATAATCAATATTAAAAATCATTTATTTACCTGAAATATAATTTATAATGAAATTAACGAGCTAATAAGCGCCAGGCCTTGAAAAAGGTGACGAGGTAGTATGTTATCGAAAAATTCGGCGGATGCATACTCGGCACTGCGGTCGTTATAAGCTATTAAAAACAGCAAGTAATTGTTGAACAGAGGTAGTTTAAAGCAGTAAAATTTCAACAAGCTCGTTGGAATGGAGCATATATGTGCGGAATTATCGGGTATTCAGGCCCTAAAGAACCTTTACCAATATTAATCGGCGGTTTATCTAGATTAGAGTACAGGGGCTATGACTCAGCTGGAGTAGCAATTTTAGATGGAGAAACTTTAACCATTGAAAAAAAGGAAGGAAAGCTCCAGGTTTTAAAAGACCATCTTGCAGATAGTAAAATTAATGGCAATATTGGCATTGGACACACAAGATGGGCAACACACGGAGTTCCAAATGATGTTAATGCACATCCTCATTCAGATAACCAAAATGAATTTGCAATTATCCATAATGGGATAATTGAAAATTATGCTGAAATGAAGGATGACCTTCTCAAGAAAGGCTTTAAATTTGAATCAGATACTGATACAGAGGTAGTTGCTGTAGAGTTGGGTAATCAGTGGACTGGACAACTTCTTGAAACAGTAACAAATGTAGCTAAGAAACTAGATGGAACATACGCACTTGTGGTGACATCTACAAAAGAACCTGGAACTATTGTTGCAGGAAGAATGATGAGCCCTTTGGTTTTAGGTGTTGGCGAAGGAGAAACTTTTTTAGCATCTGATTCCGCAGCAATTTTAGAACATACAAATAAGATGATATTTCTTGAGAATGGTGACTTTGTAGAAATTACAAACGGAAAATTTAAATTATTTGATGAAAATATGAATGAAATTTCAAGAGAAATTCAAGAAATTGATTGGAAAGTATCTGAAGCAGAAAAGTCTGGCTATGACCATTTTATGTATAAAGAGATCCTTGAGCAAGCTGAAGTAATTGAACGAACAATCTCTGGACGACTTGAGATTGGATCTGAAGAAATTCCAATTGATTTAAGTAAAGCTAAAGAATTTGAAAAAATTTGGATAGTTGCTTGTGGTACAGCTTATCATGCTGGGCTTTTTGGAAAAGATTTATTTGAGAAAGTCCTCGGAGTTCCTGTAAGTGTAGAGCTTGCTTCAGAATTTAGATATAGAGAACCTATTGTTGGAGAAAATGATTTAGGCATTGTTATTTCACAGTCAGGAGAAACAATGGATACTATTGCAGCAACAGAATTATTAAAAGAAAATGGTTCACATGTATTAGCACTTGTTAATGTTGTAGGAAGCTCACTAGCAAGAATGGCTGATAGTGTATTCTATTTACATGTTGGTCCAGAAATTGGAGTTGCTTCTACGAAAGCATATTTGGGGATGCTTGTTGGGCAACTACTTTTAGCAAAACATTGGGACTCTGAAGAAAAACTTGGTACGTCCTTTGATGAAATAAAACAGTTACCTTCATTAATTGAAAAAACATTTGAATGTGAAAATCAAGTAAAAAAGATCTCAAAATCTATAAATGAAAAGAATGATATTTACTTTATAGGAAGAGGACTTGACTATGCATTAGCAGCAGAAGGTGCTTTGAAACTTAAAGAAATTTCTTATTTGCACGCAGAAGCACTAGCTGCAGGCGAACTTAAGCATGGTACTTTAGCTTTAATAGAAGATGGAACACCAGTAATAGTTACTGCTAGTCAACATCACTTATTAGATAAGACGACAAGCAATGTTCAGGAAGTAAAAGCAAGAGGCGCTTATGTAATTGCTGTAGGAGATAGCACCTCAAAGAAGTTGCAGGATATTTCAAATGATTACATTACACTTCCCGAGGCAAGTGAAATGCTTTCTACTGTTATATCAATAATCCCACTTCAGTTCATTGCTTATCATGTGGCAAATTTGAATGGTGAGTCAATTGACCAGCCAAGAAATTTAGCTAAATCTGTAACGGTCGAATAAATAAAGGAGTTTACTTGTCATGGATAAAAAAATTAAAAATACCGGAAGTATGATTGGTGTTGGTACAGCTATAGGAGCAGCAGTTTTTGCCGCTACAAACGAACCTACCTGGTTAGCTGTAGGTGTTGCATTAGGAGCAGCACTCAGTCGGAGAAAACCACAAAATAAAAATGAATAATAAATCAACGAATTCTAATAATGCTGGAAATTTGATTGGTATTTGCATAGCAATAGGAGTTGCAGTTTTTGCATGGCTTTTTGTAAATTTATCTCCTTGGATAGCAGCAGGTTTTGCAATTAGTGCAGCGCTTACTTGGAAAATACCAAAAATTCAAAATGAAGATTAATACTGCTATAGACACCCTGTTCCTGTAAGGTAATAATTAGTTATGGATAGAGGGTACATATACGTTAACAAAAAGAGCTTTGTTAAAAACCTTAAATATTTATCTCAAATTTCTAAAAAAAAGATATGTCTTGTTGTAAAAGCTAATGCTTATGGACATGGAATCAAATGGAGTGTACGCAATGCAAGAGAGGCTGGCGTGGAATGGTTTGCAGTTGCATCAATTGATGAAGGAGTTCAAGTAAAGCAAGAGTTCAAAGATTCAAGAGTACTCCTTCTTGCAGAGCCTTCGGTAGGTCAGCTTGATAATATTTTAAAGAACGATTTAGATTTAACCGTATATAGCGATAGTTTTATAGATGCACTTCTAGATACGGGTAATGAATATAGTGTTCATCTTAAAATTGATACTGGAATGCATCGAATAGGATGTTCTCCGGATAAATTTGATTATTTATTTAAAAAAATTAATGATTCGAATTTGAGTCTAGCAGGCATTTGCACACATTTTCCATCAGCAGATACTGACAAAGGAGATACTCAAAAATCAATTGATTTATTTAAGAATACAATATCAAATGTTGATAAAGATAATTTACTTTGTCATGTGGATAACTCAGCTTCAACTTTTTATAATTTGGATGAATCTTTTAATATGGTAAGGATTGGTATTGCGGCCTATGGTATTGAAATCTCACCAGTTGAAAGTATAAATAAATTATTACCAACTATGGAAATCAAAACAAGAATATCTAATTTACAATATAGAAAAAAAGGCGAAGCGGTTTCATACGGAAAAGCAAAAATCCTAGAACGTGATTCAGTAATAGCAACTTCACCAATAGGTTATGGAGATGGGTATCCCTGGAATACTTTTCCAGAGGGAAGAGTAATTGTAAAAAATCAATTTTGTAAATTAATTGGCAGGGTCACTATGGACCAAATATTATTCGATGTAACAGGGTTAGATGTAAAAGTAGATGATGAAGTTACAATATTAGGACAATCAGATGATGGAAAATTAAATATTTCAGTATCTGATATTGCCAAATGGAACAATACAATTGAATGGGAAATTTTAACAAATATGTCAAAGAGACTTGAGAGGGTCGAAGTTGAGTAGATTTGTAAAAGAAGAAGATTTAGATAGTTTTTTAGATCAGTACCTAAAGGGAATTATTCTCCCAAAGATTATTGGACTATCCGGTCCTCTTGGAGCTGGCAAAACTACAATTGCGAAAAAAATCATAAAATTCTTTGGCTGTAATGAAGTCGTTACTTCGCCCACTTTTAATATTGTAAAAAACTATAAAGTGGGAGAAATAAAAATTTTTCATGTAGATTTATATAGGTTAAATAGTTGGTCTGAATTTATCGATTTAGATTTACCATTATCAGAGGAAAACACATTAGTACTAATTGAGTGGGCCAATCTCATGACGGAATCAAATATTCCTCATATGGATTTGATTCAAATTGAAATAGTTGACCATGAAAAAAGAGAGATTTTTATAAATGTATAGCTTGTCAATTTCAACTTCAGGTAAATATATTTCAGTTGCTATACATGATGAAAAATTAATATCTACCAGTTCGGTTTTGTCGGAAAATGGAACTACCAATCTTTTAATGAGGTCAATTGATGAAATCACTATTAAGTCAAAAATAAATAAATCTGAAATCAGTGTTGTGTATCTTGATATTGGCCCTGGTTATTATACAAGTTTAAGAATTGGATTAGCAGTAGCACAAGGCATATGTGGCAGCCTAGGCATTCCATTGGTACCTGTTAACGGGTTGGATGCTTTAGCATTTGCCGCACACACTGGCCATAGAAAAATTTGTACCATTATTGATATCAAAAGAGATGAGTATGCTTTTTGTCTATATAAGCCAGTTCCTGGAGGCGTGGTAAAAGATACAGAACCGGAAGTCTTGGATGCTACAAAGTTGAAAATCAAATTAAATGAAGACAACGATAAGAAGCTTGTTGTAGGCGATTGGCGTAGTTTGGAGGAAAATCTCTTTGGTGAAAACACATACATTAAACTAGGGTCTCCAGAACATGTATCATCTGAGCATATTTACAGTATTGGCAAAGAAATATTTAAGAATGACGATTATCCAAATTTTAATGAAGTCAGGCTTGAATACATGAGAGAGCCTGATGTTTCTTTTTCAACAAAGAGTTTAGAAGGCGAGATAAATTTTCATGATTAGGATAATCGAAAATTCTACTTTAGAGTTTGCTGAAAACTTAGCAAAACTAGAAAAGACTCTATTCTCTACTGCATGGGATAGGGACACAATCAACGACAAAATTAATCGAGGTGAATTTCTTTACTGGGTTTATGAACAAGATGATAAAATTGTTGGGTATTTAGCAATTCAAAAAACTTTAAATGATCTGCATATATTGGGTATAGGAGTCCTTAAGGATTACAGGAATCAATCAATTGCAAGAAACCTTACAGAGAAATTAATATCATATTTTGAAATTTCTCAATTCGAAAAAATTCTCTTAGAAGTAAGGGAATCAAATGAACCTGCTATGAACTTGTATCAATCATTTGGATTCAAACAGTATGGTGTAAGAAAAAATTATTATGTAAACGAAGACGCAAAGCTATTTCAAAGAGAGAAAATTTATGCATGATGACAAAATAATTCTTGGGTTTGAAACATCTTGTGACGAAACCGCTATTGCAATTATGAAGGGTGATGAGCTATTGGTAAATACTATTTCATCTCAAATAGATATACATGAGAAATTTGGAGGAGTAGTTCCTGAAGTTGCATCAAGAGCACATGCTGAGATGATACGAAATATATTTCATTCGTCTTTAAATAATGCAAATTTACAAATTTCAGATATTGATATAGTTTCCACTACAGACGGACCCGGTCTTGTAGGAAGCCTCGTTGTTGGTTATAATTTTGCAAAGTCAATAGCGTGGTCAATAAATAAACCATTTTTTACTGTTGATCATATGGTTGGTCATTTGGCTGCCCCTTTAATTGAAAATAACACAATGAAGCCTCCGTTTATAACCCTTCTAGTATCTGGGGGTCATACGCAAATTGTTTTTGTAGAGGAGTGGGGTAGCTACCAACTTCTCGGAACAACAATAGATGATGCAGCTGGTGAAGCTTTTGATAAACTATCAAGATTTTGTGGTTTTGGATTTCCAGGAGGTCCTGCAATTCAAAAAATTGGTGAAGGAGGAGATCCAGCAAAAATAGAGCTCCCCAGACCAAAAACCAAACACGCATATAATTATTCATTTTCAGGCTTAAAGACCGCTGCAACAAACTTTCTTAATAATTTAGATATTGATGATAAAGTAACTAGAGCTGATTTTGCTGCTTCATACCAAGAAGCCATAGTTGATTCTTTATTATCAAACTTTGTTAAGGCCGTGAAAGATACTGGTGTAAAAAGTATATCTGGTGGAGGAGGGGTAATGGCTAATTCTAGGCTCAGAGAAAAAATGAATATTTTTGCAGAAGAAAAAGAACTCAATATCTATTTACCAACACCAAAATTGTCTACAGATAATGCTGCGATGATATGTGTAGCTGCACAAAATAACTTAATAACAAATGACATGAATATTGACGATGTACGTTTAAACTCAATAATCACCTAATTTTTAGAGAAATTGTTTACATATATAAACAAGACAGTATTAAATTCACAATGTGGATATTTATTTAGGAGGTAAATATATATGAATCTTCAACCGTTAGGAGACAGGGTAATTGTAAAACCATTGTCAGAAGAAGATAATAAAACCCCATCAGGAATCTATATTCCCGATACAGCTAAAGAAAAACCTCAAGAAGGTGAAGTAGTAGCAGTAGGTCCTGGGGAGCCTAATGAAAATGGCGAAAATATAAAACCAGATGTTGAGGTTGGTGACAAAGTTGTCTACTCAAAATATGGTGGGACCGAAATTAAAGTTGAGGGTACTGAATATCTTATATTATCTAGTAGAGATATTCTTGCCAAAGTTAGTAAATAAGAGGAGAATTTAATGGCTAAAAAGACATTAGTTTTTAATGAAGTAGCTAGAAAAGGGCTTGAAGCAGGAGTTAATAAACTTGCAGATGTAGTGAAAGTAACACTAGGTCCTAAAGGAAGAAATGTAGTTTTAGAAAAAAAATGGGGCGCACCAACCATTACCAATGATGGTGTCACTATTGCAAAAGAGGTGGACCTTGAAGATCCTTATGAAAATATGGGTGCACAGCTTGCTAAAGAAGTTGCTTCTAAAACAAATGATGTAGCAGGTGACGGCACCACTACAGCTACAGTTCTAGCACAGGCAATGGTAAATGAGGGAATGAAAGCTGTTGCTACAGGTGTAAACCCTATGGAAGTTAAAAGGGGAATGCTTGAGGCATCTAAGGCTGTAACAGACTTTATTGCAGGTTTTTCAAAATCAATTGGTGGCAAAGAAGAGATTGCGCAAGTTGCGTCAATTTCTGCTGCAGATACTGAGATTGGTGAAACAATTGCTGGAGCTATGGATAAAGTAGGTCAAGACGGTGTTATAACCGTAGAAGAAGGTCAAACCTTTGGAATGGAATTGGAATTTACTGATGGTATGCAGTTTGATAAAGGATTTATCTCACCCTATTTTGTAACTGACGCTGACAGGCAAGAGGCAGTACTAGAAAACCCATACATTCTTATTGTTAATTCAAAAATTACTGCGGTAAATGATTTATTGCCTTTATTAGAAAAGGTCATGAATTCAGGTAAACCATTATTGATCTTAGCTGAAGATGTAGAAGGTGAAGCACTAGCAACATTGGTAGTGAACAACTTAAGAGGAACCTTTAAATCAGTTGCAGTTAAAGCTCCTGGATTTGGAGAAAGAAGAAAAGCAATGTTACAAGATATTGCAATTCTTACCGGTGGAGAAGTTATATCTGAAGAACTTGGCCTTAAGACAGAAAACACAACAGTTGATATGTTAGGTGAAGCTGCCAGAGTAGTAGTTAAAAAAGATGCTACAACAATTGTTGATGGTAACGGAAAGAAAGCTGATGTTGAAGGAAGAGTAAAACAAATTCAATCTGAAATTGATGAGTCTGACTCTGACTGGGACAAAGAAAAACTTCAAGAAAGATTAGCAAAACTATCAGGTGGTGTTGCAGTTGTAAAAGTTGGTGCAGCAACTGAAGTAGAACTTAAAGAAAAGAAAATGAGAATTGAAGATGCTTTAGCTGCTACAAGAGCTGCTGTAGAAGAAGGTATTGTAGCTGGTGGTGGCGTAACACTTATAAGAGCACAGGATTCTATAGAAAAAATTTCTGGAGGTTCTGAAGGAGAAGTTGTTGGGCGTAATATTGTTAAAAAAGCGCTTGAATCTCCACTGCGTCAGATTGCTGTTAATGCTGGATACGAAGGTGGCGTAATGGTGGAAAAGGTAAAATCTGAAAAAGGTAATACTGGACTAAATGCAGCTACTGGTGAAACAACTGATCTTGTCAAAGAAGGGGTTATTGACCCAGCAAAAGTAACTAGGTCAACTGTTCAAAATGCTACATCAATTGCTTCACTTGTTTTAACAACAGAAGCTTTGATTGCAGAAGAGCCAGAAGATGAGCCAGCAATGCCAGCTGGAGGTATGGGTGGCATGGAAGGCATGATGTAACTGAGTTGCATCTTAGTTTTTAAAAAAGAGTGGACATTGTTCCACTCTTTTTATATAGTAAACAAATATTATGAAAAGTATTCGCGGTGCAATAGCTGTAGTTGATAATAATGAGTCGAGTATTATTTCTTCGGCCAAATCTTTAATTCTTTCAGTTATGAAGGAAAACAACATCACAGAAGAAGATGTTGTATTTGCGTTATTTACGGTAACGCAGGACTTAGATCAAGCTTTTCCTGCAAAGGCTTTCAGAGAGTTGGGTATGAATTCTATTGCTGCAATTGATGCTGTTGCTCCAAATATTAAAGATGACTTAGCTGGTTGCATAAGGATACTGTTAACAATTAACAACAGCACAAATGATGTTAAGCACGTATATTTGAATGATGCTAAAACTTTAAGACCAGATAGATAAAAATTTATTTGTATTAACGAATATCCTGCTAGTATATTTCTAATGAATTTAAACAACACATACTTTTACTTTAGTGAGCACATATAAGTTGCCCTAAAGTATGTATTGTAGAATCGGGCAAAAGCCCGATTTTTTTTTATAGGAGGAAAATTGATAGTAGTAATGAAACAGTCTTCAAGTGAAGAAGATGTAGAAAAGGTTAAGGAGAAAGCGATTCAGCAAGGGCATGAACCTCTGGTTATTTATGGTGTAGAAAGAAATGTTGTAGCTGTTAGTGGAAAAGTTAATGATGATCACCGAGCTGTGATGAAATTATTACCAAATGTAAGTCGAGTAATACCTGTTGGCAAACCATATAAGTTAGCAAGTAAAAATTATAAAAAAGATAATTCAATTGTAAAAATAAAAGATTTGTCTATTGGAGGAGATAAGTTAGCAATAATTGCAGGGCCAGATAGTGCCGAAACTCAAGAACAGACTATTGAAACTGCATTAGCTGCAAAAGAAGCTGGTTCAAATGGATTAAGAGGCGGTGCGTTTAAGCCAAGAACCTCTCCTTACAGCTTTCAGGGGTTAGGTGAGGACGGTCTCAAAATGTTAAAAGAAGCCTCAGAAATAACATCTTTACCTCTATTTAGCGAGATTATGGATGCACAGCATTTATCTATGATGGAAAAATATGTAGACGTTTTACAAATTGGGGCAAGAAATATGCAAAATTTTAAGCTCCTTGAAGCAGTAGGGGAATCTGAACTCCCTGTTTTACTGAAAAGAGGAATGTCCGCAACATTAGATGAATTACTTCTTGCTAGTGAATATATTTTGTCAAGAGGTAATGAAAACGTTATGTTGTGTGAGAGAGGCATTAGAACATATGAAACAGCAACTAGAAATACTTTCGATATCAATGCAATTCCATTTCTAAAACAAAATAGTCACTTACCAGTCATTGCTGATCCAAGTCATGCAACTGGTGATAATCAATTAGTTGAACCGGTAGCTTTGGCTGCTATAGCTGCTGGAGCAGACGGTCTTTTAATTGAGATTCACCCAAGACCTGATGAGGCTTTATGCGATGGTCCACAAGCATTACTACCAACAGAATTAAAAACTTTAATTGATAAAACTTCAATTGTTGCAAAGGCGGTTGGAAGGTCTGTATAGATGATAAAGAAAGTTCACATAATAGGCCTAGGTTTAATGGGTACAAATTTAGGTATAAAATTAGTTGAAAAGGGAATCCTTGTTAGCGGTACTGATATTCTTGACAAAAATATTGCAAGAGCAAAAGAATATGGCGCTTTAAATAGTGAATTTGATTCTGAAGATAATTACGATTTAACAATTTTGTCTATGCCAATAAATGAAATTATTAGTTTTTTTGATAATGATTTTACCTTAACTAAAACAAAATTGATTATAGATCTAGGAGGAACAAAACATTTGATAAGGCTGAAAATGGATGATTCAGCAATACCTTGTGTAGGAGGACATCCACTTTGTGGAGTTGCTGATAATGAAACATGGGAACCAAACCCAGAGATTTATAACAATGCCCCTTTTCTACTTTGTAAGACAAATTCATCAAATGATGAAGTTATAAAAATTGCTTCATACTTTGTTTCACTAATTGATTCAAGAGAAATTTGGATTGACTCAGAAAAGCATGACGAACTGATTTCGCTTACAAGCCATTTGCCTCATATGTTAAGTTCAGCTTTAGTATCAGTTGCAATGAAAGAACAAAATCTTACTGAATTGCTTAATTTAGCATCAGGGGGGTTTGATGGTGCTACACGACTATCCAGGACTTCACCAAATATGATTTCAGATATGTATTTAACAAATATGGAAAATGTAAAAAATTTAATTACTAAATTAATTGAAGAACTTCAAGAAATCTTAGCTATTGAAGATGAAGGTGTGATGCACAAGTATTTATTTGAGACTGTTGAATGGAGAAGAGCTTTAGCAACTAAATTTGGAGAAAGAGATTTGTCATAATGAACACTATAGGGGGCTCAATAAAAATTATTGGTGATAAGTCCATTTCTCACAGAACAGTAATTCTTGGCTCTCTAGCTACTGGTGTTTCAAAAATTAAGAATATTTTATTGTCAGGAGACACACTTTCAACTATAAAAATTTTTAAACAAATGGGCGTAAAGATTCATAACCCTTCAGAAAATTATATTGAAATTGAAGGAGTAGGTTTAGATGGATTACAAAAACCTATAGAACCCTTAAATGCTATGAACTCGGGGACTACTGCAAGATTGCTTACGGGATTACTTTCCAAACAAAAATTTGAATCTACTCTAGAAGGTAGCGCTCAATTAAGCAAGAGGCCTATGGAGCGAATCATTAAACCTTTATGTGAAAATGGAGCAAAAATAAAAGATAACAATGGTAAATTACCCTTATTTTTTACACCTTCGGAATATACATTTGAACATATAAATTCAAGTAAACCTAGTGCGCAAGTTAAAAGTGGTTTACTCCTAGCATCTCTTTACCATGAAAGTTTTCAAACAACTATAACTGAAGAAACCCCTACCCGGGATCACACAGAAAGAATGTTAAGTCTCATGGGTGTTAATTTAGTTAGGTTGGGCAACAATGTTACAGTTGAACCTAAATCAAAATTAAAAAATATTGATTACAATGTACCTGGCGACCCCTCATCCGCAGCATTTTTAATAGCTATTGGAGTTCTAAGAAGCAAAGAACTTAATATTCAAAATGTATTATTAAATGAACGTAGGATAGGATTTTTAAAAATTTTACGAAAAATGAACGCAGATATAACCATTAAAGATGTTGAAGTTCAAAATAATGAAAATGTTGGAACCATAGTTGTTAAAAAATCTAAATTAAAAGGAGTAATGGTAGAGGGTAAAGATGTTGCTGATATGGTTGACGAGTTTCCAGTTTTTACACTTTTAGCATCACAAGCGGAGGGAAATACAGTAGTTGAAGGAGCACGAGAGTTGAGGTTTAAAGAATCGGACAGAATAATGGCAATGGAAAACTTCATACTTAATCTGGGCGGTCAAATTAATACAAGTAGTAATGGATATAAGATTTCAGGAATTCAAAAACTTCAAGGCGGACTTATTAAAACAGAAGAAGATCATAGGATTGCTATGACGGGAGTAGTTGCTAGCTTATGTATTAATTCAGAAATAAAAATTGATAATACTGAATGTATTTCTGATTCTTATCCAAGTTTTTTTTCTGATCTTGAAAACATAGGAGCAGAATATGTCTCTTAAAATTGGCATTTTAGGTTGGCCACTCACTAAAACTCTTTCACCTTCCATACATAACATGCTTGCGGAGTTTTCAAGTGTAGATCTAGTATATGAAAAATTACCAGTAGAAAATTTGAGTGCAGAAAAGTTAGATGATATTCATACTGAATATGATGGATACAATGTAACAATCCCGCACAAAAGAAAAATTTATGATTTAATAAAAAGTAAAGATCGTTCTAATATAACAGAGCTAGCTAAGGGAACTCAGGCGGTGAACACAGTTGTCCTTAAAAATTCAACAATCCATGCTACTAATACTGATATTGAGGGAATAAAAAAAACCTTTGAATCTATCAACTATGATTTAAGAAATAAAAAAATATTAATACTTGGCAATGGAGGAAGTACACAGACATTCAATTATTTTTGTGATTCAAGCAATGAAGTCATAATCGCCTCAAGACAAAAAGATAAAGACACAAAATTATATAGTGAAATATTAAATTTAGTTCCTGAAATTCAAGTCCTAGTCAACACAACACCAATTGGAATGCCTCCTTTTGAAGATGAACTACTTCCAGTGCCTTATGAACTATTTAAAAATCTAGAACTATTTTTTAACTTTGGATATAAGACTAATTCAAAATTTACAGAAGGATTTTCTCAAAATGTTCAAAGTATTGATGGAATAACAATGTTAATCGGACAAGCTATTTCATCATTTAATTTTTGGACAGGGCAAGAAATCAAGTTTGATCATGTTTACCATGAGATACTGGAAAGGCTAAAGAATGAAGATTAAATACCTGACAGCTGGGGAAAGTCATGGTCCTGAACTTACGGCAATCGTTGAAGGCATCCCATCTAATTTTGAAGTCACTAAAGAATATATTGATAAATTCCTTTTGAGAAGACAAAAAACCCTAGGATCTGGTGGAAGGATGAATATTGAGAAAGATCAAGTGTTCATTACTTCCGGTGTTGTAAACAAACTTACTACTGGCGGTCCAATTGCATTAAAGATAATAAATCAAGATTGGCAAAACTGGAAAGATAAGGAAATAGAACCTTATGTTGTTCCAAGGCCAGGTCATGCAGACTTAGTAGGAACCTTGAAATATAACCATGATGATATACGCCTTACATTAGAAAGAGCTAGTGCCCGTGAAACCGCTATAAGGTGTGCTGTTGGTGCAATTGCTCATCAGATACTTTCTCAATTAAACATTCAACTAGTTGGATTTGTTTCATCTATAGGCGGTCAAAGTTTCAATCCAACAAATATAACTGATATCACTTCTTTTAAAAATTTAATTGAACAATCTGATGTATCATGTCCTGATAAAAATGCTGCAGATTTGATGATTAAAGAGATAAAAGATGCAAGAAAGAAAAAAGATACTCTAGGGGGCGCCATAACGTGTATAGCAATTAATTATCCACCAGGATGTGGAAGCTATGTTCATTTTGATAGAAAGCTTGATGCAAAAATTTCATCTTCAATGATTTCAGTTCAGAGTGTTAAAGCAGTGGAGATTGGTAATGGGTTTGAAGCATCAAAGAAATACGGCACTGAAGTACAAGACCAAATGAAACTTGACAATAATAAAATTAAACGAATATCTAACAATCTAGGAGGGTTTGAGGGAGGAATGTCAACTGGTGATCCGATCATGGTAACGTCATACCTTAAACCAATTAGCACAACCTTGACTCCAATCAAAAGTGTAGATCTTCATTCTGGAAAAGAAACTGAAACAATTTATGAAAGATCTGACACATGTGCAGTACCAAGAGCAGTTCCAATATTCGAAGGAGT
Organism: uncultured Candidatus Actinomarina sp.; assembly: GCA_902521955.1. Classification (GTDB taxonomy): domain Bacteria; phylum Actinomycetota; class Acidimicrobiia; order Actinomarinales; family Actinomarinaceae; genus Actinomarina. The sequence continues at coordinate 35,188 of CABYTP010000002.1, read as the reverse complement.
ACTTTCATTAGATTTACTGAACTCTCTTATTGAAAAAACTGGTGGTGATTCAAAAGGTGAGATAGCAAAAAGAGTGGATGATCTTCAAAATTATAATATTGAGGACTTTGAGTTAAGTAATAAAAAATGGACAATGGGATATGAAAACGAATAGAAGTAATTTTTTGTGTGGGTTCATGGGTGCTGGCAAGAGTACCCTTATTAAAGAAATTAACTCTAAAGAAAATATTGCTTGTATGGATTTAGATCTTCATATTGAAAATCTTTATGGACCAATAAATAAAATTTTTGAAGATAAAGGGGAAAATTATTTTCGATCAATAGAGCAGGAAGAATTTTTTAAACAAGTTGATAAATTTGACTTAATAGCACTAGGAGGGGGAGCGGTTGAAAATAATGAAATCTATCAACATATATTAAAAAGTGGTAAAGCAATTTATCTTGAGGTTGATTTCAACATCCTTTGGAAAAGAATTGAAAATTCTAATAGACCTTTAGTTAAATTTGGAAAAGAATCAATAAGAGGCTTATTCGAAAAAAGAATAGATAAATATCAATCTCTTCAACATGTGTTATCGATTTCAAGTGAAGAAAATTCTTATACAGCCTTACTAAATGCTTTGGAATTAAATAAATGACAGATAGTAATAAATATTCAGAAACTCTTGAAGAGCTTTTAAATGATTTAAACCAAACTAATAACAATCACGATTTAGTAATTGTTGATTCTAATTTACAATTTTATAATTTTGAAAAACTTCTTAACACAGACGTTTTACATATTGATATTTCTGAAAGTACAAAAAATTTACTATCTGTTCAAAGGGTTTGGAATGCATTATTTGAGCATAATTTAAATAGGTTGAGCAATTTGTTAATAATAGGAGGAGGAGTTCTTTTAGATGTATGTGCATTTGCAGCTAGTACCTATAAAAGAGGTATTTCTTTTCATTTAGTGCCAACAACTCTTCTTGCAATGGTTGATGCAGCACATGGTGGAAAAAATGGTTTTAATAATGATTTTGGTAAAAATCAAATAGGAACCTTTACCTATCCAAAGTCAGTTTTTGTCTGCCACGAGCTACTAGATTCACTTTCTGAAAAAGATTACAAGGATGGCTTAATTGAGTTAATTAAACATGGACTAATAGGAAGTAGTGAGATTTATGAACAATTATCTCTGGGTTCAGATTATAAAGTTAGTCTTGACACAATTAAAAAAGGAATAAAAATAAAGCTGGATATTGTAAGTGAAGACTTTACAGAATTAAATAAAAGAAAATTATTAAACTTTGGCCATACTATTGGACACCTCATTGAGAAAGATTCTGAATTCAAAGTTTCCCATGGAGAGGCTGTAGCAATTGGAATTTATTATGAATTACTCCTTTCAAAGAAACATATGGGATTACCACAGGAAGTAATCAACTCCTATTTAAAATATATAGAAAAAATTCACTATAGCCATACTTATAAATTTTCTAAAGGAAGGGATTCCATTATGGAAGCTTTAAAGAATGATAAAAAAAGTTTAATAGACAATGTTGACATAGTACTTCTTTCAGGTATATCTATGCCAAATATAATCAATTTAAGCTTCGATGAATTATTTGAGGTGATTGACTATTAAAAAAATTTTTATTGCTAATGGTCCTAATCTTAATTTTCTTGGAATAAGAGAATTAGAAAAGTACGGCTCAACAACTTATTCCGAATTAATTCACACAATTGAACGTAAAGCATCAAGTTTAAATTTAGAAGTTGAATTATTTCAATCTAACAATGAAGGAGAGATTGTAGATTATATTCAAATGATTAGTCAATTTAATGATGTTTGGCTTATCTTTAATCCAGGAGCCTATACACATACAAGTGTCTCAATAAGAGATGCAATAGCAATATTTTCGCAAAATAACAAAATTGTCGAAGTACACATTTCAAACATAAATAAAAGAGAAGATTTTAGGAAAATAAATCTCATAAAAGAATTTTCTAAGCACTCAATTATTGGTCAAGGCGTAAATGGATATTTGAAAGCATTGGAGTATATTGATGGAGAATAAAATGAACATAGGATACCAGGGAACCCCTGGATCATATTCCGAGCAATTACTAAAAACTATTTTTTCGGATTCACTTTATCAGCCCTGTGAAACCTTCTCATCATTAATTGACTTTGCAAGCAAGTCTGGAAATTTCGGGCTTCTTCCTGTAGAAAATTCAATTGCTGGGACGGTAAATGAAGCTTACGAAGAGCTTATTGAAAGCGAGTTAAGTATATATGGGGAATATATAAAAAGAATTAAACATAGTTTAATTGCACTTCCTGAATCTAGTTTAGAACTCATATCTAACGTAATTTCTCATCCACAAGCACTTCAGCAATGTAGTAAATACCTACAAAAAAATAATTTTAAAATTACACCTGTTTTTGATACTGCGGGAAGTGTTTATGAAGTATTAAGAACAAATGACAATACAACGGCTGCCATAGCTGGAGAACATTTTGATAGTGACGATAGATTTAAAATCTTAGAAAAAAATATTTCCAATGACTCAGAAAATTTTACAAGATTTTTATTTATAGGTTTAGAACCTCCTAATCTTTCATTAATTAACAACAAATTTTCTTCAGTTTTAATTTCTGATGACAGGCCTGGGTCGTTACTTAAATCTTTAAATATATTTAATGATTTAAATATTAACCTTACAAAATTAGAGTCACGACCAATTCTTGGGAGGCCTTGGGAATACAAATTTTATATTGATTATGAATTGAGTGATTCAAACATACAGCATGAATTGATTGAAAGAATAGATTTAGTAAGTAAAGAATTTAAAATATTGGGACACTATCCAAAAGCTAATCAAGAATAGACCACTTTATATCTTCCCCGCTATCTTCAATTTGCAGATTACAGGATTCCAATATATTTCTAATAGTATCTGAAAGCTCATAATTTTTTTCTTCCCTTAGCTTTCCACGGAGAGAAATAAGCTCTTCAACTATTTTTGAAAAACGTTCGTTGTTCAATTTATTTTTCTCAACTTCAATTTCTAATTTTGCTATTTGTTTTAAATAATTAGTATCTTGGCTTTCATTTTTTAAAATTTCTTTTTGATTTTCCGTATTTTTTTTATCCGGTTTTAAAAGACCTTGAAGAATAGATAAGTCTTCAGTAGTACCATTGTCAAATTCATGAATTCCTTTTTTATTGATTACTGTTAATTTCCCAAGACCTTGTACTCTAAACAACCCCTCTTTACCAGAAATAACTAACGCAGTGTGCTCATCTATTCCAAGAATGTTTGAATAAGATTGCTTGAGGAGTTTCTCCATTCTATTTTTCCCAACATAACTATAACTAGTATCGTGGTTACCTCCCTCTTTGTTATTAAAGTGTGGAACAATTGAACAGGATAATTCATAGGCATTTAATATGTTTAATCCCTTTTCCCAGAAAGGGTCTTTACCGACTTTGTATATCTCATAGACTGGAAGTGTATTCTCACCCAATGTTGTAGCTGCTGCACTTGCAAATAAGGCATTTTTACCTTCTGAAAGATGTTTCAACAATATTGATTGAATTTGATTACCTGACCAAAGTTTGCTTGCATAGCTTGGGCTACCAGGACCTGCAAAAATGAATGATGCACTTTCTAATAATTGAATTGTTTTAAAAAAAGATTTACTATTTAGTTCTTCAATTTTTCTATATGTTGCTAAATTAATCTTAATATTTAAACTAGTTTTATAAAAATCTTGGATTTTCTCTACAAGTTGATCAGCATTTTCTTGAAATCCAAATGGTGAGTCAATCATAAAGCAATTAGATGATGCTCCATCCTCTAAAAGTTCACGATGTACACTGACTAGATTAGGACTTGTCTCACCTGATCCTAATATAGCTATTTTTCCAAGTTCACTATTCATCTATCTATTATATATTTTTTTTCTATTCATCTAAAGGTGTATAATTGTACTGTGATATCTTTATTAGCAAAAATTCTTGAAAAATTCACAATTGAATTTATTCCAAAATTACCACTTTCCATTAGAACACCGCTGTATGTCAATATTTTAAGGCTGAGGAAAGTTAGAGATAAGCTTAGACTAGATGTGACATCTAATAATCCAACATTCCAGGAACGTATGGATTACGCCCTTGACTCAAGGAACAATCTAAACAATTCTGGCCAAAAACTACTTAAATTTAATGAAGAAGTTTCGCTTGAAGAAATTCATGGAGCTCCTGTAAGGATATTCAAGTTTACTCCTCCAAATGCTAATGAAGAAAAATATGGTGTCTATTTTCACGGTGGTGGCTATTTTGCTGGGAGTATAAATTCTCATAAAAATTTGATTTCAATGATTTCGAGTAGTGCCAATTTAATAATATATTTTTTTGAGTACAGGTTAAGCCCAGAGCATAATTTTCCAGCTGCTCATGATGATGCAAAACTAGCTGTCAGCTACATTGATGAACTTCATAAAAACCAACAAAGTATTTGGATAGGTGAATCCGCTGGTGGAGGACTTGCAACTGGAGTCACTGTTGATGAATCTTATAACATAAAACCTAATAATTTAATTCTTCTTTCACCATGGCTGGACCTATCAGACTCAGCAGAGGACAAAAAATATTTAAAAAATAAAGATGTGACAATTATTATTGAAGGCATGTACGAAGTAGGCGAGTATTATGCAGGAAAATATGGAACCAATAATCCAATTCTTTCACCCATCTATGCTGATATAAAAAGCTTTCCAGATGTTTTAATCCAAGTTTCTACTGATGAGCTTTTATATAATGATGCAATTGAATTTTCAAAAAAGTTAAGAGATAAGAATGTCAATGTAGAATTACAAACTTGGAGTGGCGTCTGGCATGCTTGGCAGTTTTTCCCTATTAAAGAATCTTATGAAGCAATAGACAACATTATTAGTTATATTAAATCTCTAGAGGTTCACTCATCTAAATGATGTAGGGCAAACCCAAACGGAAGTTCTAATCTATTATCTTCCATTGTCTTTCTATCTTTTAGGATCACATATGTCTCATCATCTGTCGTAATTTTTCCGTCATTTAGAATTATGCTTCGTTTACAAATTTCTAATGCCATTGGTATATCATGTGTTACCAGAATTAAAGATATATCTAAATTTTTTAAAATTTCGACCAGTTCCCTGCGTGATGCTGGATCTAAGTTTGAACTTGGTTCATCTAGCACTAAGAGTTCTGGTTTTGAAGCAAGGACAGACGCTATTGCTACTTTTCTTTTTTGACCGAAACTTAAATGGTGAGGGGGTTTTTCCGCATAATCTAACATTTTTACTTTTTTTAGTGCCTCCACTGCATTTTGTTCAGCTTGCTCAATTGAATATCCAAAATTTTTAGGGCCAAACATGACATCCTCTAACACTGTTGGCATGAATAATTGGTCATCTGGATCTTGAAATACTAAACCAACAGTTTTTCTAATTTTATTAATATTTTCTTGAGAGTATTTTAAATTATTTATTTCTATTTTTTCATCTAAATTTCCAAGAATTCCATTTAGGTGAAGAATAAATGTTGTTTTGCCAGCACCGTTTGGACCAAGAACTGCAACACGCTCATTTTTTGAAAGTTTGAAAGTAATGTTTTCTAACGCTTTAAATCCATCAGGATACTCAAAGCTTAAATTGTTTACACTTAAATATGGTTTCTTCATATTAGAACCCTATCGATAATTGTTATACATATAGAAATTGTAGAAAATAGCAGTAGTAATTTGGAAGATTTATACTCTCTTTCTTTAAGCTCAATCGAACCACTAAACCCTCGAGAAAGCATAGAGTTATAAACTCTTTCACCTCTTTCATAACCCCTTATGAGAAGTGCTCCAGAAGCATAAGCAATAGGCTTAAGTCCCTTAATACCTTTTTCATCATATCCTCTGGATTTCATTGCAACTCTTACTCGCTTGAACTCATCAATAAACACATCAATATACCTAATTGCAAACGAAAGAATTGAAATTAATAATGGTGACAATTTTAATTTTTGAAGTCCATATATTATCTCAATATTTGATGTAGTGGCAGTCAAAACTATTGCCAAAGAAACACAAAGAGTAATTTTTATCAAAATCGATATCATCTCATTAAAACCAGTTTCATATACAGAAACTGAAAAGAATTCAAACATTACTTTATTATCACCCTTACTAATAAATGGCAAAAATAATGCAAAAAGTATGAAAGGAATATCAATAGAGAGTCTTTTAAAGTAGGTTATAATTTTAATTTTTGAAATATAGAGAAAATATAAAACTATAAGAAATTGTAAAAATATTAAAAGATTGTTTTCAAGACTTAAAAAGGCTATCGAAAAAACAATACAAAAGGTTGTGAATATTTTAAGCTCTGGCTTTAATTGGCTTAATATGGAATCTCCATGTATTTCTAAATGATGCGAATGACTTGTATCCATAATTTATAATGTTACTGCAAATAGTTTGCAATAACAGAATCAATTACAGTTTTTACATTGACCTGAATATATAAAATGGTTGTTTACATCTTTAAAATCAGAATCGTTTTTTAATAAATCATTTATTTTTTTACTAGTGCTTTTCTTTAAATCGACGATCTTTTTGCAAATTTCACAAATAATATGAAAGTTTGAGTACTCACTTTTTAAATAAAAAATACCAGATCCGTGTACTTGATGAGAGTGTTCAATAATATCAATATCTTCCAATACCTCTAAAGTTCTATAAACTGTGGCTAAATCAATATTTTTATCCCTCTTTACTGCTTCAGTATGAAGCTCCTCAACGGTAAAATGTTGATGACCTGAATTTTCCAAGATTGTACAAATTACTTCTCGAGCATTAGTAATTCTGTACCCTCTTTTTTTCAAATGATTAGCGAAGTCCATATTCAAGTATATTATAAGGAAAGGTACCGAAGTCATGAAAAAAAAATTTTTAAAAATATTAAATAGATATAGTTTGATATATTTACCTGTTTCTTGGATTATAGGCCTAGCCTTATTTTTTATTGCTTTTGAACCTATCTCTGCACTTTATTTTTTAAGCTTCGGAGTTATTGGAATTTTTTATGCTCTAATTTTTTATACATCAAATAGAAAGATGGTGGATGATTCATATAGTTTTTCTGATTATGAATATTCAATCATTGAATTCTATTCAGATTACTGACTAGGATGCACAGCTTCAAAATTCATAGTTGATGAATTCAAGAAAAATAATCCAGAAATATATTTTGTTTCAATTAATGCCAGCAAACAGAAAGACCATCCATTTATAGAAACTTACAAACTTTACAACACTCCTACATATGTATTAATAAATAATCATGGTGAAAAACTGGGACGAAGAGTAGGAACATTTAACCCTAATTATTTTTTAAATAAAACAAGCTAGGAAATCCTATCGCCCAATTTTGCATTTTTATCTGGATTTAAAAGTAGTACTTCTCCGTTAGAGGTTATAGAACCTAAAACTAAACATTGACTCATAATTGGTCCAATTTGTTTATCACCAAGATTAATAACAGCAATACATTTTTTATCTTCTAGTTCCTTTAATGTATAGTTTGTAACTTGAGCACTAGTTTTTTTGATACCAATATTCAAACCAAAATCTATAGTTAATATATATGCTGGTTTAATCGCCTCTTTGAATTCTTCAGCTGAGACTATCTTTCCAACTCGAATATCCAGTTTTGAAAATAAATTTATATTTTCGTTTTCCATATAACAAACATAATTACATACTTATGACATGTCAAAAATATTAATTTTAAGTGCTGGCACAAGCAAAGATTCTTACAATAGCCAACTAGCAAGGCATCTTAGTAATCACATGAGTGAAAACAATCTTGATAATAATATTTATGAAAATCTTTTTGAGGATATTCCATTTTTGCTTGATCCAAATGACAATGTTCCTGAAAAAATAGTTGATATGAGAAAATCTTTTGAGAAATCCGACAAGTTAATTATTTTTAGTCCAGTTTACAACGGAGGTTTCCTTGCACATTTAAAGAATGTTTTAGACTGGCTTTCATTGGCATACGATGGAAGACGATATAACTCTCTCTTTAAAGATAAACATGTGGCAGTTGTAACAACTGTAAAAGGAGTGGGTGGGAATGCGGAAAAAGCCTTTGAAATTTTGAGTATGCAGCTATCAAATTACGGGTTAGTTGTTTTTGAAAACTTTCATCTTATTACTAAGTCAGACCATTTAAATCTTGATGATATAACTGAAAATAATCAAATTTTAGAATCGCTTCATATTTTTATTAATGAATTTTTAAACGAGTAATTTTTTTTTAATTAACGATTCTAATTTAGAAGTAAGTTCTTCTACTGTATAGTCATTAGGATTATAAATTGGATCCATAATTTCTATATGAACATCTCCACTTTTAAGCCAGACCTTTCCTTTAACCATTAGATTATGAGCATTATGTGAAACCACAGGAATGATTGGTAAATTGAAATCTTTAGAAATGTAAGCCGCACCTTTTTTGAAGGGGAGCAAATCTTTTTGATTACTTCTTTTGCCTTCTGGGAAAACCATTATCGAATTTTTATGTTCTAATACTTTTTTGATAGAGTAATTTATTTTATCAAAGTTTGCACTAGCATTTTCTCTATCAATTCTTGGCAATCCTAAAACCTTTAGCACTCTTCCAAAAACAGGTATTCTAAATAATTCAGATTTAGTTAAAAACCGAATAGATACTGGAAGTGCGGTTATATGTGTAAAAATATCTAATGTTGAAGGATGATTGGACACAACAACGTAACTTTTATTTGTATCTATTTTTTCCGAACCTTCTACTACTAAATTAATACCAACAAACTTTAATCCGACCCAGCCAAAAAATTCATACAACTTTGTTGCAAGATGTCTTCCATTTGGCAAAAAAGAAGTTAAGACTATAGAAACCATCAGTGGAGAAAAGACAAAAACCATAAAAACAGGAAACAGAATAAAAGTTTTTATAAATATTTTGAGTGTTATTTTTTCTGACATAATTGTATTCTAAGAAAAAAGCATACGTGTTTTCAAATACTTATACCAAATTGTTTTTTGACGCTAATACTCAAAAAGTAGAATGAACTTGCACATAATATAAATCCAAACGTTGGAGGTAATAAATTCCAATAATTTATTCCACCAAGATAAGATCCATATGTAATTGCATCATATATCATCATTCCCCAGTTTGGCGTCCAACCTACTTGTCCATAGAAGGATGCAAACCCATATGCAAGTATTCCATAAGTTGTACTTGCAAGCATATAGCTAACAGAATAAGGAACAACAATTGGCATTATATGTCTTGTGGCTATGTAAAAGTTTCTTGCACCTAGTAGTTTAGAAGCAGTAATAAATTCCTGGGTGGAGATTTCTAAAACTTTTGACCTGACGACTAAATAACAAATTCCTAGACCAGACATAAAACCATAAATAATTCCAACAAGAGAGGGAGAGAGCTTATCTGTGAAGTCTCCAGTTCCAAGAATTAATAAAATTATTGGGGGAGATATTAATATCAAGCTTGAAGACACTTCTTTTATAATCTTATCGGTATTTTTTAATATAAATGGAATAGTTGTTCCAAAGAATAGACTTGTTGCAATACCAATAAAAAATGAAAAGACTGATAACTGAATTAATGGCCTGGACCCTGCCATCAGCATACTTAGCACATCTCTTCCAAGAGGATCTGTACCCAAAAAATGAGAAGAAGAAGGTGTTGTCGGATGAGGAAATATTTCTATATCGAAGCCAACAATAGGATCATAAATATTTTCAGGCCAAATATTTCCAAGTAGCCAAGTGTGAACCAAGCTACTAGTAATTAAAAGACCTAAACAGAAATAACCAATCTTTCCATGATATGTTTTATATGTACTTTTTAATAAGTAGGAAATCATTTAAGCCTCACTCTAGGGTCAATTATTACTTGGACCACAGAAATTGTTATTCTCAAGAATGCCGTTAAAAGAGCTAAAAGTAAGAATAGTCCCATAGCTGCATTGGAGTCCTGATTCATAATTGATTGGTACAATACACTTCCCATTCCATCCCAACCAGTAGTAGATTCAACAATTACTAGGGACGCAATCGTATATGGAAGGCCAAGTGTCAATCTTGTTGCAAAAGGGCCAAAAGAGTTTCTTAAAATATGCTTATTGTAAATTTTGTGTTTAGAGTAGCCAAGTGCCCGAGCGGTCAAAATGTGAGGTTCTCTAGCTATATTCTGTGTAATAACATTATTAATGAGAATATATTCACCCACAAAAAATATTGATAATATTGCGATTGTCTTAAATGCATTTTTTGAATTTAGAATAATATCTGAAATTAAGATGTCATTTTGTAATACGAAAACATAAAAAAGAACTATGATCGAAAATACAAATCCATGCTTTCTGGTTTTATTGTTTAAAAAAACATCTAGAGATTGGACAATGAAGAGAGTCACTCCGAATAGAAATAAAAGTAAAATAATATCAAACTTACTTTCGCTAATTGTCAGAGTACTTATAGGAGTTTTTTCAAGATCAAAAGTCAAAGATAAGAAAGTATAAAAATTTTCAATTTTTTCATCTATAAGAAACAAAACAATTGGGGGAAACAAGCTAATAAAAAGAGTTGCTAAGGTATCGGAAAAGATTTTATTTTTATGAAGTTTTGATAGGGAAGTTTTAATTGAGGGAATTCTTGATAAGTAAAATGCTAAAGTGAAAGATGGAATTAGGACTTGAAGAGTAGGTAGTACTGTAGACATAATATCTTTACCAGATCTCTGTCTAAACCCACCAGTAGTAATTTCACCGTTAAACACACCAAGAATCCATCTAAAATATCTTTGATAAAGTGGGTCATTGGCCCCTAGGGTCTCTCTAAGAGCATCTAATTCTGCTTGGCTCATCATTAGCCTAAGTGGGGTTAAAAAGTCTCCTGGGATAAGGATATTGATACCATAGAACATTATTAATAAAAAAATAAAAATTGAACTTATGGATGTAACTATCTCTTTAAATATGAATTTAATCATTTTTTCGCATGTCTACATAAGGTAAAACTTTTTGAACCACTGGACCGATACCGATCACAAAAAGAATAGTAACATACCCTACAAGACCACCTAGAAGCCAGCCTGTTAAAAATGCGAGTAGTTCAATAATGTTTCTCGCTGTGCCAATTTTCAGACCTTTAGCCTCAAGCCCAACCATTATTCCATCTCTAGGGCCAACTCCTAAGTTTGCCCCAACATAAATTGCAGTTCCTGCACCTATAAGAATGATTCCACACAAAATAAGTAATAAACTTAAAAAAACATTTTCAGATAAAGGAAAATTAGGAATTATTAAATCAGCAACTGTTCCAACAAGAAAAATATCAATAATAGTTCCTATTCCTGGCTTCTGCTTTAATGGAATCCATAAAAGCATCACAGCAATACCTGTAATTATAATTGTTCTTCCATAGGTAATATTTAGAGTTTTTGAAAGTCCATCATGGAAAACTCCCCATGGACCGAGACCTAAATTAGCTAGATAATTGAAAGAAATTCCAATTCCAATTAAAGATGTTCCAGATAAAACTTGTAGTAATTGTCTAAACTTTGTTGACATTCACAAAGGATACAAGCAAAAAAAAAATATAAACCAAGTAGAATGTTGATAATGAAAAAATTTGCTATTTTAATATTTATCTTTCTGAGTTTTTGTGGTCAAGAAGATCCAATAGAAAATATCGCCATAGAGCCAGAAGCTCTTACTTCGACTACAGAAGTTAAAGATGAGCTAACAACAACAAGTATTGAAATTCTTCAACTAGATTCTTTTGAAAATATATCCTATTCAATTATTAAGGAAAAGAGTAGAGTTGGATACCTTGCTCCAAAACAGTTTTTGAATTCTGGATTAGAAACTGTAGAGGGAATTACAAATGAAATAATTGGGGAGTTCACTCTTTCCTTATCTGAATGCGACCAAGCAGATTCTTGTCTTTTAATCACTAACTTAATTATTAGAGCTGATATTTCAACATTGAAAAGTAATAGTGTTATCAGAGATCAAGCTTTAAATAATCAATGGTTGCAGTCCGCTCTCTTTCCCGAAGCTGTATTCAGGATAGATGAACTGGTGTTACCTAATAAGGATTTTGACTCAAAGGTGGAAGATACTATTGTTGGAAAGTTATCTATTAGAGAAATTGAACTAGATACACCATTTTCTATTACAGCCTTTTTAGATGGAGATGATATATACATATCAGGTTTTACTGAAATTGACACAACTTGGTTTGGATTTGACGCACCCACAAGATTTAATGCTTGGGAAGTTTTAAACCCAATAGGTATAAAAGTGGAATTAGTTGCCGGAATAAAAGATTAATTGACCATAAGATTAAATTACTATGAGTTAGAAACTCCCTATATTGCTACTACAAATGATTATGCTGCAGTTTCAATTTTGATTTTTGATAAGAAAGAAATCCTATATATAAAAAGATCTAATGAAATGCCAACACACAAAGGCCAAATCGCATTTCCTGGAGGTAAAAGAGAAGATGAAGATATAGATATTGTTAGTACTGCAGTTAGAGAATCAACTGAGGAGCTTTTATTGCCTGAAGCAAGTATGAAACCTTTTGGTTGTCTAAATTCTATAGATACTGTTGAGTATAAATTTGATGTCTACCCCATTGTTTGTCAATTGCTTGAAAAGCCTAAAAATTTTAACATGAGTGAAGTCCAGAAAATTTTTTTTGTTGAAATCAAAAAGTTATCAAATCCAAATAATTGGAGTTATCGAGGCACCTATCCTGATGACTGGATCTTTATGATTGGAACAGAAATTTTATGGGGAGCAACAGCAAAAATAACACGAAGGTTATTAAATTTAGATTTAAGACAAACTATCTGATTCGTCTTTTACTGCTAAATATAAAGAAATAAAAATTAATAATAAAGTTACAAAAAATACATTACTTATTACTTCATTTAAGAAAATATAACCCATCAATATTCCAACAATAGGAACAATGTAATCAACTAAAGTGGTAAATGTTGCTGAAAATCTTTTAATTGTATACAAAAATAGTGAATAATTAAAAATATCAATAAAAGCTAAGCCTGTTAATTTCAATGACTCTGATAACGAAAGAATTTCAATTTGCCCTCCTAAAGTGAAAAATAAAATTATAGAAAGACCAGCGCCAAACAACCATTGAGTTAAAAGATAAGTTTTCCCCGGTATATATTTGAGGTGTTTTTTATTTGTAATATTACTAAGTGCTAACCCTTGAACTCCAACTAAAGCTAATAGACCACCTGTAATTAGATCTCCTTCTTTCGAAAGCCCAGTTTCTCCTGAGAAAAAGAGAATTACTAAACCTATAAGTCCAATTAATACAGAAATTAATTTAATTCTGGTAATTTTTTCTTCTTTAAAAAATAGCAATACCCAAAAAACAGTAAATAGTGGGATGGTTGATATAAATATACTTTGCAATCCTGAAGATATATTTTTTAATGCATAAATAAAAGTCCATCCAGGAATAAATATTGCTAAAAATCCTGTAAGACACCCTTTGAAGAAAAAAGACAAATTGAGTTCACTAAAAAACTCTTTGAAACAATATAAACTTATTAAGAAAGTAACCAGAGTAATTCTTGCAGTTACAATAAATATCTCACTTACTCCATCAAGTAAAAGACTTCGGTTTAACAAGCCATGGAATCCAAATAGTGTTCCGATTAAAATAATATTTCTTAAACCAGAGTAAGCAGATAATGGCCTTTCAGATTTGATAAAAAACTCTCCAATTTGATTTAGTTTATTAGAATAGCACATATGAAAACAGTTTTTTCCGGAATTCAACCCAGTGGCCTAGTTCACTTAGGCAATCTATTAGGTGCAATAAATAATTGGGTAAAGCTTTCAAATGAAAAGTCAAAAAATTATTTCTGCATCGTAGATTTACATTCCCTTACTGCAATGCCAGATAAAACAAGATTGAAAACGAGTATACGAGATACATTAAAAGTTTTGATGGCGAGTGGAATTAATATGAAAAATTCTGTTATTTACATTCAGAGTGATCTAAAAGAACACGCTTATTTGTCTTGGATCTTATCAAATTTTTGCCAGGTAGGCGAGCTACAAAGAATGACCCAATTCAAGGAGAAATCTAATTCATTTGGTACACACTCTGGACTCTTAACTTATCCAATATTGATGGCAGCTGATATATTAATTCATAAAGCAAATGAGGTACCTGTAGGGGACGACCAAACACAGCATTTAGAACTTACAAGAAATATTGCTGAGAGATTCAATAGTAATTATGGTGACATCTTTCCAATTCCTGAAAAAACAAGTGGTAAATTTGGTGCAAGACTGATGTCTTTGAGGCATCCAGAAAATAAGATGTCTAAAAGTTCAGATGATATTAATGGAACGATCTACTTTAATGACTCTAAAGATTCAATAATAAAGAAATTCAAGTCGTCTGTTACTGATTCTCAAAATGAAATTAAATACGACTTAGAATCAAAACCAGGTATTAGCAATCTAATTGAAATTTATTCTGCAATTAATGCGACTGAAATAGAAGATACAGAAAAACAATTTCAAGACTTTAGATATGGAGATTTTAAATTAGCTGTCGCAGAAACTGTAATTAATTATTTAGAACCCATTGCAGAAAAATTTGAAGAAATAACTGATAGCGAAGTTGATTTAGCAATAGAAAATAATTTAAAATTGGCAAAAGTGTCAGCGCAATTGACAATTTCAGAAATCGAAACCGCTTTAGGGATAGATTAAGTATTAATGGTTTCAACTTCAAAAATTCCTGAATCATGGAAAGAATTTTTAAACAATAGTCAAATAGAGGCAATAGAAACTATAAATGGACCCGTATTGATTATGGCTGGTGCCGGTTCTGGTAAAACTAGAGTACTTACACATCGCTATGCTCATCTAGTTCAGAATCATATGGTGAATATTGAGCAAATCTTAGCAATAACTTTTACAAATAAAGCAGCAGAGGAAATGAAAATACGCATAAGTGATTTATTGAATTTGAAAATTTCACCAAAATGGATATCTACATTTCACAGTTTATGTGTAAAAATTTTAAGAATCCATGGTGATAAAATTGGATATAAAAATAACTTTACAATATATGATCAATCGGATTCCAATAAAGTTGTTAGAAATTGCATGTCTGAAAATAATGTAGATCTAAAACAGTATTCTCCAAAAAGATTTCAAGCACATATATCAAATCTAAAAAATAATATGATACCCCCTGGGGAAGCCTTACAAAATGCAGAGTCTTTCTTTGATGTTAAGGTTGCAGAAATTTACTCCAGTTATGAAAGAAAACTTATTATGTCCAATTCAATGGATTTTGATGATCTTTTAATAAAAGCTGTTGAACTTTTACAAACAAATGAGAGCATATTAAAGTTTTGGTCAAATAAATTTCAATTTATCATGGTTGATGAATATCAAGATACGAACTATGTTCAATATAAACTTGTTGAACTCCTTGGCTCAAATAATCAAAATGTTTGTGTTGTGGGTGACTCTGACCAAAGCATATATGCTTTTAGGGGGGCAGATATAAGGAATATAATAGAATTTGAAAAAGATTTTAAAGATGCAAAAGTTATTCAACTTGATAAAAACTATAGATCCTCAAAAAAAATCTTGGATTTAGCAAATACAGTTATCTCAAACAATCCAAGAAAAATTGAAAAAAATTTATGGACAGATAATGAAGAAGGCGCGGATATTTCTTCAACTAGGTTTAGATCTGAAAAAGACGAGGCAAGGTGGGTAGCAGAAGAAACTAGTAGAATTTTACATGAGGACAAAAAAGCTGAGGTTGCTGTATTCTATAGGACCAATAGTCAGTCAAGACTTTTTGAAGAAGAGTTACGAAAATTAAATATAAATTATAAGCTAATTGGAAGCGTTCGCTTCTATGATCGAAAAGAAATAAAAGATATTATTTCATATTTAAAATTTCTAATAAATGATAGTGATTTAGTTTCATTCGAACGAGTTGTCAATGTGCCAAGGAGGGGTATTGGTGAATCAAGTGTTAAAAAACTTAGAGAATTTATTAATACTTCAAATAAATCAATTTCAGAAATTTTAGATTCATTAGATGATATAGAAAATATTTCACCACGTATTAAAAGTAAACTTATAGATTTTAAAAATTTAATTACTGAACTTAAATCATATTCTATACAAGGGCCTTCAGTAGCCATTCAAAAAGTTATTGAACTAACTGGATATAAAATGAATTTGATTAAAGAGGGCACTTTAGAGGCTCAAATGAGAATGGAAAATATAGAAGAATTGCTTAATTCTGCTTACAATTTTGAAAATACTTATGAAGAAGAGATTGAAGAACCATATACAAAACTTCGAGACTATTTAGAGTCTATAGCTTTATTTTCAGAAACAGATAATTTAGAAGATGTTGACAGAGTTCTTCTCATGACTTTACATAATGCTAAAGGATTGGAGTTTCCTTACGTTTTCATGACTGGAATGGAAGAAAATTTATTTCCCCATGAAAGAAGTTCACAGGGTGATGCATCTGAAATTGAAGAAGAGAGAAGGCTATGTTATGTAGGAATCACTAGGGCTGAAAAAAAACTTTACTTAACACATGCTTGGTCAAGGACTCTTTGGGGAGGCACAGTTTACAATCTTCCAAGCCGTTTTTTAGATGAAGGCTTGGAGCATTTTCAAACAATTGACTTTTCAACAGAATTTGAAAAAAATGATTCTTCTGAAGCCAATATTGTAATTGGACAAATTGTAATTCATGAAAAATATGGTGAAGGCATTGTTAAGGAAATACAAGGCAATGAGATAACAGTTGAGTTTTCTGACGATATAGGCACAAAGTACTTGGATATTGAATGGGCTCCAATAAAATTTCAATAAATAGCAAGCATAATTTTTATTTTTTTGTAATCTATATTCTTGTTGTAACAATATGAACTTATTTGAATATCAAGGTAAAGAACTTTATAAGAAATTTTCTATTCCTACACCTAAATCAACAATTATAAAATCTAAATCTGAACTCCAATCCGACCACGGTTTAAGTTTTCCATTAGTAGTTAAGGCTCAAGTACAAGTTGGAGGTAGAGGAAAAGCTGGCGGAATTAAAGTAGCCAATAATGACGCTGAATTAAATCAGTTTATTGATGATATTTTAGGAATGGATATTAAAGGTCATTTAGTTGAAAGCTTACTTATCGAGGAAGCTTCAGAAATTATCAACGAGTACTATATTTCATTTACTCTTGATAGATCAGAAAAAAAATATTTAATGATGCTGAGTTCAAAAGGCGGTATGGATATTGAAGAAGTTGCAGAAAACTCTCCAGATGATTTAATAAAGCATTATATTTCACCATCAGTCGGCTTAAATCCTCCTGATATCGAACATGCAGTTACTAATGCTAAGCTAGATTTCGAATATAAAGATCAACTTATTGAGGTAATTTCCAAACTTTATAATTTGTTTGTAGATAATGATTGTGATCTTGTAGAAGTAAATCCTTTAGCTATAACGTCAAAAGGTGTTTCTGCTTTAGATTCAAAAGTATCTCTTGATATGAATGCTGAGTACAGGCATGAAGAATTTCAGAAATTTGAAAAAGACATTCCAATACCTGACTCAGAAAAATTTGCAAAAAGTAAAGGATTAAATTTTATAAAATTAGATGGGAGCGTTGGAATCATTGGAAATGGTGCAGGGCTTGTGATGTCTACATTAGATGTTGTTGTTGAGCATGGCGGAAAAGCAGCAAATTTTCTTGATATAGGTGGAGGGGCTAAAGCCGAAACTGTTACAGCCGCTCTTGAGGTACTTGAAACCGAAGATGATGTAAAGAGTGTTCTTATCAATATATTCGGAGGAATAACAAGGTGTGATTTAGTCGCTGAAGGTATTGTCGAGGCAACTAGCGGTAAAGAACTTAAATGGCCCATTACAGTTCGCCTTGATGGAACAAATTCAAAAGAAGGTTTGGAAATACTTGAAAAAAATAAGAATGAAAAAATAAAAATTTCAGGATCTATGGATGAAGCAGCTCAAATTGCAGTAAAGGCTGGTCAATAATGTCAATCTTAATTAATGAAGACACAAAAGTTGTCGTACAAGGATTAACAGGGGAGCAAGGAAAGTTTCACGCTCTAAGAAACAGAGATTACGGAACTCAAGTTGTTGCTGGAACCAGACCAGGAAAAGGCGGAGAACAAGTAGAGGGAATTCCAATTTTTAATACTGTAAAAGATGCAATTGAGGCAACAGGTGCTAATACTGCTCTCACTTTCGTGCCCCCTGCTTTTGCTAAGGATGCCGTTTTAGAGGCTGGAGATGCTGGCTGCGATCTTATTGTCTGCATTACAGAAGGTATACCAGCAAAAGACGAAGCCAAAATGTATGATTTATTAACAACAAGTACAAATGCTAAATTACTTGGTCCAAACTGTCCAGGCTTAATTTCTCCTGGAAAATCTAACGTTGGTATTATGCCTCATGAAATAACACAGGAAGGTAATGTTGGAGTTGTGTCAAGATCAGGAACCTTGACATACCAAGCCGTACACGAATTGACAAGAATCAACATTGGGCAATCAACATGTATCGGCATAGGTGGAGACCCAGTACCTGGAATGTCATTTATAGATGTACTTGAGGGGTTCCAATTAGATTCTCAAACTGAAGCAATTGTTATGATCGGGGAAATTGGCGGTAGTGCAGAAGAGGAAGCAGCTGAGTACATTAAAAATAATGTAACTAAACCCGTAGTTTCATATATAGC
The DNA here is from genome assembly GCA_902521955.1 of uncultured Candidatus Actinomarina sp. Classification (GTDB taxonomy): domain Bacteria; phylum Actinomycetota; class Acidimicrobiia; order Actinomarinales; family Actinomarinaceae; genus Actinomarina. The sequence continues at coordinate 16,275 of CABYTP010000002.1, read as the reverse complement.
TGGTGTTACAGCGCCTCCGGGAAAAAAGATGGGTCATGCTGGTGCTATAGTTTCAGGCAATAAGGGGACAGCCTCTGCTAAAATTGAAGCACTTACTAAAGCAGGAGTTAATGTAGTAAAAAATCCAACTAGGATTGGACAAGCAATTAAGGATGTAATTTGAAAGAAAACTTAAAAAGAGATGATTTAATAGCTGCCATTGACGAGACTCGTGCTTCATTTGATACAGACAAACCGGTAGTTCCATTTATCGAAGGAGATGGTATAGGTGTTGATATTTGGCCAGCATCACAAAATGTATTTGATTCAGCTGTAAAAAAAGCATATTCTGATCAAAGAAAAATTGAATGGACAGAAGTATTAGCAGGTCAAAAAGCATTTGATGAAACTGGGGAGTGGCTTCCAGCAAAAACTTTGGAACTTTTTGATAATTATGGAATTGGTATTAAAGGACCACTTACTACACCTGTTGGTGGTGGAATTAGGTCTATAAATGTTGCTATTAGGCAAAAATTAGACCTTTATGCATGCTTAAGACCTTTAAGGTGGTTTTCTGGCATAGAATCACCAACAAAAAATCCTGGTGACGTAGATATCGCATTATTTAGAGAAAATACTGAAGATGTTTATTCCGGAAAAGAACTTGAAATGAATTCTGATGAAGTAAGGTCACTTAACGCATTTTTGAATTCAGAATTTGGTTGGGAAATTCGCGAGGATAGTGGGATCGGAATTAAACCAATATCAAAAACAGCCTCAGAAAGATTAATCAGAGCTGCACTTAATTATGCTGTTGAAAATAATAAGAAAAACTTAGCAATAGTCCACAAAGGCAACATAATGAAGTTCACCGAAGGCGCATTTAGAGCCTGGGGGTATGAACTTGTAAAATCAGAATTTTCAGATGTTGCAGTTTCGTGGGATGATTGTAATGGAGATGCAGGAGACAAGATTTTAGTTCAGGACGTTATCGCTGATGCATTCCTTCAGCAAATACTCATAAAGCCGCAAGAGTTTGATGTTATAGCCACTACTAATTTAAATGGCGATTATGCTTCAGATGCATTAGCAGCACAAATAGGTGGCATAGGAATTAGTCCAGGTGGAAATATTAATTATGAAAATGGAAAATCAGTTTTTGAAGCAACACATGGTACGGCACCTAAACATGCTGGAAAAGACAAAGCTAACCCTGGTTCGTTAATTTTATCCGGCGAGATGATGTTTAGATATATGGGTTGGAATGAAGCTGCTGATTTAATTGTAAAATCAATGGAAAAATCAATAAGTGAAGGTAATGTTACCTACGATCTTGCCAGAGGAAGAACTGATGCTACAACATTATCCTCTTCTGATTTTGCAAACTCTTTGACTGACAATATAGAGAGCTTTTAAGAATGAAGAGAGTAACCGTTGTTGGTTCAGGTAAATATGGCTCTATGACAGCTTTAAGAATTGCAGAGTATGATATTGTTGATTCTGTAGTTATGACTGATATTGTTGATGGCTTACCACAAGGTTTAGCACTTGATATGAACCAATCTAGACATGTTGAAAAGTTTTCTACGAAGATTTCTGGTACCAACAAATATGAAGATACTCATGATAGCGACGTAGTAGTAATCACAGCCGGACTTCCCAGAAAACCAGGAATGTCTCGCATGGACCTTCTAGAGGTTAATTCAAAAATTGTTACTGATGTTACAAATAATATAATGAAGTATTCAGAGAATCCAACAATAGTAGTTGTTACAAATCCTTTAGATCAAATGACTACCTTAGTATCCCAAATTTCAGGTTTACCAAAAAATAAAGTAGTTGGTCAAGCTGGTGTATTGGATACTTCAAGATTTGCTTATTTCATCTCTGAGAAATTAAATGTCAACATGAATGACGTTGAGGCTCTCACACTGGGTAGTCACGGAGAAACAATGGTTCCAGTCCCGTCACAGTGCAGGGTGAGTGGAAAGCTTCTTACCGAAATATTGTCTAAAGATGAAATTGATGACCTTGTTCAAAAAACTTCAAATGGTGGAGCTGAAATTGTAGCTTTATTGAAAACGGGCAGTGCCTATTTCGCACCATCCTCTGCGGCTGCGACCATGGTTAAATCAATTATTTCTGATTCTAATGATGTAATGCCAGCTTGCTCATGGGTAGAAGGTGAATATGGTATAAGTGATGTATATCTGGGAGTGCCAACTAAATTAGGTAAAAATGGAGTCACAGAGGTTGTTGAACTTGAATTAAATAGTGATGAGCTTACAGAATTAAAGAATGCATCAGATGCCGTTAAGGGTAAAGTAAAAGAACTAAATAGCATAATTAGTCAATAAAATCAGGTTTTTTTAAAAAATAATCAATAAATTTAGTATTTTAAGACAAATCGTTATAAAAAACTATAATACTTATAAGGAGTTTTTAAAAAAACTCAATACAGAAAGGCTAAACAGCTATGAATAAAGATCAATTAGCAAGCGTTGTTGCAGCAGAAGTAGGGTTGTCACAAACTGATGCTAAAAAAGCTGTAGAAGCCGTGTTCAATGGCGTAACAAATGGTATGAAAAATGGCGATAAAGTAAGTATCGCTGGTTTTGGTAACTTTGAGTCAAGATACAGGGCTGCAAGACAAGGTAGAAATCCAGCAACAGGTGAAACAATCCAAATTGCTGCGAAAAATGCCCCAGCTTTTAAAGCTGCAAAAGGATTAAAAGACGCTTTAAACTAAAGTTCTTTTAACTAATTTGAAAAGACGGCAATAGCCGTCTTTTCTTTTGAATTCACTTACAAAAGTAAACTAATATCACCAGAAATTTTAATTTTTTTATTAAAAAGCAGGTCTTCTGGATGAATTTTGCCATTTACGATCTCTAATAAATCTAAACTTGATATTTTAAAAATTAAATATCTATCATTATTTCTTATTTCTTTAATTTTTTTAGTTTCGGTCAATGAATATGTTTCATTTAAATCTGTAAAGTAAAAATATACATCATTTGTTTTAAAGTTAGTTTCAGTTATTTTTTCTTTAAAATTTTTGAGTAAATTTTCTATCAATTAATCGTTAATGTTTCTCGTTTAACATCTTCAATTGCTTTTGTAACTTGTATCCCTCTAGGGCATGCAGTTGTACAATTGAATGCAGTTCTACATCTAAATGCACCGTTGACATCTTTTAAGATTTCCAATCTTTGTTTTGATGCATTATCTCGTGAATCAAATACAAACCTATGTGCATTTACGATTGCTGCAGGCCCAACGTATGTATCAGCAGTCCAGAACACAGGACAACTAGTAGTACAAGCTGCACAGAGTATGCACTTTGTTGTATCTTCAAAACGGTCACGGTCTTCAGGCGATTGTAATCTTTCTCGTTCACCCGGTTCGTCTTCATTAATAAGAAAGGGCATAACTTTTTTGTAAGAATCAAAAAATGAGTCCATGTTTACTACTAAGTCTTTTATGACAGGCAATCCTCTAATCGGTTCTATTTTGATAGGATTGCTTACTTCTTTGACTAACACTTGGCAAGCTAGCATATTTTCTCCATTTACAACCATTGCATCAGAACCGCAAACACCATGAGCACATGATCTCCTGAAGGCTAAGCTGCCATCATCGAACCACTTTACCTTATGTAGTAAATCTAAAATTCTTTCATCTGGATCAGCTTCAAGTGAATACTCTTCCCAATGTCCTCTTCTGTCAGTCTCAGGGTTATATCTTAAAATTTTAAGATTAATATTCATTAATATTTTCTCTCTTTTGGTTCATAATTACCAAGTTCAACATCTTTATAGTCTAGTTTAACTGAATCACCATTTTTGAAAGCAAAGGAATGTTTAAGCCAATTCTTGTCATCTCTTTCAACATGGTCAACTCTAGAATGTGCCCCTCTACTTTCTTTTCTTGCTAGAGCACTTGCAACAGTGGTATCTGACATATCAAGCAGATATTCAAGTTCAATTGCTTCTAATAATTCTGTATTGAAAACTTTACTTTTATCAGAAATAGTTACATTTTTATAACGATCTCTTAACTCAGAAAGAATTTTAGTCTGTTCAGTTAATGTTTCATCAGTTCTAAATATTTTTGCATTTTCCTCCATTGAGTCTTGAAGTTCTTCTCTTATTTTTGGTACTGAGAAATTAGGATTATGTTCTTTTTCCATAAAGTTAACAATTTTATTTTTTAGGTCCTCAGCTGCATTATCTGATAGTGAGTAGGGTTTAGTACTTGATACATAATCAACCATGCTTTGACCGGCTCTTTTTCCAAAAACGACTATGTCTAACAGTGAATTAGTTCCAAGCCTATTAGCTCCATGTACGCTGACACAAGCTGACTCACCAGCAGAATAAACTCCTGGCAGAATACTACCCTGAGCGTCACTAAGCACTCTAGCATCTACATCAGTAGGAATTCCCCCCATGGCATAGTGTGCGGTTGGCTGTACGGGAATTGGCTCATCAATTGGCTCGATTTTCACATAGGTTCTTACAAAATCAGTTATATCGGGAAGTTTTTGCTTAATTGTTTCGGCTCCAAGATGAGTTAAGTCTAAATATACAAAATCATTATTAGGACCTGCTCCGTTTCCTTCACTAATTTCTGTAGCAATGGCTCTTGAAACCATATCTCTAGGAGCCAAGTCTTTGATCGAGGGAGCGTATCTCTCCATAAACCTTTCTCCGTCTTTATTTCTTAGAATTCCACCTTCTCCTCTTGCAGCCTCAGAAAGCAAAATACCAAGTCTATAAATACCCGTAGGATGAAACTGATAAAACTCCATATCCTCAAGAGGAATACCTTTTTGATATAAAATTCCTGGACCATCTCCAGTCAAAGAGTGTGCATTTGAACTTACTTTATAAATTTTGCCAAATCCGCCAGTTGCAAAAGTTACTGCTCTTGCTTCGAATATATGAATATCTCCTGTTGCAATTTCATATGCTACAACACCTTTACAAACACCATCATCAATTTTTATATCTAATACTTGAAACTCATCAAAAAAAGTAACACCCATAGAAACACATTTCTGATATAGAGTTTGAAGAATCATATGACCAGTTCTATCAGCTGCATAGCAGGCCCTAAATGCTGGAGCTTCACCTTCTTTTACAGTATGGCCACCAAATCTTCTTTGTGCTATCTTTCCATTCTCTAACCTACTGAATGGCAAACCCCAATGTTCCAACTCAACTACTGAGTCAATAGCTTCCTTGCAGAGGATATCAACTGCTGGCTGATCTGCGAGATAGTCAGAGCCTTTTACAGTATCAAAAGCATGCCAATTCCAATTATCTTCTTCCACATTTGCTAGTGCTGCACTCATGCCACCTTGAGCTGCTCCTGTATGAGATCGGGTTGGATAAAGCTTTGTTATAACGGCTAGTTTCATATGAGGAGCGGCCTCAATAGCTGCTCTCAATCCAGCTCCACCTGCACCAACAATTACTCCATCAAAAGAATGTCTTATAATTTTCATGCTTCCCTCACAAATGCTATCAAAACGTATGTACCTAATATGAAAAATGCCGAAGAGATAAAATATAAACTATACAGGGCAACTTGTCTATAGAGTTTGTTTGCGATATTGTCATGCATTACAATTCTTAAACCGTTGGTTCCATGAAGAATACTTAGTGCCAGCAATAGCCAATCGAAAGCTCTCCAATATGGTGTATCCCATCTTGCTGCAACAAATTCATAATCTAAATTAAGAGTGTCATTAAATACATGCATTATAAACATATGACCTGCAGCTAAAATTACCAGGAAGAGACCACTCACTCTCATGAAAAACCAAGCATATAACTCAAAATTACTACCACCAATAGGAGGTTGCCTTCTACCCCAATCAGTTCTTGATGTACTTTTCATTTTGATTTCCAATCTGGTAAAGGTCTAACCATACAGTCAACAATGGTCGTTCCAGCTGAACTTTTTTCAATACAAATATCAAAATAAGAGGTAATCATTTGGTATGTTGTAGGAACAAAAATTCCAATAAATATTAGAAATGCGGCAATGTTTAAACTTTTTTGGTAATTAGAACCCTTACTCCATAAATCTACAGTAATTATACGGAGACCATTTATAGCGTGAGCTAAGACAGCTGCCATCAAGCCAACCTCGCCTAATCTGAAATAAAAGTTTTTATAAATAGCTTCTGCTCCTTCGTAAATCTCAGGACCAGCAAGGATTAAAGCAGTAGAAATAATATGTAAAAGTAAATAACCAAAAAGTGCTACACCTGTAATCCTATGGAACAGATATAACCACATACTAGTTCTACCTTTATATACAGAACCAGTAGAAACAATTTCTTCATAAGCCATAATTAATTATCCTACATTCAAAAAATAACTCAGAATTAAATAGATAATTCACCCCTTGACAATTGAGGGGAGTCGTTATAAATTACACATATGTAATTTACAATAAGGAGTACGGGTGGAACAATCAATTACAGAAGATTTAATAGGCGGAATGCCATCATGGACAGAAGAGGGAAATTGTAAAGGTGCAGATGCTGATTTATTCTTTCCCGAAAGAGGAGCTTCTACTCGTAAAGCCAAAGCAATATGCAGGGCATGCACAGTACAAGATCAGTGTCTTGAATATGCTGTAGAGAATTCAGAAAAGTTTGGAATTTGGGGCGGTCTTTCTGAAAGAGAAAGAAGACGCATCAAAAGACAAAGAGCTGCTGAATTTGATATTAGGGATGTTGGTTAAATACCGAAACTTTCTGAATATTCACTGAAATCTCTTTCAACACCTATTTCATCACTCTTAATAATTTCAGTTATAACGTTTTCTTCATTTGTTATATACGTATATCTCAAAGAAATACCAGCTACATCATGAAAGCATCCGAACTTTTTAGCAACTTCACCATGGGGCCAAAAGTCAGATAGAATTGGGAATTCAATTTTGTAGTGTTCAGACCAGGCTCTATTGGTAGGACTAGCACCAACAGTAATTAAAACGGTGTTGGTATGTTCTTTAATAAATGATTCTTGGTAATCTCTAAGTTCGCAAATTTCTTTATCACAAACACTGCTGAAAGGAAAAGGCATAAAAACAAACATTGTTTTTTGGCCGAGGTAATCCTGATCGCTGTGTTTAGTTTTATCGTGATTGTACAATTCAAATTCTGGTATTTTATCTCCAACATTTAATGACATAATTTAGTCCTTTCTTAATAAATATATGATAGCGAAGTTTAAATTAAATAGGCGGTAAAGAAGTTCTGGCAGCCCATGATATTGGGTCATTAAGCTCATCGAGTGATGGTATTAAATTTTGATCTGAAATAATATCAAGCAGTGAAAATTGATTTGATGAATTATTTAAAAATTCAATAAAACCATCTGAAGCCTCATCATATTTTGATATCTTCAATTCAAAATCACTGGTTGGGCCTTGATTAGAAACTAGACCCAAATCCATTACTAGATCAATTACACTTGCATCAATAATATTAAGAATATTTTTTGCTAAAAATTTTATTACTGATCTATAAAAACTTAAAGGGGCAAATATTACATCTAATATTGCTTCCATGTCAAAGTTGTTAAGTTGAGGAATATTTTGCATAAGCTCTTCAGGATTTGAAAAATTTGTAGCATCAAAATTTGGTTCAATATTCTTTATTTGATCAAGAAGCTCCTCATTGCTTTTTTTCATTTGTGTTACAACATACGAGAAAGGAGCTGGATACTTTCCTAGAGATAGTGCTACAAATTCTAATAGCATTAGTGCCATTGTTGCTTCCTTATCATCAATTTCAAATTGATCTATACGTAGGTCAAAGTTCTTCTTATTTATTGCTAACTTATTATTTTTTGGGAGAATAATTCCAAAGTGACTAAGACCCCATGTATTTTTGCTTAAAAACCCTGCAATATTTCCTAGTTGCATTCCAATTAATGAAGATTGATTTCCAGCTAGTCCTAGGGCATTACTGTCAATCATCTGTAGATCGCTAAAGTCAAAATGTTTAATTGAGTTCAAAAACCAAACACCGTAATCTTTTGTATCTAGAATTGAGATTTCTTTTGGTGAATTATTTAAATCTCCCTGATTTTCATTACTGAGCTGAATGACTCTAAAAATTTCTTGATAGTTTAAGTCATGATTTGATAGGAGGTAGTCAGTTTGACTATCTTTATTAATATGATTGCTTATTTGTTCTGCGAGCTTCCAGTTTACATTCTCATCATCACTATTAAATAAATTAAAAAGTTGTGAAAAAATATCGTCAGACATTAAACATCAGATGGTCGTAAATCTAGCTGGAAAACTAAAGTAATTGCTTGTGAATCTCTCATGATTTGAATTTCAACTTGATCGCCTGCTCTTTTAGTACGCAATATAGTTATAAGGCCGTCTAGCGTTTTTACATTTTCTCCATTAATTGTTTTAATAACGTCACCAGGAAGAGCCCCAGCTTTACCAATAGCAAATGCTTCTCCTCCTGGACCATATAGTTCTTGTATAAAGACACCAGAGAAGACCCTTGCACCATCAGCAGCAGTTTCAAAATGTTGTGCGCCTAATATTCCTAGGAAGGCATGTAAAATTTTTCCATCACTAATTAAATCTTCAGCAATACCTAATGCCAAGTTTACAGGTACGGCAAATCCAAGTCCTTCAGCTCCCACATCTGCAGTTGCAATAGCAGTTGTAATTCCTATAAGTTCACCATTTTTATTTATTAAAGCCCCACCACTTGAGCCTCTTGTTATTGGGGCATCTGTTTGAATTAATCCAAATAATGTAACTGCTGAATCCATTGTGTCACCACCAACATCAAGACGTCTCTCTAGTGCAGAAACTACTCCTGTGGTTACAGTTGGAGCTGCACCCAGCGTCAAAGGGTGTCCAATCGCAACTGCTAAATCTCCAACTAGCATGTTGTCACTGTTGCCAATTGCAATAGGAATAAGATTGGATGCATTAATTTTTATTAATCCAATATCAGTTAACTTATCAGATCCAATAATTGTTGCTTCATACAACCTTCCGTCTTCGAAAATAACTCTAACTTCTGTTGAATTATCAATCACATGATGATTAGTCATTATTAAACCTTCGTCACTTATAACAACACCTGAACCACCTCCAGCAGAAAAGAACTCTCCATCTTCCGAAAGGGTTCCAACTTGAACTTGCACTATGGTTTTAGTAGCCAACTCTGCAATTGAAACAACTTCTGTAGAATCAACTCTTGGCATTACAAGTTCTTTTTCCCTAACAGTTTCGGTAATCGTTATTGGTTCTGGAAGGACAATTTCCTCTTCATCAAATATGCCAAATAAAAATAAGAAAGATAAAATTATGCCACTCGATAAGAGTGATGAGCCAAGAATTATGTTTAATGAACTCCTTTTCTTTTCACTCTTCTCTTCAATTAAATCAGATATGTATTTTTTCTGTTCAAAGAGCTCTTGCTGAGAGTAGTTATCTTTTTCCATGTTTCTATATTAAATAGAGGTTAATTGTAACCAATATTACAAATCAAATTTTTTGAAAGGTTTCATACTTTATTACATTAAATTTCCTATAAGTTGAAAATTATTTGCTGATTCCTTAAAGTGAATACGTAAATGTTATCTGTTCAAAATTTAGAAGTTGTGTACCAGGATGTAATCTTAGTTCTAAGAGGAGTATCTTTTGAAATACCTAAGGGAAAAATCGTTTCCCTATTAGGAAGTAATGGCTCGGGTAAAACAACTGTAATTCGCTCGATAACTGGTTTATTAGATATTCAAAATGGAGATATCACTAAAGGTACAATATCTGTCGATGGTGAAGATATCACAAATTTAAATCCTTCAAAAATTGTTGAAAAGGGGATAGCCCAAGTTCTAGAAGGAAGAAGAATTTTTTCTGAGTTAACTGTTGTTGAAAATTTAAGATTAGGAGGCCATACGAATAGTCAAGATATTCAATCAAATATTGAAAAAGTGTTAGATATGTTTCCAATATTAAAACAAAGGTCTAAAGGTGAAGCTGGTTATTTATCTGGTGGGGAACAACAAATGTTAGCAATTGGAAGAGCTTTAATGTCTAATCCATCGTATCTCCTACTAGATGAACCAAGCTTAGGTCTAGCACCAAAATTAGTTGATCAAATAGCAGATTTAATAAAAGAAATTAATGAACAAGGCGTTACGGTCTTGCTAGTTGAACAAAATGCAAATATGGCTTTAAACGTTTCTGATCATGGATATATTATGGAGACTGGAAATGTTGTTATGGATAACCCAAGTGAAGTTTTACTAAAAGATGAAGATGTACGTGAGTTTTATTTAGGACTAAATCCAGAAGGAACAAAAAGAAAGTCATTTAAAGATGTTAAGCATTACAAAAGGAAAAAGAGGTGGTTGTCATGAGTTCACTAAAGTTTGACAATGTCACACTTAAATTTGGTGGAATTACGGCACTAAATAACGTAAGTTTCGAAGTTAAGCCAAAAACTCTCTACGCTATTATTGGTCCAAATGGCGCAGGGAAAACATCAATTTTTAATTGCATTAGTGGGATATACAGACCCACAGAGGGTGATGTGAGCTTTGGCGACAGCAACATTAAAGATTTGAGGCCTGACCAAGTAGCAGAGTTAGGAATAGCAAGAACTTTTCAAAATATAGAACTATTTGAAAATATGACTGTACTTGATAATATTTTAATCGGCGCTCATAGGCATCTTAACTATGGGCCTATTTCTAGCTTACTTTACACAAAAAAGACTAGAAAAAGCGAATTAGCTGCACGAAAGATTGCTGAAGAAATCATCGACTTTTTAGAAATAGAACAATTTAGGTATTCCTATATTTTATCTTTACCATACGGAGTACAAAAAAGAGTTGAAATTGGAAGGGCTTTAGCATTGAACCCAGAAGTACTTCTATTAGACGAACCAGCTGCTGGTATGAACAATGAAGAAACTGAAGATATTGCTCGATTTATAATCGACATTCATGAGGAGATGGGAAAAACAATTATTTTAGTTGATCATGATATGAATATGGTTATGGATATTGCTGAAGAAGTAATGGTACTCAATTTTGGTGAAAAATTAGCTGAGGGTCGGCCAGAAGAAATTGTTAAGGATTCAAAAGTAATTGATGCATATTTAGGAGTTGGTTAACTATGACTATGACAATGACAGAAATCTATGAAGAGATTTTAAGAGATGGCGGAATGACTCCATCTAAAAAAATTAAAGATACATCAATTAGATTTCCTAATAAAATTGCAATGAGATACAAAGAGTTTGGAGTTTGGCAGGAGACTACTTATGAAGATTTTTGGAAGAGATCAAATTATCTATCAATGGGCCTAAAATTTTTTGGTATTGAAAAAGGAAATTCTGTTGCAATCCATTCTGAAAATAGGCCTGAATGGTTTATTGCTGATATAGGAATTCAGGCTATTGGTGCTATTAGTGTAGGTCTTTATCCAACTAACCCCGCGTCAGAAGTAGAGTATCTCCTTTCGCACTCAGAAACTAAAATCTTATTTGCAGAGGATCAAGAACAAGTTGATAAAGCACTTGAGGTTATTGATAATCTTCCAGAGCTTGAAAAAATAGTATATTTTGAAGACAGGGGTTTATATAACTACGATCATCCTAAATTAATGCATTTTGATGAATTTCTTGAAATTGGAAAGTCTGAGTTTGAGTCTTTTCCAGATTATGTTGACCAACAGCTTGAAACATTAGTTGATGATGATGTAGCATTTTTAGTTTACACTTCAGGTACTACAGGTCGGCCAAAAGGCTCTATGATTACACATGGAAACATTTCGTGGGTTGCATCTCAGATTCCAAATTTTTCTTTAGTTGAAAGCGTAAAATCAAAAGAACCTCAGTTTCTTTCATATCTACCACTATGTCATATTTTTGGAAGGCTTACTGATTTATTAATTGCCTCACATACGATGGCTACTATAAACTTTGCCGAATCAATTGATACTGTACAAATGGATTTAGCTGAAATTCAACCAACAATCTTTCCGGCAGTACCAAGAATTTTGGAGAGAATGCATTCAGCAGCAATAGTGAGGATGAAGGATGCTACTTTTATTAAAAGACAGCTATTTAAAGTGTCAATGTATTTAGGGAATATTGCAGCTGAACGCAAATTAAACCGTAATTTTAATGACCCTATTGCAAATATTTTATTAAAAATAGGTTGGCTTCTTTCATTTAGAGCTCTTAAGAAAAAGTTAGGTTTAAGCAAAGCAGAAACAGCTATATCTGGTGCTGCACCAATAGCACCTGAAATTCTTAAGTTCTTTTTAGCATTAGGAGTTCCAATTTTTGAAGGATATGGCATGACAGAGAATTGTGGATATGCATCTGGAAATAATGATAAAAAAATGAAATTAGGTACAGTAGGTGTCCCTAATCACGGAATGGAAATCAAGCTTGCGGAAGATGGTGAAGTTCTAACAAAAGGGGGCGCAGTTTTTAAAGGGTATTTTAAAAATGAAGAGGCAACAAAAGAAACCATTGATGAAGACGGATGGCTCCACACAGGAGATGTCGGAGTTTTTGAAGGTGAGTTTCTTAAAATTGTTGATAGAAAAAAAGATATCATTATCACCAGTGGAGGAAAAAATGTCTCACCTCAAGAAATTGAAAATAAGATAAAAATTTCACCATTCATAAAAGATGCAATTGTTATTGGAGATAAAAGAAAATTTCTATCAGCATTGATAGCGATTGAGTTTGATACAGTTTCAAACTGGGCATTAAGAAAGAATATTCCTCATACAACCTACAGGGATTTATCTGAGAAGAAAGAGGTCCAAGACTTAGTGTGGAGAGAGATTATTAAAGCAAATGAACAGACCTCATCTTTAGAAATTAGAAAATTTAGAATGATACCAAAAGAGCTTGATCATGAAGATGGAGAGTTAACTGCTACACAAAAAATTAAAAGAAATGTGTTAATGGAGCAATTTAGCGAACTAATTGAAGGAATGTATAGTTGACAATATTTTTACAAGCAACTGTTGAAGGGCTTTCGCTTGCGGCGATATATTCCTTAGTTGCTATTGGCTTTGTTTTGATTTACAAGTCAATGGATGTTCTAAGTTTCGCTCAACCTGCACTTGCAGTTGTTGGTGCTGGAATTATAAGCTCTTTAGCAGTTGACAGAGGCATACCTTTTTGGCTTGCTTTAATCCTAGGTATATTTCTTACTGGTGTGCTGAGTTTAATTATTGAAAGAACTTTTTTAAGGCCAATGGTTGGGGAACCAGTTTTTTCAGTAGCTATATTAACTATTGGTATTGACATTTTGCTAAGAACAGTACTTGATAGTTGGATTGGGATAAATCCAAGATATCTTGGTGATCCATTCCCATCTTTTGGAAATTTCGGTGCCGTAAATGTTGGAGGGGTAAATTTAAAATTTCTAGAATTAAGTGCTTTGGTGACTGCAATATTAATAATCGCAATATTGTCAGTATTCTTTAAAAGATCTAAATACGGTGTTGCGATGAGGGCAACATCATTTGACCAGGAGGCTGCATTAGCTCAAGGTATAAATGTTGGTAGAATTTTTGGCCTTGCCTGGTTTATTGCTGGAATTTTGGCTGCATTTGCTGGATTTTTTATCACTGGTGGTTTCAATACACTAGGTCAATTTAGTTTTCTGATAGCACTACGAGCTCTGCCAGCTGTTGTAATTGGTGGATTAGATTCAATACCAGGAGCAGTTGTTGGCTCAATTATTATTGGTCTTACTCAAGGTTATGTTGCTTACTATCAAATACCGTTTGAAAATCTAATTGGCTTCTCTCTTGGAAGTGGTTTTTCTCTTTTAGCTCCTTACTTAATAATGTTTGTAATTTTAATTTTCAGACCTGATGGCCTGTTCGGCACTGAGGAGGTTGAGAGGGTATGAGAGGTAGGCCAAATCTTTATACGGATTACAATAAAGAATCTGCAATATTTTCTAACAACACTCAAAAAAGTTGGTTCTTTATTATGGTCGCCTTTTCTTTTTCTTTATGTTTTATAGCATCAGAATATTGGATCTACCTACTTACTTCATCATTTTTAATGTCTATTGCAGCATGGGGTTTAAATATAGTTTCTGGTTTTGCTGGTCAAATTAACCTAGCACATGGGTTTTTTGTAGGTATTGGAACTTATACATCTGCAGTTATTGGAGGGCTCGCAGGAGCAAATGTAGTTGGTTTTGAGTTGGATATGCTTATATGGTTACCAGTCGCAGGTATTACAGCAGCAATTGTTGGATTAATTATTGCTCCCATTACTGTCAGGTTAAAGGGCTTAAATTTAGGATTGGTAACTTTGGCTCTAGTTTTTATTGGATCACACTTATTTTCAAATTTTAAATCTTTGACAGGTGGAGCTGGATTGGGTAGAAAAGTAGCAAGATTAAAATTATTTGGAATAGATTTAGAAAATGGATATCAAATTGGCAATTATTTTCTTGAAAAAAATCAAATACTCTATTTGCTCTCCTTAACTTTGTGCATATTGTGTGGGCTTGGAATTAAAAACTTAGTTAGATCTAGAGCAGGAAGAGCATATTCTGCAATCAGAGATGGTGATATAGCTGCTGAGGCCATAGGTATAAATATATTTAGGTACAAAGCTTCTGCTTTTGCTTTGTCTAGCTTTTTTGGTGGCATAAGTGGTGCTATGTTTTTCACAGTTTCAGGAGGAGTTGAACCGGGAACTTTCAACCTCCTTTATTCTATTGTTTTTGTTGCTATTGTTGTTATTGGAGGTGCTGGAACTGTTCTAGGACCTTTATTTGGTGCTTTTTTCTACACTATGTTCCCAGCCGTAATTCAGTTATTATTACATGTTTTTGAAATAGGTGAACAATCTCTTCCATTAAACTTGGGTCAGATTGAGAGAATTTTATTTGGTTTATTCATCATATCTTTCCTAATTTTTGAACCCAGAGGGCTTTGGGGTATTTGGTTTAGGTTACGCAATTATTTTAAAGCTTGGCCATTTTCCTACTAGGACTCCAAAAACCTAGTAATCTAATACTTATTAGTACTAATTAAATATAGGGGGAAAAAATGAAACCATTGCGTAAGCAGGGAATCATTCTTTTTACAGTTCTAGCCCTTGTCCTAGTAGCTTGTGGTGGAGATACCGCGGAGGAAACAGTAGAGGAAGCAACTCCTGAAGTTGTGGAAACTCTTGATTCTCCAGCTGTTACTACTGCATCTACAGTCGACACAGGTGTTGGAATTACGTCAGATCCTTGTCCTTCAGAAGTAGGTGGAGTACCAACAGGTGCAGATCCTTCTAAAGGATGTATATATCTTGGTTTACTCAATGATTATACAGGACCATATGGACCACTAGGACCTGCGTTAGAAACAGGCCAAAGAGCATTTTGGCTATGGGCTAACCAATCAGGCGGTGTTGGAGATTACAGTGTTGCAATCGTAGAAGGTTATGACACAGGATACAATCCTCAAAAACACTTAGAAGGCTACAACGCTCAAAAAGATAGCGTTGCTGCTTTAGCCATGTCACTTGGTACGCCTCAAACATTATTTATTCTTGACGAAATGGATAAAGACAACCTGATTGCAGCTCCAATGAGTTGGTATTCTGGTTGGTCATATAAATCTGTTGACAAAGGTCTAGTAATTGAGTTCGGTGCAGCATACTGTGCTGACGGAATGAACTCAGTTGATTGGGCTTTAGCAAATTATCCAGTTGATGTAAAGACAATTGGAATAATGGGATATGCAGGTGACTATGGTGGCGATTATGCCAAAGGTGTAAAAGCTGCTGCAGAAGCAAACGGATTAACTGTTGCTTGGGAATATGTAGTTCCAAGTCCAGAGTTTGACGTTGCTCAAGCAGTTGGACTTATGGTCACACAACCTGTTGATGCATATTTCCCAGCTGTTGGGCCAGGTCATATGGCGCAAGTTGCTGGTGGAGCATTCCAACAAGGTTTAACACCTCTTTCTATGATGGCTGCACCATCTTTTAATGATGCATTTGTTAGAGAAGGATTTGCTTTGGCTCCGTTGTTTAACTCTGGTTCCATGTATCTAATGGCCTTCGTTGGTCCTTATGAAATGGACACACCAGGACACGCAACAATGAGAGGAACTTTCCAAGCTATGGGAATTGATTCAGCGAATACATTCTTGGTAGCTGGTTGGGCTTCACAACACCACTTAAAAGGTGTATTAGAAGCTGCGGCTAAAGGTGGAGACTTAACAAGAGCTGGTATT
>CABYTP010000001.1 GCA_902521955.1 uncultured Candidatus Actinomarina sp. | reverse complement strand
TATGTCAAAAAAGTAGGACCAAGCTTTTAGTCTTTCTAAATCTTCAACTTTAAAAACTATTTGCTCATTTTCAAATTCATACTTTATAAGTTGTTCGTAATTAGTGTTGCTTAAGCCTGATAACTTAAGAATGTCATGCTTGGTATATTCTTTAATACTAATTTTTTTTAAACTTTTATTACTAATAAGGTTTAGATTATTTTTAATTGCTTTGAGACTGTAGTATTGATTCTCTTGTAGGTCTAATATATTTAATATTCTGTCTATATCTTTTGAAGTAAAAACACGTGTCCCACCAGTAGATCTCTTTGGTTTAATAAGTCCTTCTTTTTCTAAAAAACGAATTCTTGAAATTGAAATAGATGGAAATTCTTTCTTTATTGTTTTAACAGCTTCACCTATATTCATAGTTACACTCTAGTAAAAAGTAGTAGAAATTTTCCAATTTGTATTTTGTCACCTGAATGTAATTCTGTACTGTCATTTATTAAAAGATTGTTTATATAAATTCCATTAGTTGAATTATTGTCAATAATTTTTGTATTATCATTTTCTATAATTATTTTTCCATGATTACGTGACACTGTTACATCGTCTAATATAATTTCATGTTCCGCTAATCTTCCTACTGTATAATTACCTTCGTTTAACATCCATGATGACGATCTAGAGCTTTGGTTAAGGACGTTTAAAACAAATTTAACGGTACTGTTTTCGCCATTTGCATTTAATGGTTTAGTATGATCATCCATGTTTATATATTAAGTTGTATAAATATTCAATTGCAACATAAAAATAGAATAATATAACAAAAATAGTAAAAATGTTTAAAAGAGGTACAACTATAGAAGTATTTAATACATATAAGCATATTGTTATAAATACTAAAACAGTTGATGCTTTGCCTTTATTAGATACCTTTACTGTTTTCTCTGTCATCAAGACATAAATGGAGCCAATTAGAATTAATAGTTCTCTGATAATTATTCCATACAGAAAATAAGTAGGGATTATGTTTTTTATCCATAAAAGCAATAGTAAAAAAACAATCCTGTCTGTAAATGGGTCAAGAATAACTCCTAACTTTGAAACAAGATTATATCTTCGTGCAACTATTCCATCCAACGAATCACTTAGTCCAATCAACGCAATAATTGTAATTAGAGATATGTAATTGAAATCAACAGGCTTAGATGAAGTAAATAAGAAAATGACAATAATTAGACGTGAAAGTGTAATTAGGTTTGGTAAAAGAAATAAATCTTTAAATTTCAAATAAGACCTTTGACATCGTGTGTAGCAATATAATGTTCGTTGCCTATATCAACAAGTGGATTTTCAGTTCCATGTTTTGAGATAATGGCATCGAGTTCATCATAGTTTACATCATATACTTTTCGATCATATGAAGGATCAGGGACTGGTATTGAAGAAATTAATCTTTTAGTATACGGATGTATTGGATTGTTTAGAAGTTCTTCAGTTTCTGCAATTTCAACAATTTTACCGTTAAACATAACAGCAATTCTGTTACACATGTATCTAGCAACTGCTAAATCATGTGTTATGTAAAGATAAGAAACTTCTAAATCTTTTGCTAAATTTAACATTAAGTCCATAATTGAAATACGAATCGATACATCAAGCATAGATACTCTTTGTCTTTGACCACCTGAAAGCTCATGAGGATAACGTGGTAAATAATTTCCTGGAGGAGTTAATCCTACTGTCTTTAGTATCTCAACTACAGCCTCTTCCCTATCTTTTAAATCTCCGATATTATGAATATTTAATGGTTCTAAAATAATATCTTTAATAGTCCATCTTGGATTTAAAGACTCATAAGGATCCTGAAATATCATTTGTATATTTCTTCTAAATTTCTTTAATTCTTCGTCTTGAAGATTATCAATATTCTCCATGTCTTGAGTTTCATTATTATAAAACTTTACATCTCCTCCAGTTTTGGGATCAAGAAGGCAAAGAGCACGGGCAGTTGTAGTTTTTCCACAACCACTCTGGCCTACTAAACCAAGACTTTCACCAAAAGGTATTTCGAAAGATATATCATCTACAGCCTTAACAATATCTTTTTTTCGAGAAAAGAAACCTCCAGAAACTTCATAGTACTTTTCAAGATTTTTAACTTCTATAACATTTTTTTTCATAATTTACCCACAATCTACACAACAATTATCTGCAAAGTGTCCTGGTTCAATTTCAACTAATTTCATTTCTTTATTTTGATTCTTACAGTCATCACTTGGATCAGGGCATCTAGGTGAGAATGAACAACCAGTTATTTCATTAATTAAACTAGGTGGTTCTCCATCTAATGATCTCAATTTCTTTTTTTCTCCAACTACGGATGGTGTAGATTCAAGTAATAATCTTGTATAAGCATGCTTTGGTGTAGAAAATACTTTATCTGTTGGACCTATTTCAACAATAGAGCCTGCATACATAACAGCCATTTGATCTGTCATTTCAGCAATTACAGCTATATCATGTGATATATATATCAAACTTAAACCTAAAAGTTCTTGAACTTTTTTAATTTCATTTAATATCTGATCTTGAATAACTACATCTAATGCGGTAGTTGGTTCATCTGCAATAACAACCTTAGGATCACATGATAAAGCAAGTGCAATTACTGCTCTTTGTTTCATTCCACCAGATAGCTCATGAGGGAATCGATCTATAACAGCAGCATCTAATCCCACCATCTTAAATAAACTTTCTATTTTTTCAGTATTTTCAGCTTTAGATTTTTCGGGATAATGTTCTCTTATTGCTTCTCTAATTTGTTCACCTACTTTAACTACTGGATTCCATGCATTCATAGCTCCCTGGAATACAATACTAATTCCATCCCATCTAACTTTACGAAGCTCAGACTCATTCATTCCCACAAGTTCCACACCGTCCAGTACAATACTTCCGCTTGAAATTTTTGCATTGTCAGCTTGAAGTTGAAGTAGTGACATAGCTACGGAAGTTTTGCCACAGCCAGATTCCCCTACTAACCCAAATGATTCCCCCTCTTTTACAGAAAACGAAACATCTTTTACAGCATGGACATCTCCAGAGAGAGTTTCGTAGTGCATATTTAAATTTTTAACACTTAATACTTCTTTACTCATTATTATCTCTTCCTTAATCTAGGATTAAATACATCATCAAGTCCTCTACCTACTAAGTAGAATCCTCCAGCTAAAAGTGTTACAGCTAAACCAGCGGGAAGTATTAGCCACCAAAATTCAAGTCCTGAAAATATAAAACCATCAGTTTGAGATAAGTAAATCATTATTCCCCAGCTCATATCAATGTTTAATAATCCAAGAAATGATAATACAGATTCTGAGGCAATTGCACCAGTAACGCTAAATACCATAAATAATAAAGCAAGTGGTGCTACGTTTGGCAAAACATGAGAAAACATTATTCTCCATCTAGAACCTCCAGTAATTCTTGCTGAGTCAACAAAAGGCTTTACTTTCACTTGTAGCGCTTGTGATTTAATTGTAATAACAGAACCTCCAAGGCCACCTAGCACACCTAGGACTACGGCAAGGTGCCAAACTTTTAATTCTGCAAAAGCAGAAATAATAAATAATAGCGGCAAGCTTGGGAGCATTAGTATTAAATCTGATTGTCTCATGAGATATGCATCTACCCTACCTCCAAAGAATGCAGCTATTGTTCCTAATATTGTGGAAATTCCAACACCTAATGTTGCACTTAACAAGCCCAAAACAAATGCTACCTGGCTGCCTTCCATTATTTGTGAAAACACATCTCTTCCAAGCGAATCTGTACCTAGTAAGTGCCTTGATGAAGGTGGTGCTGGCTGTATAAAAGCTTCATAGTAATCCCCTACTTCTACACCAGGTGCAAGATATAATCTTTTAACATTTATTTCACCTTCTCCTGGACAATCTTTCATTGATTCATACTTCTCTGTTGGATATTCTTTTGGACACTCAACAACAAGTAATGTGTCTTTAATAGCTTCGTAACCAACAACTGGATCGTAAACACCTTTGTTCCAAATACCAGTAATGAATAGAAAAGGCTGTAGTAGTGCTAAGAATAAAAAGAAAATTACAATATAGAGCCCTATCATACCTAACTTACTTTGTCTAAAAAGGTTCCAGTTTCTTCTTATTGCCTCTTTTCTGAGTTGTTTCTGTAAATCTTGTTCTATATTCTCATTCATAATTTATCCTTGTGATTTTATCCTGATACGTGGATCTAAATATGAGTAAGAAATATCTGCTAATAAGTGTGCTACTAATGCAAACACTCCAACAAATGAAAAACATGCCATAGCTACTGGTATGTCCTCTTCAAGGACACTTTGAAGTAAGAGTTGACCCATTCCAGGCCATGAAAATATTTGTTCTGTCAGAACGGACCCATCAATAATAGTCACAATTGTAAAAATAAATGAAGTTACAACTGGCAGTAACGCTGTTCGTGCAGCATGCCTATCTCTAATTCTTTTTTGACTTATACCTTTTGCTCTAGCAGTTAATATATAGTCTTCTTTTAAAACTTCCATCATTGTTGTACGCGTAAGCAATGCTGTTCCTGCAAATGCTACGATTGTAACAACCATAACAGGAAGTATCATATGATATGCTATATCAGCAGCGTATGGTTTCTTAATGAGAGCTGCACCATTATTCCAATAAAAGTAACTACCAATAAATATTGCTATCAAACTAGCAAATCTTAAATTTCTTCTAGAACTCAATGATTCAATTCCTCTTGTAGCTAAATAAGCAGCAAATTGAATAAGAGAAACAACAATAGTGAATTTAATCATGGAACTAAAAACAATATCGCTATCAAAAGGAGCATCGTACCATTTTTCAGGGTAGAGAAATTTACCTATGGGGAGCCATCCTAATTTATACCCGAATACCCAAAGCATCATTAGTGCAAACCAGGGATAAAAAACAGTATAAGAAAAAACAGAAGTTAATGTAATCCAAGTCTCAGACTGAGAACCTCTTCTCCATGCTAAAATTTTTCCAATAAAAAATCCTGTATAAAAAGATACAATATTCACAATAGCAAAGAGCATCAAAGTTCTAGGCAATCTCTCTGAGATAAGTTCTATTGGAGTTTTAGGAAAGGACTTATAAGAATACCCAAAATCACCTTTAAAAAAGTTAACAATATATAACTGAAGTCTTTCAAACAAAGGTTTATCAAGTCCATAAAGTTCAAGAACCCTATTATATGCATCTGGAGGAAGATCGGGATTTAAGAGGAGGTTTGAAAATGCATTTCCAGGAATTGCATTAAAAAGTAAATAAGAAAATACTAAAAATAAAAAAAACACAACAGTCATCTGCAATGTTCTTTTGATAATATATTCGCCCATAATTTACCTCAACATTATAAAATGGCGGGTAAATTACCCGCCATTTTAATAACTAAATTAATTAGCTTTGAACCTTAACTAATGAAGGATAACCTCCACCAGTTCCAGTCAAACCATCTAATACATCAGTGAATGGGAATGATACATTGCTTCTATATACCTCTAATGTAGGTACGTTAAAGAGTACCAAATAAGGCATCTCTTCGAACAATATAGCTTCCATTTGCTGAGAAATAGCAATTGCGTCTGCTACAGTCTTAGCTTTGTTGAATTCACTAACAAGTGCGTCGAACTCTGCGTTGTTAAATCCAGGTGTATTATATCCACCTTCGCAGGTATCGTTGTAAGAAGCAAAGAATGCTTCTGGGTGGTCAGGATATGCACTTAGTCCCCAACCTAACATGTAGAAATACCAGTCTTCACAAGTTTCTGGTGTGAATACTTTGTCTACAATAACGCTAAATCCAGTTGGTCTAGCTGTAACATCAAATCCAAGCTGTTGCATCCAATCAGCTATGAATAATGACATTGTTGATCTTAATGGGTCATACCCAGCGCCTGGTGCATAAAGCAACATGTCACTTGGTGGTGTTTCCCCATTAGGTCCTTTAACACCTGTAGGTGCAACAGCTCTATCAGCTCCACCTGGGTGTGAACCCCAATCAGTTGCTGTCCAGCCCGCAGCTTGAAGAATTTCGACAGATTTACCCCATCGTTCTTCAGCATTTAGTCCTGCACAGTCAGCAAGAACACCAGTTACAGGTGCAACCCATGCGGTCAATGCTTCTGGCATTTGACCATCCATGTTTACAGCTACTCCCTGTAGAACGTTATTCAATACGAATTCTTTATCAGAAATACAAGCAACAGATTGTCTGAATGCTTTGTCACTTCCTGGGAATACTCTTGTGTTGAATGCCATATAACGCATACCATTTCCTAGGTTTGCTGTGGTTTCAACTCCAGGTACTCTTGAAAGTTGGTCGAATAAGTTTCTCTTAACTCCTAATGGGTTAAGAACGAAATCTACTTCACCATTCTGGAATGCTAGGTAAGCAGCATCTTGATCACCATATAGAGTGAACTCTACAGTACCAACATATGGTCCTGCAGTGTATGTGAAGGAATCACCAGAAGTATCACCAAATGATTGGCTAATTGCTGGTGCTACTCCGTTATCCCATTCGATAACTGTACCACTCTTATAGATAGTTGTGTCTCCACCGAACCACATGGTATTTGAATCATAAGACCATGTATAGAAAGCGCCTTGTTCAACTTTGTTATAAACAAATGCACTAGCTACAGGTGCAGCAGCACCGTCTGCAGCAAGCAAGTCTTCTCTTGATGTAGCAAATTGTGACCAATAAGTTTCATTCAAGAAAGGTGCTTGAGCAATTCTGTACTGCCATGCTGATAATCCAGCATCAAAGTTCAGTGTAATCTCAACTGTGTAATCGTCTACTGCTACAAGACTAACAATACCATCAGCTTCTTCACCTTCAACAGATGAAGCTTGACGATAATAAGTCTCCCAGTTACTTAATAATCCGAGCTCATTAACAATGTTATAAGTCCATACCATGTCATTAGCAGTAATTGGATCACCATTACTCCACTCAAATCCATTAACCATTGGAACAGTATATGTGTATGTTCCATCACCATTATCTACAGATGTCTCAACCAATTCGGCAGCCATACTTGTAGTTAATTGATAGTTAGGATAAGAGATTCCGAATAGTGAAACTGCTTGACCGGACATTACATATTGTGTCCAAACATCGGTTTCAGTATCAAGGTAATTCCAGTAGTTTTGTGTCTGGGGATCTGAAAAAATCGCCATCTTATAAACACCATCAGGTCCTGATGGAGCTGCTTCTTCAGCTGGTGCAGCTGTAGTTGCTGGTGCCGCAGTAGTTTCAGTTGCTTCTTCTTCAACAACTTCTTCTTCTGCTGTATCACCACACGCGACTACAACGAGTGCAAAAACTGAGAAAAGTAATATAAGACGCCAACTTTTGGATCCTTTGAAATTACTCAATTTCTCTCCTTTTTGTATACAAAAAATCCACATAAATGTGGATGTATTAATAATAGAAAATTATGAGCTATATTCAATTACTATTTGTTTTTTTTCATTCCTGACTTGTATAAACAAACTTAACTTATTAAGTAGTAAATTATCTGATAAAACCTTATTATTAAGTAAAAACCAGCAAAAAAGACAACTAATTTGAATCCGAAACTATGCATTTATCTTAATTCTGAATGAAATTAGATTCATTTTGAACGTATCTCTAATATAATTCTCTATGAAAACTTCATAATTTTTTGGAATTCTACCACTCAATGTAAAGGCAAACTCTGGTGGAAATGTGGAGTACTGAGTTACGTATTTTAACTTTGCTCTTTTTCCTCTAAAAGGGTGCGGAGGGTTTTTTGTCCACAAAGACCTAAAATGTGTATTTAATTCAGAAGTAGTAATTCTTGTAGCAAGTTGTTGTTCCATTAGATCTAGCTGTTTAGATATTAAGGTAATATTTTTCTTACTAAGGGCTGAAATACGAATTAAACTGATCCACTTATATTGTTTTAAATCTTTTTTCACAGAACTATTTAAAGCATCTCTTTGTTCTGTATTTAGTTTGTCCCATTTATTAAGAATTAAAAGAGGAGTGACATTCTCTTCAATTGCTGCTTTTAAAATTCTTTTATCTTCGAATGACACCCCTTCTGTTGAGTCAACAACCACTAATGCAATATGAGCATTTTCAAGTGAACTGACTGCTAGTTGAGATGAATATCTATCTATCTGATCTTTTTGTTTTTTTCTAGGTACTCCAGCAGTATCTATTATTGAATAATTCCTATCATTTATACTTAGTTCTTCTGTAATTTTATCTCTAGTTGTTCCCGGTACATCCGAAACAGTAGACCTTTCATTATTTAGTAAACTATTAAAGAGCGTTGATTTACCAGCATTGGGTCTACCTATTATTGTTAAAGAAGTTACAAATTCTTCTGATTTTGATTCAACAACTGATAATGATTCTAAATAAGAGAGTAAATTTTCTAATCCTAGTTTGTGATAAGCAGAAACAAAATAATGTGATTCTCCAATATACTTATAAAATCTTTTATCCAAATTATTAGTATCAAAATCTTCACATTTATTAAATATGGTAATTACATGTTTCATAGAATTCGATTTTGATAAAATTTTAAATATTGAATCTAATCCAGAAATATCTTTAGTTTTTACATCAATAACAAAAAATATCTTATCGGCATCAGACATAAATTTATTAATATTTTTTTGATAATTGATATCACTCATTTCAGGATTTTCAAGAAACCCGGGTAGGTCTGAAATATTTATAATTTTTTTATTTTCATACGTTAAAGTTTTTGTAACTTTATCTCTAGTCGTATTTGGCTTAGAACCAATAATCGATGTTTTTGACTTAGTTAAAGCATTAATTAATGTAGATTTACCTGAATTGGGTAACCCTACTAGCAAAATCTCCGGAATTTTATTTTTATTCATATTTTTAATATAGCTATTCTAACTATATGGTTGATAAAGTTTATTTAGTAACACCTAGGGGATTTTGTGCCGGTGTAGAAATGGCCATAAAAGCACTTTCCTGGATGTTGAAGATATATGATGAAACAATATATTGCTATCACGAGATTGTTCATAATAAATGGATAGTTGAAAAGTTTCAAAATAGTAATGTAGTTTTTATTGAAGACCCTGCTGATATACCAAATGGAGCTGTAGTAATGCTTTCTGCACATGGTACTTCACCTTCTATTGAAAGCGCATTTAATGAAAAATCATCTTTGACTATAAATTCTGTTTGTCCCCTTGTAACGAAAGTGCATCATGAAGCTAAAAGATATACCGATAAAGGTACTCAGGTAATATATGTAGGACATAAAGGTCACGATGAGGCCATAGGCGCTTTAGGTGTGTCTCCTGAAAATATGCACTTAGTTGAAAATATTGATGATGTTGAAAAATTAAATATAGATGGGGACGCCGCTTTATTGGCTCAAACTACCCTTGCAATATCAGAGTGGGAGCCAATTATGATGAGCTCTAAAAATAAATTTGAAAATTTGTATATGCCTAGAAAAAGTGATTTATGTTATGCAACAACAAATAGGCAAAGTGCAATACTAGATGTATTACCTAATGTAGATTCTGTATTGGTGGTAGGATCAGAAAATTCAAGTAATACCAATGCTTTGGTAAAAATGGTTGAAAGTAAAGATGTTAAAGCATATAGAATTGAAGACCCTGAAGATTTAAAAAAAATTAAAATTGATGGAAATGTTGCATTAACTGCTGGTGCTTCTGCTCCAGATTATTTAGTATTTAATATTATTAAAGAACTAAATCCTGTTCAAATCATTGATTTTGAGCATAAAAATGAAGATGAATACTTTCCACTTCCAAAAGAACTAAGGAATAATGTAAAGTTAATTGCTTCATTCTTAGAAATTTTTAATCAATCTGACATTATTCCTGAAAAGAATAATGGTATATCAAATGATAAAAATTGGAGTGCTACGGAAGCTCTAAGCTCTCTTTAATCTTATTTACAACTTCGTCAATTGTAACTTCATTGTTTTCGATAACTATTGCACCATCAGGTATAACTAGTGGCGAGTGTTCCCTACTTGAATCACGTTGGTCCCTATTAGTCAAGTCCTCCTCTGTTTCAATGTTATTAGATTGAGACATTCTTCTTTTTGATCTTAATTTTTTTGAGGAATCTAGATATATCTTATTTTTACTATTTGGGAATACGACACTTCCCATATCTCTTCCCTCAATCACAAGTCCATTTCTAGACGAGTCATAAATAAATTTTAAAATATTTTCAACAATTGTTCGAATTTCCAATTGCTGCGCAAGTTCAGAACTCTTTTCATTAATTTCAGGAGTGTAAAGATCTTCTTCAAAATAATGTTTTTTATCAATTTTAAATTCTATCGGATCTGTAGATAGAATATCTAGATTTTCAAAATTTAAAGTTTTAGTTTCTAAATAATGTTTTGTTATAACTCTATATACGGCACCTGAAGAAAAAAATGTTAAATTTAAATCTTTTGCTAATAACTTACCAATAGTAGTTTTCCCGCTTCCAGAGGGGCCATCGATAGTGATTATTTGCTTATCCATTAATTTCTATTTTAACTAAATTACCTTTTTCAATTTTATTTAGTTTATATTTACCTACTTTAACTCTTTTTAATTCAATAATATCTAAACCATTAAATCTAAAAATTCTTCTAATCTCATGGTTCTTTCCTGTATTTAATGTAACTTCAAATGTATATTTATTAATAATTTTTAAGTTCTTAATACGTAATATATCTCCATTATGATTTATATTTCTTTTGAATTTTTTACTTTTACTTAACGGAGTTTTTACTTTAACTATATATTTTTTCTCAACTTTATTTCTGGAATGAAAGATAGAATTTAACCAATCACCATCTGTACTAAGTAACATTAATCCTTCTGATTCTTTATCTAACCGACCACCGAATTTAAGATGGTCCATACCAATTAAATCAAAGATTGTTGGAGAATTTCCTTGTTTTTCATGAGAACAAATATAACCTTTTGGCTTATTAAATAGATAGTATTCATGTATTTTATTATGTTTAAGTGTTTGACCATATACTTCAACAATATCGGATGATTTAATGTTCATTCCTAAAGTGCCTGTTTTATGATTAACTAACACATCACCAGAAGATATTAAATGATCTGCTTTTCGTCTAGATATATCCAAATTTTGAGCAATAAGCTTATTTAATCTCAACTAAATTATTCTTCTTCATTTGGGCTTTGAAAATAATCTCCCAATATTGGTAGTTCTTTTATTGAAACTATATTTAATTTTTCAAGAAATAGTTTAGTTGTTATGTATAGATGTGGAGAACCTGGTACATCTAAGGTACCAGATTTACTAATTAATCCCCTTGCTTCTAAAGTTTTTAAAGAAGACTCTGACTCCACTCCCCTGATCTCAGAAACTTTCAATTTAGTAACAGGTTGTTCATAAGCAACTATAGAAAGGGTTTCAAGTGCTGGTGTGGACAAACCTCTTAATATCGAAGGGGGTTTAAAATCTTTTAGATCTTGAGTAACTGATTCCAATGTTAATAAATCTGCTTCGATTTCATTAAAATTTATCTCAAATCCAAAATCATTATTTTTTAAATCTAGATTAATTTCAGTGTATATTTTGAGTAGTTCTGCTTTTAAAATATTAAAATTCTCTTCAAAATAAATGTGGTCAACAGGCCCATCACTGACTAAGAGTATTGCTGTAATAATTTTTTTATAATTCATTGTTTTTTTCTATATTAATAGTTTCTTTATCTTGTACAGCAGTTACAAAACCCCACCTAACAGCTTCAAGAAGAGCAAGAAAAAAGGCAATTGCTTCTTCAGATGATTCTAGGTTTTTAATAGTCTCATTAAATGAAGTAGTGATTCTTAAATTTACAACTTCAAGAAAATTGTCGATAGCGTCCTGTAAATCAGGTAAGTCTTTATCAATGTGCTTAAAACCTTCAATAGTTCTATATCTGCGAAATACTTCATTACCAATATTGGTAAATCTATCAACGTCAATGTAATAATCAATATCTGGTTTAGGGAAAAGGTCTTTAGTGGCATAATACTTAAATGCATTAATTCGATTCTCATGTTTTTTAATTCTTGAACCTAAGGCAATACCGATTTCTGAGTAAGCTTTAAATTGCAATAGACGGGCAAATGCCAAATCCTTATCTTTTAAAACTTGTACTTCTTCAAGCCACTCAACATCAGTATCTTGAGGAAGCATTCTTTTTGCTTTTAATTCAAATAAAGAAGCTGCTAATAACACAAACTCGGAAAGATTCTCTATTTGATTACTAGATTTTTTTTCATCTAAGCTAGTAAATAATTCGTACAAATTTTCTTCAATTTGAGTTTTTGAAGAGGAGTATTTTATTAATAAAGACTGCAGGTTTTCAACTAAATAATTTAATTCCATTAATAATCAGTTGTGTCCAAAACTTCATTTTTATCATTTAATAAATTATTAAAATAAAATGTTGAAATATCTTTTTTAAAATCTTGATTTTTTAGGAGATCATACCCTATGTCTTCATGGTTTAAATAAAGTTCTGATTTGTATGATTTTATTAATCTAAGTTCTGTCATAATTCGAAATATCCATGAATATTCAGATATGGATTTACCAATATCATGCAACAAAGCTAATTTTAAAACGTCGTCGTTTGATGTTTTTTTCATTGTTCTATACATCACTTCAACTGAATGATGCCTATCAGCTTTTGAAAGTTTCCAAAAAAGTAACTCTAATTCAGAATCATTTAGCACTTTTGATACCTCTAATTGATCTTGTATCGATACATTTTTATAGAATAAATACCTTATCGCTCTTCTTGCCTTAATTAAAAATTCTTTCATGATCTTGGATGACTTTCAGTAAAAGCTTCTTCTAAAAATTCCTTTGTGACCTTAGTATATATCTGTGTAGTTGAAACAGAACTGTGTCCAAGAAATTCTTGAACCGTTCTTAAGTCACATCCTCTTTCTAGCATGTGTGTAGCAGCTGAATGTCTTAAGGTATGTGGATGTAAATCAACATTTAATCCAAGTTTCAAAGCGGTTGATTTAACAATTCTAAAAATTGCTGATCTATCAAGTTTTTTAAAAGATTTTGATAAAAATAATTTACTTGATTCAAGATTCTCAATTGAATCTCGTAATTTTAAATATTCAGTTAAATTATTAATAAGTAGAGAGCCGAGCGGTACAATTCTCTGTTTTGAACCTTTTCCCTCCAGGCGTACAAAAGATTCTTTTGTATCAATATCAGAAATATTAACATTAATTACTTCAGAAACTCTACTACCAGTTGAATAAATAAAATCAATAATTGTCAAATTCCTTGAATTTAAAAATGAATTGTGATTGTAGTAATTTATCATTGAATCAATTTGAGTAACACTAATAACCTCGGGAAGCTTAAGTTCAGATTTAAATTTAATGTTCTCAATCTCAAAATTATCAACAAAACCACTATTATTTAAATATTTTAAAAATTGTTTAATAGATGAATACATTCTTTGTTTTGAAGTATTTGAATAATTAAATTCTGATAACTCAAAAAAGTAATTAGTAATTACATTCTTATTCAAATTATTCAAATCAGCATATTGAGTAAATTTAATTACGTCACTTTTATATGCATCTACTGTGTTCTCTGATAGTCCCTTTTCGTATGTTAGATAATCTTGAAAAGATGAAAGTAATTCTTTAATCTCTAACTTTTGATGAGTCATCAATTTTCTCTGTTGAAATATCTACTTTTTTTGATGCTTTTATGAATGAATTAAACATCGGAGCAGGATCCCATGGTCTTGATTTAAATTCAGGATGAAATTGAGAAGCAACAAAAAATGGGTGGTCTTTAAGCTCAATCATTTCAACCAGGTCATCATCTGGTGACACTCCACTAAACACTAATCCACTAGTCTCTAAGTCTTTTCTGTATTTATTATTAACTTCATATCTATGTCTGTGTCTCTCGTAGACAATCTCATTACCATAAATTTCTTGAGCGTGAGTATCAGATATTACCTTGCATGGATAAGTCCCTAACCTCATAGAAGCTCCAATATCATCTTTTTCTAAGTTTTGATTAGGAAGAATATCAATTACAGGATTTTTAGAATTTTTCGAAAATTCAGATGAATTTGCATCTGATATACCACATACATTTCTTGCAAACTCAATAACTGCACACTGTAAACCAAGACATATACCTAAGAAAGGAATATTATTTTTTCGGATGAATTCTATTGCTGAAATTTTGCCTTCAATACCTCTGTATCCAAAACCACCAGGAACCACAACTCCATCTAATGAGGATAATTCTTCAATATCAAAATTATCAGCGTCTATCCAGTGAAGATTTAATATAACCTTATTTTGCAAACATGCATGTTTTAATGCTTCAACTACTGACATATAGCTGTCTGGAAGTCCAAAATATTTACCAAGTATCGCAATATTTACATTTTTTGTAACACCCTTTTTTAAAGACATCATTGATTTCCATTTAGTTAAATCAGGTTCTGGAGTATTTAAATTTAATCTCTTATCTACAGCAGTATCTAAACCTTCGTCAAGCATTTTAAGAGGAACGTCATATATATCGTTAAGATCTGGGGCGTTAATAACATTTTGTAAGTCAACATCACAGAAGAGAGATACCTTACTTTTAATCTCATCAGTTAAATCTCTATCAGATCTTAAAACAATCAAGTCAGGGCTAATTCCGTAACTTCTTAACATAGATACAGAATGTTGTGTTGGCTTTGTTTTTAATTCAGTACTTGGACCAATAAATGGTACAAGGGTAACGTGTACAAACATTACATTTTCTTGACCAAATTCTTTTCTAATTTGTCTTGCAGCTTCAAGAAAAGGCAAAATTTCAATATCACCAACAGTTCCACCTATTTCAGTAATTTGTACATCTACGTCATTTGAAATACCTTTTATTCTTCTTTTAATTTCATCAGTAATATGTGGAATAACCTGAACGGTTGCTCCTAGGTAATCCCCTTTTCTTTCTCTTTCTATGACTTTTCTATATATACTTCCAGTTGTAACATTGGCATCTTTTCTTAAATTAACTCCAGTAAATCGTTCGTAATGACCCAAATCAAGATCAGTAGTAGCGCCGTCCTCAGTAACAAATACTTCACCATGTTGAAATGGATTCATAGTGTCAGGATCTACATTTATATATGGATCTAATTTTTGATTAACAACTGAAAGACCTCTAGATTTGAGCAAGTTTCCTAGGGATGCTGAAGTAATCCCTTTGCCAAGACCAGAGACAACACCGCCGGTGACAAATATGTATTTGGTCACGTGAAAATAATAACAGGTATATATTTAAATTAAAGAATTATCTAAGTATTTGATTCAAAAATAAATCTAATTTTGGAATATCTTTTTCATAAAATACGTCTAAATTGTCTTCTGATAATAAATATTCATAATACTCATCTTCGTTAGAAATTTTAGAGGTACTTTCAATACCATCAAATTGAATTGAGTAGTTTTGATTTTTAGAAACTTTAATTTTTATAGAACTTTCCTTGTCTAAAACTATAGATCTTGGAAATTTAGTAAATGGAGAAATTGGAGTAATTATGAGGGTATCCATACTTGTTTGAACAATTGGACCACCTGCTGAATAATTATATGCTGTAGACCCTAAAGATGTTGAAATGATAATACCATCTGCTCTTAATTTAACTTTCTGTTCATAAGTTTGAATTTCTAAATCAAGCAATCTAGTAGGTGAATTTTTAATAATAACTATCTCATTGAAAGCTGGGGAGTTTGTTTGTTGATTTTGAATAATCGGTGTCCTTGATTTTAAATACTTTTGATTGGTTTTTGATAGGAGTGATGTGAGATCTATCTCTTCTAGTGAATTGACGAGGTATCCAACTCTTCCTGACCCAATGTTTAGAACAGGTACTTTATTTATCCAACCTAGTTTCATTGCTCTCAAAGCTGTTCCGTCACCTCCAAGTCCAAGAATTATAGAATCTGAATTTATTTCAAAATCATCTTTAGTTTTATCTAAATCAATATATTCATATACAATTTTTTTTCCATCCAAAGTGTCAATAAGACTCTTAAACTGGCTAGACCTGATATATTTCTTTGATGAAACTATTGTTATCTTTTTCATATATTTATATTACACCGTACTTATAATGTTCATAAAATGATACCCATTTCAGATATAAATCCAGCTAAAAATACACCCATCATTTCAAGAATTTTTATGATATCCGTTGTTTTAACTTATGTATTGATTCAACCTAAGACAAATATAGAATTATTCAATTTTTTTTATGAATACGCAGTAATCCCTTGTGAATTTATAACTGGATATCCTATATCTATAGAACAGTATTACCAAAATAACTGTAACGTAATAAGCAATGATGTTATATTTCCCTTTAAAAATGTTTATTTGGGATTATTTTATTCAAACTTTTTCCATGCAAATTTTATTCACATCTTAGGAAATTTGTGGAGTTTTTGGATATTTGGAAATAATGTAGAAGACAAGCTAGGAAAGATAAAATTTTTAATTTTCCTATTAATCGCTGGTATAGCAAGTATCTCATTCCATATTGTTTTAAATCAAGGTAGTTTAATAACTGTCGTCGGAGCTTCTGGAATCGTATCAGGACTTATGGGTGCATATGTTTACTTATTTCCAAATGCTAAGTTATTGGTTTTAGTTCCATTTGGAATATTATTTCCAACAACGATTAAGGCTAAATACTTTATGATTTTTTGGTTTGTATCTCAAATATTTATAGCTATTTCATCAAGTAATATTTCGTGGGAAGCACATATTGGTGGTTTTATTATTGGATACACATTATTGAAAGTTCTAAATTATAAAAGGGATAATTTCTGAAAAAGAGTTCAATTTTAAATCAGCTGAATCTTCAGGGAGAAAATTGCTTACACCCGATGTAACTAAAATGGAGTATGCGTTAATTTTTTTAGCAAAGTTTATATCAGTATCTATCCTGTCTCCCACCACATAATCAACTTTAATTTTAGAATCAACAAAATATTGTGTATAAAAAAAATCAGGCTTACCAAATGATTTAATAATAATTTTCATATTGTCTTCAATAATCTTTACAACAGCCCCATTACCAGGTAATTCCTCACTTTCCGTTGGGTAAGTTAAATCTTTATTTAAACAATAAATTGTTTTACCTTTTTTTACATAATTAATAATTTTTTCTATTTCATCGATATTTATGTCGTCTTTTCTTCCAATTAATATAGCGTTAGATTTTTCTAAAGAAGTTAAACTATAATTTGAATTTTTTAAAAATTCTTTTAAGTTATTGGACCCATAGACATAAAGTTTATATTTTGAATGATCAACATAAAATTTGAAAAGTTTTAGTGGTGTAATTATATTTTCAATATTTATTTTTTGATTCAACAAGTCCTCTAATTTAAGTTTTAATACATCCGGGGATTGTGAGCTGTTGTTAGTAGTAAAAATAACATTAACATTTTTTTTAATTAGTAACCTATATGTTTCTTCAACTCCATCTATTAACTTATTTCCTTTATATATTGTTCCATCAAGATCTGAAGCGAGGTTTATCACGTTTTTCCTCCATTAAAAGTACTCGAGCAGTAATACCACTAGCTTCATAGAAATTTTTAGCTATCCTGTCACTTGGTAAAGTAACTGTTCTTAATGGCATGTCTTCCTTCTTAACTTCTTCACGTATTGAATTTAAGACAAATGTTCCCAATCCTAATTCTCTAAAATTTTGTACTATAAATATTTCAGTTAAAATTCTATATTTATTTTGTATGAAAGTTTTAACATACCCAATAGGTAATGTTTCACAACTCAACTGATAAAATGAAGGATTTTCAAAATCTAATTTTTTATAATATTCAATTAAGTCATGATCTATAGATGAAATTTGTTTGATAAATTCTGATTCAAGTTCTTCGTTTATTTTTACTACAGGTTGCAATAAAAATTCTTTATTGAAATCATTGTGTTTATACACAATCTAAGCAAACTTTTGCTCTTGGTTTGGCTAATTGAGTATTTCCTAAAATCATAAAACAAACAGAACAAGTAAACTCATCTTCTTTAATATCCTCAGCTGTAGTGTCTAAATTTAAGTCAGATTTTTTAACATTTCTTTTTTCTGCAGCATCTACAGACATAAATGAACCTTCTGCTTCATCACCATCGTCTACTGATTTTTTCTCTGTTTCAACGCGCGCTTCTAAAGATTCTGTTTCTACCTCTTCCTTTTCCTCTTCCTCAACAGGAGTTTCTACTTCATCTGAGTCTTCTTCGAGGTCTTCAAGCGTAGGTTCTTCGATTTCTTCTGTTTCTTTTTTAGCCATAAATCTCCCTTATGCTTTTTAAATATTACTAAATTTTAAAACGTATGGCACGTTTTTTAATAAATATCTCAGCAGGACCATCCCCAAAATAATCTCCATCAATTTCTATAGCTTGATCGGTCATTAGTTTAATATTGCTTGTTTTTTTAACAACAACACTTGCCTCTTTGAGGTGTAAACCGCTTTTTGCCAAAAAAAATATTTTCATTGCTTTTAATTTTGTAACAGCAAATATTTGAGCATTAAACAGTCCGTCTTGCAAACTAGATTTTGGGGATATGTTCCAACCACCTCCAAAATACTGGGCATTGCATACAGATATATTAAATGCACTACCATTAAACTCTCCCCTATCTGTACTGATGTATGTTTGAGAAGCTGATGCGAAGATAATTCTTAACCAAAAACTTATTGGATATCTAAATTTTCTGATAATGTTAGGAAACTTTTCACTTGTTTCTACACTGTCTGCTAAAAAACCAATGTTTAATACATTTACAAAATATTTTTCATTATTGTGATTTCTAACTAACCCTACGTCTACTTCATAATAATTTTCAGTACAAAGATGACTTATTGCTTCTTCAATTTTTTGGGGAATAGCAAAAGTTCTAATAAAATCTGAACCACTACCTGCAGGTAACACGGATACTTCAGGGTTTGAAATATTATTTATCATAAGTGAATTAACCAATGCGTTTAATGAGCCATCTCCACCGATAGTGCAGTATTGATATTTGGATGAATCGTTATATAGCTTAATTTTTTGATCCAGTTCTTCAAAAGAATTAGTTGCTTCGTAAATATATTTTAGATTATTTGATTCAAATAGCTTGTTAATATATTCTTCCTTGAGATTTCTGCCTCTTGAATTTTTATTATGTATCACGACATATGTTTTCATGACATTGTTTTCTGTATCAATTTATTATCAAACATTTTATGAATCTTGTAAAATTCTTCATCATCGTATAGAGTGTAAAGTTTTTTAGATAATTCAGATATCTCTTTTGCAACTTTTATGAAATCACCAATATTTAAATTAAACTTTGTTACTACATATTCAATATTTTGACTTCTCTTATATTCATTTATAATATCAAACCACTGCAAATCTATATTTGTATAATATTTTAAATTATTCATATTTTCTAATTTGTTTAATAGTTCTAAGGATGACTCAAATGACGAATATTCATTTTCATATGCATCATTAAATGATAATTTTCGCACATCATTAGTTATGCCTGAAGCTAAAAACATGAGATAAAAATTATCAGTTTTATTTGAAATTTTTTCATACAAGTATATAGCAGGTATCAAATTGTCTCTTTGTGTTTCTGCAAGCACCCTCCCTTTGTGATTATCAAGAAAATTAAGTTCTTTAAGAACATTGTGTTTTGCATAAAACATTTTTTCAAGTAATTCTGTTTTGTATTTTTTCTGAAATATAAAAAAACTTTTATTTAATAATTTAATTGCATCTTCAAGACTATGGTTCTTAACTAAATTAATTATTGAAAAATAATTAACAGAGTATGCAGAGTTCAGGTTACTTGATTCAAGTGAAAAAAGGTTAGTGTACCAATCATTATTGATATTTTTATCAAAAGAAAGAAATGCGTAACCCTTTTCATCAATTCCTCTCCTTCCGGCACGTCCAGTAAGTTGAAGAAACTCCGATTGTGTAATTAATCTTGTTTTAATTCCATCGTACTTGTATAGCCGTTCTAAGATAATGGATTTGGCAGGCATATTAATTCCCAAAGCTAAAGTTTCTGTCGCATATAAGTAGCTTATAAATTTATTTAAAAATAGGTACTCAACAAATTCTTTAACAATTGGAGCTAAACCAGCATGATGAAAACCAACGCCTCTGGACCACATCCAAAGATGTTCATCTAAATTTAAAAGAGCGTACTCTTCATTTTCTAAATCACTAAAAACAGAGTCAAATTTTTCCTTAATTTGAACTTTAAAATGTGTAACAGATGAGGAGTTGGCTAATTGTCTGGCTTTTGATTCAACTTTTTCCCTTGAAAAATAGAAAAGTATAGAAGGTAGTAAATTCGAATCATCTAAATATTTAATTATCTGATGTCCTTGAGGGTTCGAATAATTATTATATTGTTTTGAAAATCTGAAAATTGGATTATTTTTTTTATTTTTAGTTGATTTAATTATTGAGAATTGATTTGTTACTTTATTTGTTGCTACTAATGATATTTCAAGTGGGACTGGTCTATTTTCAGATAC
This sequence comes from uncultured Candidatus Actinomarina sp., assembly GCA_902521955.1. GTDB lineage: Bacteria > Actinomycetota > Acidimicrobiia > Actinomarinales > Actinomarinaceae > Actinomarina. The sequence continues at coordinate 111,841 of CABYTP010000001.1, read as the reverse complement.
AATTAATGAGGTAGGTCCTCTCAGTGAAACAATCCATTCAAGAAATTCATTTCTATTTTTTATTGTTGCAGAAAGACATAAAAATTTAATATTAATCGGTGCATGGATGAATACTTCCTCCCAGGTAGTCCCTCTTTCTTTATCGCCTAAATAATGTACCTCATCTAAAATTATTAAACCTGTATTTTTTAATCGAGAATCATTTGAAAATATCATATTCCTTAAAATTTCAGTAGTTGCAATTATTAGATTCGCATCTTGATTAATCGATCTATCACCAGTTAATAAACCTACGTCAATATTTTGATTTTTAAAATCATTATATTTTTGATTCGATAAAGCTTTGATCGGAGTTGTGTAAATTATTCTTTTGTTATTTTGTATGTAATACTCTACTGATTTTTCTGCTATTAAAGTCTTGCCAGAACCGGTTGGGGCTACCACAAGAACATTATTTAGATCTTTTATATCATTTATCGAGTCAATTTGAAATTTATCTAGGTGAATCATTCTTTATTTATTTCTATTAAGAAATAAAACAAATTCTATTAGTAAATAAACGGGTATAGCAAATGCAAATAGTGTAATTGGATCTCCAGTTGGTGTTAATACAGCAGAAAAAATTAATACTACTAAAAATAATTCTTTTCTATTTTCTGTAAATATAGATATGCTTATAATCCCTTTTTTTATTAAAAAATATATAACTAGAGGTATTTGAAAGGAAAGACCAAACAACATTGCTATACGAAATACAATTTGAAAATAATTTTGTGTTCTTAATATAAAGTCAGATTCGTTGAACGAGAGAAGGAAATCAATAGCTATAGGCAATGTTTGATATGCAGAAAATACTCCAAAATAAAATAAAGATAGGAATGAAGATATATAAATTATATAAGCAAAATTTGTTAAATTATTTATTGCAGGTTTAATAAAATTACCTATAAGAACTATCAATACTGGCAATGATAGAACTAAAGAAACTAATAAGGTATTAGAGATTTTGACTTGAAAACCTTCATATATTGTAAAAGCAACTAAGTCGGCATTGGAATACCCTGCGTTTAATAGTGGTTGTACTAGAAAATTGTAAATAGTTGAATAGTTTGCATAAACAATAATTGCGAAACCTAACACAATAGCCAGAGATGCAAAAATCCGAATATTCAGTTCTTTAAAGTGGTCAAAAAATGGCTTTTTACTCATAATTATTCTTCTTCCAGCCAAACCCATTTCTCATTTATTGAATTATCACCTATTACATCCCTTCCCTGTTGACTATTCAATCTAGATGTATATTTTAAAATTTTTTGTACCTTTGTCTTGTCTAGTACACCTAAAGCAATAAAAAGAATAATTAAAAATTCTACTAGACTCACAACATCTCCATGAGGTTATTTTTTCTTATATTAATATCATTTAAAAGTTCAGATGGTGCAACAACTTGAAGAAATAGTAAATTCTTTATGGCATAATCCAAAGCATTCTCATATGAATAAAACTCCATATGCAGTTTCCCTTCTACGCATTTATATATTCTACTACCCAATTTGTTTAGAAAATTTTCATCCAATAAATCAAATTCAACTTTAATAGAATTTGTTTTAATTTTTGACGACTCTAAATATTCAGAATCATCAGTTATATTCACAATTCTTGCAACTAAGAAGGACTTAATTAAGTTTTCATCAACATCCAACGCTTCAAGAATTATTCCATCAGAATTTGATTTCAGAGTAATTGGTTTTATTTTATAATATATCGAATTAGTTGAACCCAACTTAATGTACTCTATTACATTTAGCTGATCATTAAAAGCTAAACTTAGAGGCTCTTCATAATCAGTGCTTTCCAGAGTGAAATAGTTAGCTAATATATTAGAAAATTCTTTGATTGATTTATTTTCCTCTTGTAGAGATAGTAGGTTTGCGTCAGTAGATAAAAGAAAATATATATTAAATAATTCTCCATCATTTATTGATAGAAATTCTGATACATTTTCACTCAAATTAAAATTAATTTCCTTTCTGTCCTCATTAATTTCGTAATCAATAAATGTTTCTCCAGAAGTTGTATAAATATCAGATATAATTGTTAAAACATAAAATAATTCTTTTTCTGAAATTTCTAGTTCTAAAAGTAATTTATCAATAAGCCATAAGGGTTTGTTTTTTATGGTTTTAAGGAACGATTGAATAAATTTAATATTTAATTTTTTATTCATCTAGAATCTCTTTGATTAATTCAGGTCTATCTATAAATAAAAGTTCAAAAGAACCATCACAAATTAATAAGAATTTCACTAAACCATAAATATCACTTGTTCTAATATGAATTTCGTCATTTTTTTCTTGTTTTATTAATTTATGAGAAAAGACACTTTTGTTAGCTATGTATAACGATTTTGGTATAGAAATGAAAATATTTAAAAATGATTTTGAATCTTCCCAAGAAAAATTAAATGGTTCTTCTGTAGTGCTAAATAAATTATCCTTGTTTCCAACTTTTAAATCACTTATATATTCAATTTTGAAAGTTTTTAATACCTGACCTTCGAATGCTGCAAGATACCATGATCCATCATGAAATCTAATACCTTGAGGTTTTACTTTTCTATATTTAGATAAATATGTGAATCCTAATCTTTTTTTGTCGTTTGTAGCTAAGAGAATTTTTGATAATATTTCTGGATTAACTAATTCCTCAATTTCTAAGTTTAAACTTTTTTTTACAATTAAATAATTTGCAATAAATTCATCAATGTCAATTATTGCTTCCTTTTTGATTTTATTAAATACATATGAACCCCCCAGTGAATATCCTTGATCAAAACCCCATTTATCGTTTTCATATTCAAGAAGATAACCAAATGATCTCAAAAGTGACTTATCTCTTTCAAAAGATCTTCTAAATGCTTGATCAGATAAATCCCTATAATCAGAGATACTATCTTTGATTTCATTTGTTGATATTGTTTTATTATTGCTTACTAGATTTAATAATTGTATTGATCGTTTTATTACATTTTTCATAAATTACGTTAATTACACCTTTTTCTTTTAACAAAACACCCGATATCAAAAATTTTTCTATTTTAAAATTAATACTAAGTCAACATTATTGTAATATATACATTATGAAAGTTTGGATTGATCAAGATTTATGCACAGGTGATGGCCTTTGTGAAGAAATAGCTCCCGATGTTTTTGTCGGTTTAGACGATGGACTGTTTTATGTAAAAGAAGGTGACAAAATATTCTCTGAAGAAAACGGTAATGTTGGCGGCGCAGAAGGACTAGCAAATGTACCAAAAGGACAAGAAGAAGCTGTAGTTGAGTCAGCTGAAGAATGCCCTGGTGAGTGCATTATGATTGAACCTTAATATTTTATATAACGTCCAGAAATTATAAATCCAGTATGAGACACAAGTTTATTACTTGGCCTAACTATTTTTTTATCAACAACCCAATCCCTAAGAATAACTTCTTTAACTTCAATATTTTCAAATTTATTATCTATTAAAACTTCATTGAATTTAGTTATTTGACTTATGGAGGGAAGATACGACACCCATTTCAAATCTTTAGTAATAGTGTTATTTACAAAAAATTCCCATGGTTCAGGAACATCTGTAACTACTGTATCAATTACTTCAGCATATTCTTTATAGTTAAAATCCACCAAGCTAGACGTAATGAAGTCAAGGTTGTAATTATTTTTAAAATCATTAGTAGACATATATCTGTCTATAGTTTTTTTTGCTCTTCTTTGGTTTTTTTTACTGACATCTAATGAAATTAACGAACCTCCTGTTCCTATTATGTTCAGTAAATATAAAGTCAGCGCTCCAGACCCAGTTCCTATTTCTAGAACATTACTGTATTTATGAATGTCAGCTTCTAAAATAATTTGCCCAATATCTTTTGGATAAATTATTTGTGGGCCCCTCTTCATCAAAAGTACAAATTCTTTATATGTTGGGTGATAAATTTTGAATTCAACACCAGTTGAAGATTGAACTTTAGAAGGAATGTTTGTAATAACTGAAAAAGAAAATTTTCCTTCATTAGTAATAAATTCTTTTTCTACGTCTATTACAGCTAGGTATTTACTTTTAGAAGTTTTTACTACTACTAATTTATTATCTAAGCTCAATTTATAATGCTGATAAAAGAGGTAACAATAGAGTTATAACCATTGCCGACGAAACAATAATAACTATTATCTTTTGTGTATTTTTACTCATTTAAATCTTCTATTTATTGACTTTTTTATCTTTAAAAACTTTTCGTAAACTCTTCCCAATATAATTCCAAAGAATAAAAGAGATATCAATTTGGATTGATCTTTATTTAATTCATTTTTTAAATTATCATAATTTTCTGAAAAAGAACTCATTTCAAAATCCTCCAAACAATTATACCGAAACTTAATAATGCTAATAGAGCGAAGGAAAAATATATGAGTGCTTGAATAAAAAATTGACCCTCAAATGCTTGACTTGAAACCATAGAAGCTCCAATGAGAATAAAAAGAGTAGATATAGCAAGATAATTCCCAGCTTTAAAATTTTTCTTTAGTCCCTTTATTGACTCTTCAATAGGCTCAACTGTTTCTTCCTGAATATGTTCAAGAAGACTATCTAAAGCTTTTATTGCGGAAGTAGGTAAATTAAACATATAAATTTAATTCTTTCTGTTATTTAATATTATTCCAAGAACACCTTGTACTGTTGCAGCAACAGGAAGAGCTAATATAGCACCAACACCACCCAGAGTATACGCTCCAAAAAGTGTTGAAAATACAGCAACTGCTGGATGTATTTCCATAGTTGATTTAGTTACCCTAGGACTTATAAAGTAGTTTTCAATAACTTGATAGATTAATAAAACGCCAACAGTTGCAATCATTGAAGTAGTACCTAATGAAATAGAAGCAATAAAAGGTACTAATCCACCTAAAAAGGTCCCAACAACTGGTATGAGTTGTGATAAAATTCCAGCAGAAACACCAAGTGCTATTGGCGAAGGTAGTCCAATTAATAAAAAGGCGAGAGACAAGACTATGCTTGCTAATATTCCTAGTATAAATTTTGCAACAATAAATCCACCAGCTTTTGAGACCCCAATGGTCCAAACCTGGTCAATAGAATTTGATAAGTTTTCAGGTAGTGATTCTTTAAGTTTTACTCTCCAACCATCACCTTCACTTATCAAATAATACGTAAAAAAGAAAATAATAAAAATGTGTCCAAGAGTTCTCAATAAACCTTGACCAGCAAAAACTACACTTGAACCTACTGTGCTTCCGTAATCTTTTATAAGTGAATTAAATTGTGATTCTAAATCTAATGACTGACTAGAAACTGCAAATCCCTCAACATTAAGGTAATTTATAAAATTATCAAAGTAAGTAGGAATTTGTGATGAAAGAAAATAAATTTCTTGAACCATGATTGGTATTATTGAAAAAAAAGTAGCACCGATCAATAGTAAAATCATTGATACAGCTATAAAAGCAGAAGCTTTTCTATTAACTTTTTTAGATAGCCTATAGACAACCGGCTCGGCTAAAGCGGCTAAAACTATAGCTACAAATAGATCGAATAGTAAGGATTTAACTCTTAAAAAAATCAGCACAGAGATAGCTATAAATAAAACATACAGAAATGCCCTATTTAAGAGCTCTTGTCTGGTTTCTCCTTTAGGTAAATTCACAATGATTTGACCTTAGAGGATAATTTATAGTTACTTTTTGGTATGAGTAAATAAAGAAAATAAATAACTATAGAAATTGTAAATACATATTCAAAATTAGTAATAGATTCATCAATTAATTGTCTTGTAAACATGGCTATAATCATGAAAAATGCTGCCAATAATAATAATTTATTTTTGTATTCTGATCCCCTCACTGTGGTGTTTAACAACAAAACACCAATTAAAATTCTTCCTATACCTTCAAACGTATTACTTCTTAAAAAATAAAATTCTCTAATATTAAAGAAGCCGTCTTGACCAATCCCACCAAGAGTCAGATGAATAATTCCCAAAAGAATTAAAAATGTTGAAACCCATGCAAGGCTAAAGTTATTTAATGAAAATCTTGCTTTTATAGGTGTTGGCCATGGTTGAAGAGGATTTACTCTTTGGACTAGATTTGGAGAAAGATTGAATTGAAATCTTTCATAATTGCCAAACACAAACGTAACTAATAAATGTATAAATATTACATTCAGCGGGTTTAAGTTAAATAAGAGAACAACGATTAATGAAATAAGATGCCATAAGTATATTGTGTATATATTTGAGTGAACGTGAGAGAAAATAAGCCAAACTTTTCTGTTGTTTAATAATTTGTCAATATAAGTCTGAAGTGAAATTAAGAAAAATATAAAGGCTAAAGAAACAACTAGATAATATGCTGATGGTGGGTCTTCATTACCAATTGAATTTAATCTGTAATTAGCAAAATTTAATAAAATATTGTTAAAAATTACTTGGTAATAAAGAAACCCGTAAAGAAGTAAAGCCAACATAAAATAAATTCTTTTATTTAAAATCTGTATTTTTCCATCTGCATAGAAATAGCCCAACTGGTGTATGGTCAACCAAAAGAAAAGATAATTAAATACCTGAATATAGGAATAATTGATTGGTACTTCAATGATATCAATAAAAAAAGTAGCTAACCCAAATACCAACAAGGTTAAATAAGGATATTTTTTATGAAGGTATATTGTTAGCGGAGCGAACATAACCATAACCATATAAATTGAAACTAACCAAAGTGGCCATAAAGTAAATTCAACTAATGAAATTACACCATCTTCTTTAGTAGTAAGATAATTTGGTATTAAGTTAGTTCTTAGTAAAACATTAAGAACTATAGAAACAGAAAAAATTAAAACTAAAACTGGGCCTAATAAACTATTTATTCTATCGACTAAATAATTCCATTGGCTGCCGTCTCTACCAACATTAGAATACCAAGCAATCAAATTGGTAAACCCCATAGAGAATATAAATATAGGTAATCCAACCGTAAACCATGTAATAATTGTGATATTAGATGAGATGTATGAATTGTTAATTATTAAGTACTCTCCTCCTGAATAATTAATATCTAAAAAAGAAAAAGAATTAATAACCAGTAGCAGTAAACCAAATGTTTTTAAAAAATCAATAAATCTCTCTCTAGAAATAGAAGTTTTATTTGTCTCATTAAAAACATATCTGAGTGACTTAAAACTTGGTATAAATAATTTTGTAATTTCTCTCACATAAATATTTTACATAGCTCAAGTAAGTTAAATACCAATATAATTAGATAATGGAAATTGTTGTTTACAGCCCGGAAATAGCAGGAAATGTAGGAGCAATAATAAGGCTTTCAGCTAATTCTGGTGTTCCTGTTAATTTTGTAAAGCCATTTGGATTTAATATGCAAGAAAATAAAATTAGAAGAGCGGGTCTAGATTATCATGACTTAGCAGCTGCTAAAACCTATGAAACATGGGAAGAATTTATTGATATGAATAAAGGGGCTAAGCTATGTAGCCTTACCTCAAAAGCAACAGAGCCATACTGGAATTCAAGTTTGAACATGTATGATTTTCTAATATTTGGTCCGGAATCAGTTGGACTACCAGATGACATTAGAAATAAGTATGATCAACTTACAATTCCTATGCAATCTAACTCTAGAAGCATAAACTTAGCAAACTCAGTCAGCATTGTAATGTATGAAGCAATAAGACAACATAATGTTAATTAATAGTTTACTGGTTTTTTTTGGAGGAGGAATTGGATCACTTCTTAGATATTTAGTTAACTTAATATCCCAAATATACACGTTTAATCACATTGGTACTCTTTTAGTAAATACAATAGGTTCGTTTTTATTTGGCTTCTTTATTATTATTGCAAAAGATAAAAGTGAATATTTTAATATTTTTTTTCTTGCTGGAGTTCTTGGTGGATTTACAACTTTCTCTCAATTTTCTTATGATGTAATAAATCTACAAAATGAAAGTAATTTACAGTCGTTAATTTATATACTTTTATCGTTAGTGCTATCTGTATTATTAGCATTTGCAGGGATGATTTTAGCTAATAGAATTCTAAAATAGTTATAGTACAAATATGGCAACATTTGATATATCTTCAGAATTCAACAAGCAAGAAGTAACTAACGCTGTTGACCAGTGTCATAGGGAAATATCTAATAGATACGACTTTAGAGATACGAAAACATCGATAAGTTTAATGGAAAATTCCATTTTATTAAAAAGTAGCACTTTAGATAGAATGCTTGCTGCTGAACAGGTATTGAAAGAAAAGTTTGTAAAAAGAAGTGTTTCTATAAAATTTTTAGGAGATGCAAAGGATGAAACGTTACCATCTGAAGTAAAACGAACTTATAATTTAAAATCAGGAATAGACCAATCAACTTCAAAAGAAATAATTACATTATTAAAGAAAAGTAATAAAAAAATTCAATGTTCTTATCAAAATGAAACTATAAGGGTAACAAGCAAAAAAAGAGATGATTTACAAGAAGCAATTACGCTGATTAAAGATTCAAATTTAGAAACTCCATTAAATTTTGGTAATTTTAGAGATTAAATTTTAATTTAAACTTCTTAAATAATACTCTCGAAGTAAAAACACTTACTAATAAAAATCCAGCAGTTATTAATAAGCCATCATCAAAACTTGTTGTAATTAAATAGGAAGTGAAAAGTATAAAGAATCCATAGAAAAAACGAAAAATTGAAAAAATGATAAAAGCTCGAAACAGTTTGTTTTGTTTAAGTTTGTTTATATATTTCAATTAAATAAATATCTATTTTTAGAAAGCACTTTATAGACATAATCTCGAAGTTTTTTAGGAAATATTTTAAGAATATAAATAAGCTTATAAAATTTCCCTAATGAAGCGATTGACATAATTACGGCATCTGAATAATAATAATTTTTTGAAGATGTCTTAAAAACTAAGGTATCTAATTCATACTCTTGTCTAGATAGCATTTCATGACTTTCAATCACTAGTTGATTATTTTGTTTACTTATCCACTCACCATAGGATGAACATATAGAACAGTTTTGATCAACATATACTTTATTCATTTGGTAAAAACTCCATACTTAGTGAATTTACACAATATCGCTGGCCAGAAGGTGCGGGTCCATCATTGAAAACATGACCTAGGTGTGCGCGGCAAAAAGCACATGTTATTTCGATTCTCACCATTCCATGCGAAAAATCTTTTTTTCGGTTTATTTTATGTTCTATTGCATCAAAAAAACTTGGCCATCCAGAACCTGATTCAAACTTTGTATTAGACTCAAACAAGGTTTCCCTGCAAACAACACACAAATACGTTCCCTCTCTTTTTTCATTAAGTAATTTTCCAGAAAATGGAGGCTCCGTTCCACAGTTTTGAGTAACCTCTAGTTGTTCATCTGATAAATGATTTTTTTTAACTTCCATGTTTTTATTTAAGCAGGGATTAAGTATAAGTGTAAAAATCTAGGTTCAATATCTATTACTTGTGTTTGTATTTTCCTATTTAGTTCTACAATTTCAATATCGGTTAATGAATCAAGATAATCAATATGAACAATTGCCAAATATTTATCAGCACCGACTGATACTAAATTTGTTTTGATTATTTTCTTAACTTTATCAAATTTATTAATTTCTGATTGAAGGACATTTGAAATCTTTACATTTACAGTTTCACCAGTTATTAAATGTTTCATTTCGTAACCTAAGAAAAGACCAGAAATCATTAATAAAATACCAATTAATATTGCACTAGCAGCATCATAAAAGGAATTGCCAGTAAAGAAAGTTAGTAACGTACCAATAAGCGCAAATATTAAACCCAATGTTGCTGCAAAATCTTCAACTACTATAGCAATTAAAGGTCCATCATTTGATTGTTTTAATAGTTTTAATATCGATTTTGTATCTCTGTTTTTTCTTAATTTCTTCACGGCTTTAACTAAAACATACGATTCTAATACAATCGATACCGACAGTATTGAAATTGAGATAAATAGATTATCTAATTTTTTAGGATGACTCAGAGCCTCAATACCATGTTCAAGAGACACCAACCCACCAATTGTAAAAATTAATACAGCTACAACAAGTGTCCAAAAATATTCTTCTTTACCTCTTCCTAGTGGATAAAGTTTTGGATTGCTTTTTTTAGATTGTTTGATACCAAACCATAATAAAAATTGATTAAATGAGTCAACAAAAGAATGGACCGCTTCAGAAAACATAGCACTTGAACTTGTAATTACTGCCACAAAAGATTTTATTACTCCAATAAAAAAATTGACTGACAAAGCAAGAAAAACAGTTTTGGCTGAATCCTGATTACTCATTCAACCATTCCTTTAATTGTGGATATCCCCCAATTCTTTTATCGTCAATATAAACCTGAGGAACTGTTTTTACATTATCTCCTATTTTTTTATAGAAATTTTGCCGTTCAATATCATTAGACAAGTCAACTTCATTGAAGTCAATTGAATGTGCATTTAAAAGTCCCTTTGCTCTGTCACACCAAATGCAATTATCTTTAGTGTAGATTTTTACTTTCAATGATTTTCAAATGTTGTAAATATTTCATTGGTAGTTTGAGTTACTCTTATAAAAGTTGTACATTTTGGAAGATCTTTTAGGGTTTTTGCTCCGACATATGAACATGCTGAGCGGACTCCTCCGAGAATTGACTGTATTGTTGTATCAATAGGCCCTTTAAACTTTAATCTTACTTTTTTTCCTTCAGGAGCTCTGTGTTCTGCTAAATCTCCATAATATGTTTGCTGTGCTTTGGTTGAAGACATTCCATAAAAATCTTTATACATAACTCCATCATCATCAGAAACTAATTCCCCACCAGATTCTTCATGGCCAGCAAACATGCCTCCCAACATAACAAAATCTGCTCCTGCACCAAAAGCTTTTGAAACATCTCCTGGAAATTTACATCCACCATCAGCCATTACATGTCCACCTAATCCATGAGCAGCATCGGAACACTCTGATATAGACGAGAGTTGAGGATACCCTACCCCTGCAACACTTCTAGTAGTGCAAACAGAACCGGGGCCAATTCCAATCTTTACAATGTCTGCACCAGCAAGTATCAAAGCTTCTGTCATTTCCCTTGTGGCTACGTTTCCAGCTATAATAATTTTTTCATTAAATGTGACTCTATATTTTTTAACAGCATTAATAAAGTCTTCCCGATAACCATTAGCTACATCAATACACAAAAATTTAATTTCATTATTAAGATTAAAAATATTTCTAGCTAACTCTAAATCCTCATCTGATTGTCCAACAGTTACAGCTATGTAGTTAGGATCTAATTTGGAAATATTATTCTTCCAATCATCAACAGTATAGAATTTGTGAATGGCAGTAATCATTTTATGTTTTTGGAGTGATATAGCGGTTTCAAATGTTCCTGTTGTATCCATATTTGCCGATATAATCGGAACACCATTCCATATTGACTCTGTATGTTTAAATTTAAAAGATCGTTCAAGATGAACTTCAGACCTTGATATCAAGGTACTTCTTTTAGGTCTTATCAAGACATCGTCAAAAGTTAATTTTATTTCGTCTTCAATTCTCATTATTTATAAAAGTCTCTTATGATATTTAACAGCAATAATGTTAGTTGATTTTCCAATTTTTGGTGCAGGTATTAATTATTTCCCTACTGAAATATCTGCTTTGAGGGTTTTTGAACCCAGGTATCTTTTATTAATAGGAGATGCAATTAAAGACGATAAAAATTTTTTGGTTTCTAAAAATTTAGAGGAATTACATCAAACAGTTTCAGAAGTAAGAATTATTGAACATCAAGATATATCTAATGCTGAACAATTAATTATTATTGAATGCCTTAAGCAACATAAGTTAAAAAAAATATCAATTAATTCTGAATATCCATTCAGCAGTGTTGAAGAATTTAACGAGATTGGCTTACCACCTAGTATCGATGAATTAGCAATATTAGAAAAGTACGTATCTAGATTAATAGCTAAATTAATTGAGAGTGGTATCAACTTAGCAATACCTGAATTTATAGTAAATAACGAAAATAGGTTAAGGAAGTTACATGAACTGTGCATTACTACCCCACTAGACCTTGATACAAGATATTTAATTATTGATGAAAATGATTTATATAAAAAATATGAAATTCTTAATAATTTTGTCCAGAAACAATTAAAAAATTTATAACGCAATCCATCGATTTAGGAATTCATTCATATTAGTTCTCAACTTACTTAAATTATCTTTTAAATATAAAACCTCGGAATCAACTGGATAACCTTTTAATTCATGTTTTGAAATATCGCTTGAATACCATAAATTAAATAACTCTAATTCTATTTCAGGATGAAACTGTAAAGCAACAACATTATTTAATGTAAAAATTTGAGGAAAATCAGATTGTGCAATTAATTCAGCATTAGGGGGTAAATCAAATGTATCTCTATGCCAAGTGAAAACATTTAGGTTTTTGAAACTGTCGTAAATACTATCACTACTGAAGAATTCTAAATTTTTAAATCCAAATTCAATTTGATTGGCAAGATATGCTCTTCCACCCATAGAATCTGCAATCAGCTGGGCTCCTAGGCATATTCCTAGGATATGTGTTTTGTTTTCTATTGCTTTTTTTAACCACTTTTTTTCATAATCTAAATAGGGAAATTTATCTGTATCGTAAGCTCCCATGTGTCCACCAAGAATAATATATTTATTACTCAGTGGTAACGTATCCCAATCCACATCCCATGCGTACTCTAAGTGTATTTCGGGTGTTATAGTTCCTAAAGTTACGTCAGGATCATTTACTATAGCTGTAATATTTTTGTACATAGTTTGTGCGCGGAAGAGGACTCGAACCTCCACGGGTTTTACCCCACAGGATCCTTAATCCTGCGCGTCTACCAGTTCCGCCACCCGCGCAAACTCAATCAAGAAACCAAAATAAGGATAGAGTTGTAGCGGCAAAAAGTAGAGCTACTACAGCTGTAATCCTGCTCAGGTTCCTTTCAGCTAATGTTTGGCCAATATTTCCTGATGAACCAGGTCCGCCAAGCATATCAGATAACCCTCCACCTTTACCACTGTTAAGTAGTACGAGAGCTATCAAAGCTATTGAAATAATAATGTGGACTGTTATTAATATTGCAGTAATTGTATCCATAGATAAAAGATTAGCCTTCCTCACCATTTAATTTAGATTGAAGTTCAACTTCTTTCTGAAGTTTTAATAATATTTTTTCATCCTCCAAATATCCAATTTTTTCAACTGATGATTTAGTAATATTATACGCTAGTGGTATTCCAGTAGGAATATTTACGTCAACAATTTCTAAATCACTGAGATTATCTAATATTTTTACCATTGCTCTGATGCTGTTTCCATGCGCAACAACAAGAGTGTTTGTTTTAATCGATACTTCTAAAATATCATTGAGTGTTAAGGAGACTCTGTCTACAACATCTTTTAAAGATTCCCCTAGTGGTAACTCATTACCAATTCCTTTATAAACTAAATTTGTATTTGGATCATATTCAGATCCAGGCTCAACAAGAGGTGGAACTGTAGTAAAACTTCTACGCCATAAATGTACTTGTTCTTCGCCATATTTTTTTGTAGTTTCTAATTTATTTAATCCTTGTAACGATCCATAATGTCTCTCATTTAATTGCCAGATTTCTTTTCTTTCAATTTCTAATGTGTCTTCGCCATTTAGATTTTCAATTATTAAGCTTGCTGTCGATTTTGACCTTTCAAGAAAAGAGGTCATACATATTTCTGGAATAAAATTTCTGTCTTTTAAAGTTCTAGCTGCCTGAATTGCTTCTTCTTGTCCTTTGTCAGATAACCCTATATCTACCCAGCCAGTAAATCGGTTTTCTAAATTCCAAATACTTTGTCCATGCCTAACAAATACTAAGTTCATAATTCCACTGCTTTAATAATTTCTATAAACTTAGAGGCATCTAAAGAAGCTCCACCTACTAATGCACCATCAACTATTTTTGAATTTAAAATATCCTCAGCATTGTTTGGAGATACGCTTCCACCATATATAAATTTAATATTATCGTCATTGAAAAATGGTTTTTTCTTGATGATATTCTTAACATAATCTAGAACTTCAACAATATTTTCAAGTGAGGCTACTTCACCAGTACCTATCGCCCATATAGGCTCATAAGCAACAACTAATTTATTTACCTTATCTTTCCTTAGGCCTTTTAATCCCTCATCAATTTGATTTTCAATAAAATTTAAATAAGTACCAGATTTTCTCTCATCTATTGACTCACCAAAACAAAATATTGGCACTATGTCACTATCAATTAGTCTATTAACTTTATCATTAACTACTGAATCAACTTCATTGAATAATGTTCTCCTTTCGGAATGTCCTACTATTGCATATTCAATTTCCAATTTTTTTAATTGAGCAGCAGATATTTCTCCTGTATAAGCTCCAGAAGAATATTGAGATACATTCTGTGATGAAAGTTTTATTTTAAGCTTATCAGAGCTTATTACTGTCTGTAATGACCTAATAGAGGTAAATGAAGGAGACAAAACGATTTCAATATTATCTTCAATACTTTCAGGCAATGAATAATTAATTTTTTGCAAAAGTTGAATTGCTTCTAAATGATCGAGATTTAATTTCCAGTTACCAATTATTATTTTTTTCATTATCAAATTATAAGAGAATTATAAATATTTACTCCTGGTAATTTTTTTCCTTCAAGATATTCCAAGGAGGCACCTCCTCCAGTCGAAATGTGGTTAAAATATTTTAAATTTGAAAATTTATTTACAGCACTTACTGAATCTCCTCCTCCAATACATGTATAAGCAGAAGATTTAGCAATAATTCTAGTAATCTCTCTTGTTCCTTTACTAAAATTATCAATTTCAAATATGCCCATTGGTCCATTCCAAAATATATTTTTAGATGAAAGTAAATAATCAGAAAATAAAGAAACCGTGTTTGGGCCTATATCAATACCAATATGCTTATTATTAAAATGTTCAATATTTAAATCTTCCCTTGATTGACTTTCAATTAATTCAGTGACTCCAAAATCTGTTGGAAGAATAATTTTATGACCGTGTTCAGAATTTAAAAGCTTATTAGCTTCCGATATAAATGAATCTTCCAATAAAGATTTTCCAATTTCATAACCCATGGATTTATAAAATGTAAAACACATACCTCCTCCGATTAATAAGTGTTCGACTTTAGGAAGTAAGTTTTCAATTAAGTTAAGTTTGTCAGAAATTTTAGCTCCTCCGAGTAAAACTACATAACCATTTTTTTCGTTAGATAATAATTTATCCAACTGTTCGATTTCTTTACCCATTAAGGGACCTTGGTAGGAATTTAAGTATTTTCCAAAACTAACTACAGATGAATGATTTCTATGTGATGCACCAAATGCATCAAAAATATAAGAGTCGAATGGATTTGTTACATTTTTTGCAAATTCATCACTATTATTAACTTCACCTTCATCAAATCTTAAATTTTCAATAAGATTTATCTTATAATCTGCACTTTGTAAGCTTTCTTTTACTTTTTTACCGTACAGTTCGTCAATAAAATTTACTTTTTTATTAAGAATTTCCGACATTCTTTTAGCTACGGGTTCAAGAGTGAAATCTAAGCCTTTTTTTTTAGGTCTTCCCAGGTGACTTGAAAAAGTAATTGTTTTTGAATTATCCATTATTTTATCTAATATTTCCATAGATTTATAAATTCTATAATCATCAGTAATGTTGCCATTTATTATTGGGACATTTAAATCAGATCTAATTAGAACATTGCCTAAATCATTGACATTTGATATCATCTCTGTCATTGAAAGTTTTCTTGTATCAAGTTATGAAAAATTTTAAACTTGGAATATATAGGGAAATACAAGTTAAGATTCCTTCATATCTCTATGAAGGACAACAGCATCATTGTTTTCACCTTTTAGCCATTTTGTTACTTCCTCAGCCATAACAACACTTCTATGTTTTCCACCAGTACAACCAATTGCTATTCCCACGTATGACTTTCCTTCTGAAATAAAACGTGGAAGTAAAAATTCAACCATATCTTTTATTTTATTTAGAAAGACTTGTGCGTCTTCAAAAGATAAAACATAGTTTCTTACCATTGGTGATTGTCCTGTTGATGCTCTTAGTTCCTCCCTCCAATGGGGATTGGGTAAGAATCTAACATCAAATACAATATCTGCATCTCTTGGGGTACCATTTTTAAACCCAAAAGAAGTAACAGAAATTTTGAGATCTTGACTTGAAGTGTCATCTTGGAAGCCTTCAATTATTCTTTTTCTTAATTCATGAACATTCATATCTGTAGTGTCAATAACTTGATCAGAGATTTCTCTAATAGGTTTTAGTAACTCTCTTTCAGCTTTTACAGATTGAGATATTGAATCCTTACCCATAGGATGAGGTCTTCTGTTTTCTTCATATCTTTCTAATAGTGTTTCATTATCTGCATCAAGAAATATTATTCTCGTTAAAACACCAGACTGATTCAATTTATCAATACTTTGCTTTAGTTCGGATTGTGCAGAAGTGTCTTTAGCATCAATGGTAAGTACTAATTGTTTATTAGTTTCAGTTACGTCATTAGAATTGACTACAGATTCAACTAAATCAGCTGGAAGATTTTCGATTACATAATAACCAAGGTCTTCAAATACATTTGAGCTAGAAGATCTACCAGCGCCAGACATGCCGACTAACAGTAAAACTTCGGGTCTTTTTGATGCCATAAATTCCTCGTGTTTATTTTACTTATCAACATTCTAGATTGAAATAGTAAATTAAAAGGACGTTATTTATGAACTAAAATAATTGAAGACCTTTTCAGCTTCTACTTTAGTTAACTGTTTTTCTAGATCATTAAGGGATGCTGAAGAGATATTATCTAGTGTCTTATAATTAATAATCAATTGATTAATTGATTCTTCTGAAACTCCTTTAATTGATAATAAATTATTAATATCCAAATCTTTTAAACGTAATCTTCGATTTTCATTTATAGCAACTCTATGTGCTTCATCTCTAATATTTTGTAATACATACAAAGCCTCCGAGTCTTTATTTAATAAAATAGAGTTTTTAGAAAAGGGCAAATATATCTCTTCATCTTTTTTAGCTAATCCCAATACATCTAAATCTAATTGGAAATGATCGATTACACTCTTTGCTTTAGACAATTGACCTTTTCCTCCGTCAATTAAAATTAAATCTGGGGACCTGCGAAAGCTTTGATCTTTCTCACTTGTATTAGTGAGTCGTTTTAATCTTCTAAATATAACTTCTTCGATTGATTTAAAATCATCCTGACCCTTAAATGTTTTTATATGAAATTTTCTATACATTGAAGGTTTTACTAAACCGTCTTCCATAACAACCATTGAGCCAACTCGAAATTTATCACCGAGGTTCGAAATATCATAAGCTTCAATTCTGTATGGAATATTTTTTAAATTTAATTTATTTTTTAACTGTTCTAAAGATAGTGAACGAAACTCTAAGTCAGATCTTCTTTTTAAGTCAGCAACCCTTCTAAGTTCTTTTGCGTCTTCAATTGCTGTAGCTAATAAATCTTTTTTCCATCCTCGTTTTGGGTTCACTAATTTAATACTTTTATTCCACCTTTGTTTTAGTTTTTCCTCGATAACATTTATCAAACTAAACTCATGACTAATCAGAATTTCATTTGATGGTGTATGGTTTTCAAACATATTAATAATAATTTGAGGCAAATAAGTTTCGACATCATTAACGTCTATGGGTTCTAAATTCTTCTTAATTTCTCCAGTAATTCTTCCATTTCGAATAATTAAACATGTTAAAACTACATCATAATTTCCAATATCAATTCCAATAACATCTACATTTTTATCATTTGCTGTCATTAATGTTTGTGTAACTCTGGCATTTTCTAAATGCTGAATGATATTTTTGGTTTTTTGTGCATTCTCATATTGCTGATTGTCTGATTGATATTTCATTTCTTGTACTTTGTCATTAATGTACTGATCAGAATTACCTCTATAGAATTCTTTAATGTTGGCAATCATTGTTTGATATTCGTCTTTAGCAACATAGTCAACACAGGGTCCAGAGCATTTTTCTATTTCATAAAGTAAGCACGGCTTATTTAATTTTTTATGTCTTTCAAATGTATTGTTCGAGCATGTTCTAACTGGAAATATATTTATTAAATGGTCTAAAGAACGGCGTGCAGCACCTATAAATGGATAAGGACCGAAGTTTATATTTTTTTTATTTATATTTCTTGAAACATAAACTCTTGGCCATAAATCGTTGCTTATGGTCACATAGGGATACGACTTGTCATCTTTAAATTGAACATTATATTTAGGCTTAAATTCTTGAATAAATGAATACTCAGCCAGTAAAGCATTCGCTTCATTTTGTGAAACTACGAAAGATATCTCTTTTGCTTCATTGACTAATCGTTTAATTTTCCATGAAGTGTTATTACCAAAATATGTAATAACTCTTTTTCTCAGATTCTTTGCTTTTCCAACATAAATAGGCTCTCTGTATTTATCTTTAAATATGTAAATTCCAGGTTTATCAGGTATTTGCTTATTATCTAATTTATCCATTTTTAAGTACTTCTTTTAAATGCTGTCCAGTTAAAGACGATTTAGATTTTGAAATATTTTCAGGTGTACCTTCTACTACTATATTTCCCCCCTTCTCTCCTCCTTCTGGGCCTAAGTCAATAATCCAATCTGAATTTTTAATGACGTCGAGATTATGTTCAATAACTATGACAGTATTACCTTTATCAACTAAAAGATGTAGAACTTCTAGTAGTTTATCAACATCAGCAAAGTGGAGGCCTGTAGTGGGTTCATCAAGAATATATACTGTTTTCCCAGTAGATCTCTTACTTAACTCTTTTGCAAGTTTTACTCTTTGTGCTTCTCCCCCAGATAATGTAGTAGCTGCTTGGCCAAGTTTTATATAAGATAGTCCAACATCATCTAAAGTTTTTATAATTCTAAATATACTTGGTTGGTTTTCAAATATTTGGAGTGCGCTCTCAACAGTTGAATCAAGAATTTCAGCAATGTTATAGCCTTTCCATCGAATAGATAAAGTTTCAGGATTATATCTTGAGCCTTCACATTCGTCACAAACAACATAAATATCGGGTAAAAAATACATTTCAACTTTAATATTTCCATCACCTTTACAGTATTCACATCTTCCTCCAGGAACGTTAAATGAAAACCTTCCTGGTTTATAACCTCTAATTTTAGATTCTTCAGCTTGAGAAAAAAGATTTCTAATTTGATCAAAAACTCCGGAGTATGTTGCAGGATTTGATCTTGGGGTTCTTCCAATTGGTGACTGATCAATTTCGATTAATTTATCAATATTATCCAAACCTGATACATTTTTGTGAAGTCCTGGAATTATTAAATTTTTGGAAAATTCGTTTTGTATAGATTTAGATAATATCTCAGAAACTAAAGTTGATTTTCCACTTCCAGAAACTCCTGTTACGGAAATAAATTGCCCCAATGGAAAATCTACAGTCAAATTTTTTAAATTATTTTCTTTAGCTCCCCTTACTGTAATTTTATTCCCATTGCTTTTTCTTCTTACATTTGGATACGAAACTTTTTGCTTACCAGATAAATATTGTCCAGTTAAAGATTTTAAATTTTTGGATACCTTTTCCCAATTTCCTTCAGCTACAATCTGACCTCCCTGTTCTCCAGCGCCCCATCCAATATCAATTAAATGATCAGATGATTTCATTGTTTCTTCATCATGTTCTACTACTAGGACTGTGTTACCTAAGTTTTTTAATCGTACTAAAGTCTCGATTAATTTTATATTGTCAGATTGATGAAGTCCTATTGATGGTTCGTCTAGTACATATAGAACACCGGTTAATCCTGAACCAATTTGTGTTGCTAACCTGATTCTTTGGGCCTCACCACCGGATAAGGATGCTGCACCCCTGCTTAATTGGAGATAACTTAAACCAACCTCATTTAAAAATGTCAGTCTTTCAATTATTTCTCTGACAATAGGTAATGCGATTTCTTTATCACTTCCAGTAAGTTTTAAATTTTTGATAATTTCCAACGCATTTGATATAGATAAACTATTTAGCTTTCCTAAGGTTAGTCCTTTAACTTTTACTAACCGTGACCTTTTATTTAATCTTTCTCCTTCGCATATTTTACAATCAAGTTCCCTCATGAATTGTTTGTAGTACTCACGTGCGTGATCAGATGTAGTTTCTTCATAATTTTTTTTAAATGTTGTAACTATGCCTCTATAAGGACGATGCCAAACTCTTGAATTACCAAATCTATTTGTATATCTTATTATCGTATTTTCTCCATTAGAACCATGAAAAAGAATATCTTTTTGATCACGAGTTAAATCTTTATATGGGATATCCATAGGAATATCAAAATGTTCACAAACACCATATATTTGAGCTCTAAAATATTTTCGTGTTGACATATCAGGAAATACATTTTCATTAATTGTTAAATCAAAATCTTTTACTAGTAGGTTTTCATCTATTTCATAACTTACACCTAAACCATTGCATGAATTACAAGCACCAAAAGGTGAGTTAAATGAAAAATCACGAGGTTCTAATTTGTCATATGAAAGACCACATTTGAGACAACCGAGATTTTGACTATAAGAATAAATTTTTTGATTAAAACTGATATCAACCAATCCAGATGTGAGTTCAAGTGCAGTTTCTATTGATTGAGGTAACCTTCTACCCGGCGTTTTTTTTAACTTTACTCGATCAATTACAACTGAAATATCATGATTAAAATATCTATCAAGTCTTTGTGTATCTTCTAACCTGATTAATTCACCATCAACTAGAACTCTGGAAAATCCTTGAGCTTGTAAATCTTTAAAAAGTGATTCAAACTCACCTTTTCTTGATTTCACTACAGGAGCTAAAATATCAATACTTGATCCTTCACCAAAATTCATAATTTGATTTACGATAAAATTTACAGATTGCTTTTCAATCTTATTATTGCAGTTAGGACAATAACTAATACCAATTCTTGCCCAAAGTAACCTTAAGTAATCATGAACCTCTGTAACTGTTCCAACTGTAGATCTTGGACTCCGAGACGATGTTTTTTGGTCAATGGCAATAGCAGGTGATAGACCTTCAATACTTTCAACATTAGGTTTTTCCATTTGACCAAGAAATTGTCTTGCATAAGCAGAAAGGCTCTCAACATATCTTCTTTGACCTTCAGCATATATAGTATCGAAAGCTAAGGAAGATTTTCCGGAACCTGAAAGACCAGTTATAACAACTAATTTATTTTTTGGGATGTCTACAGATACATTTTTAAGATTATGCTCCTTAGCTCCTCTGATTTTTAAAATATCTTCTTTCATTCGACTATTTCTTGAATTTCTTTTCTTAATTCTTTTAGTTCGTCTCTCAATCTAGCAGCAAGTTCAAACTCTAATAAATCAGCCGCTAGCTTCATTTCGTGTTCTATATTTTTAGAAATTTTTATTAAATCTTTTTTTGATGCTTCCTTTATATTTAAATCAGCTGTACTAATTCTAGAAGGATTGGATGCCCTACTCTTTTCAACCATTTCTAAAATATCAGTAATATTTTTTTGAATTGTTGTTGGTGTTATATTGTTTTTTATATTATGAATTTCTTGAAGCTTTCTTCTTCTTTCAGTTTCATCTATGGTTTTTTTCATTGAGTCAGTGATTTTATCTGCATACATAATGACATATCCATCCTGATTACGTGCTGCTCTACCTACTGTTTGAATTAAACTTGTTTCTGATCTTAAAAAACCCTCTTTATCGGCATCAAGAATTGCAACTAATTGTACTTCTGGTAAATCTAAGCCCTCTCTTAAAAGATTTATACCTACCAATACATCAAATTCACCTTTTCTTAAGTCTCTTAGAATTTCTATTCTTTCTAACGTATCAATGTCGGAATGAAGGTATCTTGTTTTAATACCAGCTTTTAATAGGAAATCACTTAGTGCCTCACTCATTTTTTTTGTAAGTGTTGTAACAAGGACTCGATTACCATTGTTAACTACACTGTTAATTTCATTTAACAAATCTTTGATTTGATTATGACTACTTTTAATTTGAATTTTAGGATCTAACAATCCCGTAGGTCTTATGACTTGTTCAATAAATTTTTCTGAGTTCTCATTTTCCCATTTTCCAGGAGTTGCTGAAACTAAAACAGCTTTATTGACTTTATCTTTCCATTCATCAAATTTTAATGGCCTATTATCAAGTGCGGAAGGTAGTCTGAATCCATAATCTACTAAAGTACTTTTTCTTGATTTATCCCCTTCGTACTGTCCCCTTATCTGTGGAATAGCTATATGACTTTCGTCAACAACCATTAAAAATTCTTCTGGAAAAAAATCTAATAATGTAAAAGGTGCTTCACCTTGTTTGCGACCATCGAAATATCTTGAATAGTTTTCAATACCAGAGCACACTCCAAGTTCTGATAACATCTCTATGTCATATTTCGTTCTTTGTTCAATACGTTGTGCTTCAAGTAATTTGTTTTCTTCTTGGAATTTTTTAATTTGCAGTTCCATGTCTTTTGAAATTTCTTTAAGTGCGTCTTTTCTAGAATCATCAGATATTACATAATGTGAAGCAGGTAAAATTGCCAACTCACTTAACTTTTCAAGAACTTCTCCGGTTGTTGGGTCAATTCTAGAAATATTTTCAACCTCATCACCAAAGAATTCAATACGAAAAATAGTCTCTTCGTAAACTGGGAAAATATCTAAAGTGTCACCCCTAAGTCTAAATGATCCTCTTTGTACTACTAAGTCGTTTCTAATATACTGCTGTTTAATTAGTTGTGATAATAAATCATCAATTTCAAATTCTTTATTTTTTATAATTGGAATTAGTTTATTTCTATACTCTAATGGCGACCCAAGGCCATAAATACAAGATACAGAAGATACAACGATCACATCTTCTCTTAACAAAAGTGCACTTGTTGCAGAATGTCTTAATCTGTCTATTTCTTCATTGATATTTGCATCTTTTTCAATAAATGTATCTGTTCTAGGAACGTAAGCTTCAGGTTGGTAGTAGTCATAGTAAGACACAAAATATTCAACTCTATTGTTGGGGAAAAACTGTTTAAATTCATTTGCTAACTGTGCAGCCAAAGCTTTATTTGGAGCTAGAACTAATGAAGGTAATTGTGTTTTCTCAATAAGCCAAGCTATTGTCGCAGATTTACCAGACCCAGTAATCCCTTTAAGAGTTTGAAAATTTTTTCCCTTATTGATTCCGTCGTAAAGTTCATTAATTGCATTTGGCTGATCACCTTTAGGATCAAACTCGGAAATTACTTCAAACTTGTTCATGAATAATTATACCAATTTGATAAATCTGTCTTAACTATTAGGGTTCAATGTAAATTGTTTATATGCAAATATTTATCAATTTCGCTGTAAAGATTATTTAAATCTTGATTGTGTAAAACAGTGCCAAGAGATAACCACCATTCTCCATCTTTTTGTGAATTAATTCGATTCTCAATATCTAGAATTTCCATTCCTCGTTTTTTTAATCTCTCTTTTCTAGTGTGTTCAGGTGCAAATATAACTAAACAATCAAAATCATTTTGAAGGTTTCTTGGTGCTGATACTTCTACAAAAATAACTCCCTCTGATTCGGATATTATTTCTTGTAATTTTGTTAATACTTGAGGATGTAAAAAGTCTTCCAAGATAGTTAATTTTTCTCTATCGTTAAAAACGATACTTGCCAGAGTCTCCTTATTGATAAAATTTTTCTCTACAGTTGTTGGAAAGTAGTTCTCTAAAAAGCTTAAGGATTCGGAAGAATTCAAAATATTATTAGATACAATGTCCAAATCAATAGTTTTAAAACCAAGACTATTCAAATATTGGGTAGCTGTGCTTTTACCACTACCTATTGGTCCAGTTATGATAATTACTTTTTTAGCCATAATTAAAGATTAAGCTAATAAAAAAATAATCCTAGGAGTTTCCAATTCCTCTTTCTTTAAGTTCTTGAAGAATATTTTCTAGTGATTCGTCAACACCTTCAACTTTTTGACGTTTAGGTGAATCATCTTCAGATTCACTTGAGTGCGTTTTAGGTGCCTTTTTGCTTGACTCTTCTTCTTTCCAATTAGGATCTGCTTGTTTAATTGATAAATTAACTCTTCGCTTTTCAATATCTAGTTCTGTAATTTTTATTTGTACCTTTTGACCAAGAGCAAGTGCTAGCTCAGGTGAGTCAACTTTATCGGAGGATATTTCTGAAACATGTACTAATCCTTCAACACCTTTACCTATTGTGACAAATGCACCAAATGGGACGACTTTAGTAACTTCTCCCTCAACAACATCACTCTCCTTGTAATGAAGTTCGAAATCTAACCAGGGATCTTCTTTGACTTGTTTAATAGATAGAGAGATTCTTTCTTTATCATTATCAATTTCTAAAACTTTAATAGTTACGGTGTCTCCAACTTTGACGATTTCATTTGGATTTTCAACATGTCTCCAAGAAAGTTCAGATACGTGAACTAAACCATCCATGCCCCCAATATCAACAAAAGCACCAAAACTAACAATTGAAGAGATTTTTCCTTCTTTAATATCCCCTACTTGAAGATCATCAAGAAATCCCTGCCTCTCTTCAGACATCTCTTCCTCAAGGTGAGCTTTACGAGATAAAACAATATTATTTCTTTGTCTATCAAGTTCAAGAATTTTAGCCTCAATTTCTTCACCAATGTAAGAAGAGAGCTCTTTAACTCTTCTTACATCAATTAAAGATGCTGGTAGAAAACCTCTTACACCAATATCTACTATTAAACCACCTTTGACTGACTCAATAACAGTTCCCTTTATGGAAGATTTGTCATCAGATACTTTTTGAATGTCACCCCACGCTTTTTCATATACTGCTCTTTTAACAGATAGTATTAATCTTCCTTCATCATCCTCTTTATCAAGAACTAAAGCCTGTATTTTCTCACCTTCGTTCACAAGTTCCTTAGGATTAACACCTTTTCTAACTGAAAGTTCTCTAGACGGAATAACTCCTTCAGATTTATAACCTACATCTACCATGACTTCATTTCTATCCACCCGAACAATAGTTCCCTCAATAACATCACCATCATTAAAGGAAACAAGTGTTTGTTCAAGTAACTCAGGAAAGTCTTCAGGTTTTATATCATCAGGAAGAGATACAACATTAGATGGTTGTGAAGTGTCTTCTATATTATCTGTCATGTTTTATTTTTTTTCCAATCATAGTATTGCGTGAATAAGAATAACATATCTGAGTTTTTTACAAACTATTAATTAAAATTTGCGAGTGATTCTGAAACTTTAGTATTAACAAATAAAGGTACATCTAAAGTTAAAGCAGATTCCATTTCTTTTGTAACAATTTCTTTAACCTTTTTTAAATGAAATTCATCTGTTTCAACTATTAATTCATCATGTATTTGTAATAATAAGTTTGCTCCATCTACTTTGCTTAACTTATTTGAAACCCTAATCATAGCTATTTTCATTATGTCAGAAGCTGTTCCCTGTATGGGCGCATTCATAGCAATCCTTCTACCAGCAGCTTTTACTTGGAAGTTGGAAGAACTGAGTTCTCGAATATATCTTTTTCTACCTAAAAGTGTTGTAGTGTATGTGTCTTTTTCTGCTTGATTGACAACCCCATCAAGAAAACCTTTAATTTTTGGAAATTGATTAAAGTATGATGTGATTAACTCTGAAGCTTCTTTTTGACTTATATTTAAACTTTTAGACAGTCCGAAAGCTTCCATTCCATAAATTAAACCAAAGTTTACTTCTTTAGCTTTCCTGCGCATGTCTGATGAAACATCACTAAGTTTAGTATTAAATATTCTGGCAGCAGTTTCCGAATGTATGTCGGAATCTTTATCTTTTAATATCGATACCATATCACTGTCTTTGCTTAGGTGGGCCAATACCCTCAGTTCTATTTGAGAATAATCAGAAATAACAAATTTCTTTGAAGGTTCTGATATAAAAAAATCTCTAATCTGTTGACCAAGTTCTGTTTTATTTGGAATATTTTGTAAATTAGGTTTTTCAGAAGATAGCCTGCCAGTTGCTGTACCAAATAAATTAAAGTGGGTATGTATTTTTTCATTATCTGTCACTTCAGGTATTAGACCATCTACATAAGTAGATCGTATTTTTTCCAATTCTCGATATTTTAGAATTATTTTTGGAAGTTCATAATCTTTTGAAAGTTCTTCAAGAACAGAAGCATCAGTAGACGGTGCTCCCTTTGGTGTCTTCTTGATAATTGGATAATCTAAATCGTTATAAAAAATATCTGAAAGTTGCTTTGGGGAGTTTAAGTTAAATTCCTTTTTGGACAATAAAAAAGCTTCTGATTTTAAATCTACTAATTGTTTAGCTAATTTCTTAGATAATTTACTCATCTTTGATTTACTAACTGTAATTCCTTCAATTTCCATTTCACTTAAAATTTCAAGCATTGGGTAATCAATATCTTTATAAATTTGTAATAATTTTGTGTTTTTATTAAATTCATCTATTTTCTTATTTATAAATTTAAAATTAGATTGAAAAAACAAAATAATTTCATCAACTTTTGATTTTTTATCAATAATTGTCATGTTGTCTAAGTATTTAATAGTATTTAAAATATTGTCTGGCTTTATACTCGGATCTTCTAAAAAAAACATGCAATCAAGCGCTATAAATTTATCATGCTTTAACTTGAAGTTATTTAATATTGAAAATTTTTGTGAAGAGAGGGAAATAACTCTGTCAAAGATAGAAATATCATTAAATTCTCCATAACTGTGTTGATTTACAAAATAAAAGGAGTCGTTATACATAAAAATTAAACTGTCGTGTTTTATTTTCTTTGAAAATAGCTCTATTTCAATTTCCTCTTTAGGTTTATCTTTAACCTTGGAATTGCGTTCTCCCAGAAATCTTGATAATTCATATTTTGATATTTCACCTTCAGCTTTATTTAAAACTGAATCGTCAAAAAATATTGTTTCTGTTGTTTTTGTTTCTGGGATATCAATTTCTAAATCTTGTTTAATAGTTGCCAATATCTTACTAATGTCTAACAAATCTCTGTTAACTGAAAAAGTTTCTTTAAGTTTTGGAGTTAAATTATTAATATTTTTATAAATATTGCTAATATTTTCATATTTCAATAAAAGGTTTATAGCTGTTTTTTCACCAACTCCAGGAAGTCCTGGAATGTTATCAGATGGGTCTCCTTTTAATGCAAGATATTCAATGTATTGATTTGTTTTAATACTGTATTTTTCAATAAATTGTTTTTCATTAAATATTTGGGTATCTGAAATACCTCTCTTTGTATAAAGTATATCTGTTTTATCAGTAATTAATTGGAACGAATCTCTATCACCTGTAACAATCATTACATCCTTACTTTGTTCATTAAGTTTTTTTGAAAGAGTGCCCAAGACATCATCTGCTTCAAATCCCTCTTTTGAAACTTGAGGAATATTAAATTTGTCTAGTAATTTTTGAAGCACTTTAATTTGTATTTTAAATTCATCAGGGGCTGAAGATCTATTTCCCTTATAATCACTATATAACTCAGTTCTAAAAGTTTTTTTTGAAATATCCCAAGTAATAATAATTTTTTCTGAATCATAATTTTTAACTAGCTTAGAAATCATCATTAAAAAACCATGAATCACATTAGTTGGAAATCCATCTTTGGTTACGAGTGTGTCAGGAAGAGCATAAAAAGCTCTAAACGCAATACTGTGTCCATCTACAAGAATTATCACAATTACATTGTAAACTTAAAAAAACTTTCTCTCATTCATCTGAATATGAATATAATCTTTAATATGCCCGGATGGCGGAATTGGCAGACGCGCTGGATTCAAAATCCAGTATCTTCGGATGTGGGGGTTCGACTCCCCCTCCGGGTACTTTATGTAGATGTAATGATATATAAATTCTTAACTACCCAATAATAGATTATGAACATTAAAACAGTTTTAGCAGTAATAATAATTTTTTTAATTTCTACCATTTTATTTATTACATTTACATCATTTAATACTGATTCATATGGTGACATTTTTATTGAGCAGATAAGAATTGCTGACAGTGAAAGTACCCTCATTGATTTTGATAATGAAACCTTGATTCAAATTGGAAAAGATGTTTGTACTAGTTCTAATTTATGGATAGATGAACAAAGTTCAATTCAAGCAATTTACAACCTACTTAAAGAATATAATTTTGAAATTGAAGAAAACAATAGAATTATTCCAATTTTAAGATTTCAATCTACCTACGAACTTTGCCCTGAAAATATTTCTGTTCTAGAAGGATTATTTTCAATTGAAAAATAAAGATATCTTAAAAAGACTTCCTCAACTTATGTTTGGATTGTTTTTATGTGGTTTTGGGTTAGCTTTTACAATTGAAGCAAACTTGGGTTTAAATTCTTGGGATGTATTTCATGATGGATTTAGTAAATTAATAAACGTTAAAATTGGTTTTGCCGGGGTTTTAACTGGATTTGTTTTGTTGCTTGGATGGATACCGTTGAAACAAAAACCATTTATTGGAACAATTTTGAATATTCTAACCATTGGAAATGTAATTGATCTTACAATGTTCTATTTACCTAGCCCCGATGATATATTATATAAAATATCATTCTTAGTATTTGGTACATTTTGTTTTGCAATTGGAGTTGGTGTTTATGTTGGGTCGGGATTAGGTCCTGGACCTAGGGATGGAATTATGGTCGGTATTTCTCGACTTGGTCCAAGTGTACGAGTAACGAGAATTGGTATCGATTTTACAGCATTTATATTAGGGGTATTGCTGGGAGGTTCATATGGTATTGGGACTATTTTTATGGTTGTAAGCGTTGGACCTATAGTGCAATTTGCTCTAAAAAAATTTGATAGGGGTGCTATTTTTTCACTTTAGAAATAAAGGAGCGCATTGAAATTTCATTTTTAGATTTAGTATTTAATGTTTTATCAAAATGAACCATTCTTCCTATTGCGGAAATAAATTCAAACTTGTCTATATTATTAACAGTTGAAAATATTACATTGATTTCGTTCCAGCCCTTTGATATATTCTGTAATAAAAATTCCTCTAATTCATCATTCGATTTATTCTTTTTAAAATAGTTTTTACATTTTAATGAGCATAATTTATATGTACCAGAAACATTTTTATATATTATTCTTGCACAGTATTCACAGCGGCTGACGTTATTTAAATTCATAAAAGTAGAATTATATTTTTTCCATAACCTGAGTTCTACTACTTGTTGTTTTGAGTAATCTTCTTGGTCTGCCTCTAAATTTAATTCTTGAAGTTTGTTCTTGACCCATAAAACATCCTTTTTCATAATCAACAAAATAATCAAGCCAACTTACTTCATTTGGAATTATTCCATTTTCTATAATTTTCTTTGAAGGTAATTCAGTAATTAATTCGAAATCTTCCCATGAAGTTGTATCGGGGGTCTCAAATGTATGATTCACAGTAATTGTATCATCTGAAGTGTCTACAGAAAGATACTTGTTTTCATTAACAATTTGTAGTTCGCAGTTAATTCGTATTTTATATTTGTTAAACATCTGTGATAAATTATGTAAATTTTCAATTTCTTGATAAATGTATAGTTCTTCAGGTTTAGTTTCACAAATAAACCAATTTAAAATCTTTCCATCAGGTCCAAGTAAATATGAGAAAAATAATTTATCAGTTTTAACTGAGTTGGATATTAAAGAGTCAACAAAAGTAAAAGTATCTATACCTGTAAATTTTAGATAATTTAGTGATTTTAAAACATACATATCTTAAATTGTACTCAACCAATCTAAGTTAAAGAAATATAAAATATCTTGAAAAATAGATGCTAATAAATACATCTTGTCGGAATAAATAAGAGCACCGATAATTACTAATGTACTGCCGGATATTTTTGTAGAGAATTTTTGAAAATTTTTAAATAAAGAATTTTTTATACTTATCTTGTTTGATAAAAATGCAAGTGTTAAAAATGGTATACCCATGCCAGTTGAAAAAAACAATAGATATACAATTCCTAGATTTACAGTTTCAGCACTGGAAGACAGTGTCAAAAGAGCCCCCAAAACAGGTCCAATGCAAGGTGTGAACCCAAAACCAAAAGTAAATCCCATAATGAAGTTTTTTAATTTTGTATATTTTTCTACATGAATAATGTTTGAACTATAAAAATATTTATTATTTAAAGAGGGAACCAAGAGAATTATTCCAAATATAATAATTACTGCTCCACTAACTCTTGATAATACTGATGCATTTCTTGTGAAAAAAGAACCAAGCGTTGAGGCTAATGCACCCAGTGAAATAAACACAAAAGAAAAACCAATTACAAATTGAAAAGATCCTAAAAGTCTTGTTTTAGTATCGTTTTTATTTAAGGAAAACACAGAAAGAAACCCTGGCACTAATGGTAAAACACAAGGAGAGAAAAAAGACAAAATGCCAAAAAAGAATGCAATGAATATGTTTAGTTCCATATATTAAATATATACAGCGAATATTTTTATAAAAATTTATTATTTGTAGTTAGATTTTCTTCGAAACTTAGAACATATAATGCAATTTTCAAGATTATGTCCCCTAGCTGGACAGAATTCCCTTCCATAAAAAATAATCTGTAAATGTAAAGAATTCCATTTTGATTGTGGAAAAAGTCTTTTTAAGTCTTTTTCAGTCTGTTCAACATTTTTGCCTGAACTCAGTCCCCACCTCCAAGCAAGTCTGTGAATGTGAGTATCTACTGGAAAAGTAGGGTATCCAAAAGCTTGAGCCATAACAACTGATGCAGTTTTATGTCCAACACCTGGAAGATTTTCTAGGTCCTTAAAATTATCAGGCACTGTAAAATTATGTTTTTCATTAATTATCTTTGATAGACCGTAAATAGCTTTTGATTTTTGAGGAGATAAACCGCAAGGTCTTATTATTTTTTCAATTGATTTTTGCCCAAGTTTTACCATTTCTTTTGAATTTTTAGCTTTTGAAAAGAGTAAAGGTGTAATTTTGTTCACTCTCTCATCGGTGCATTGAGCTGACAATACGACAGCAACTAATAAAGTGAAATTATCCTTGTGTGTTAGAGGTATGGGAGTCTCTGGATAAAGTTTTTCTAATATAGATAATATTTTATTTGATTTAACTTGTTTTGTACTTTGCACACTTTTATTTTAAACGATATATTACTGTGCTTATATGTTGTTAACTGATAAAAATAAATCTCTTATTGCATTGTTCTTCTCTGCATTATTTTTTGGTTCTACATTTTTAATAGTTAAAAACCTACTTGTAACTTTTTCTCCAACTTTTATTGTTTTTATGAGATATCTTGTAGCATCTATTTTCTTCTTAATTATTGGAGGTATCCCTAGTGCTCAAACCCTAAAGCCAGGTATCCTTATGGGTATATTTTTGTGGCTTGGTTATATAACTCAAACTCAGGGCCTTTTAACGACTTCTACAATTAATTCAGGTGTCGTTACAGGTTTTTATGTTGTGCTGACACCATTCTTTTCAAAGCTAATTAATAAAACTCAACTTCATAACAAAAACTACATTTATTCCTTTATGGGTTTTTTAGGTATTGTATTGATCTCGATTACTGATTTTACTCAAATATTTGGAAATATTTTTACAATTTTTTGTGCATTTTCATATGCTATGCATATTGTTTTAGTTGAAAGATACATAGAAGATTTAAATATTTCACAATTAATGTTTGTTCAATCATTTATTGGTGCTCTCTTATGCATTCCTTTTACTAATTTAAATCAATTAAACAACTTTAATGATTACTGGATACCAATTCTATTTCTTGGCTTGATCGTAAATGTATGTGCCTTTTATCTGCAGCTATATGGACAAAAAGTAATAAAAGCATCCACGTCTGCACTTATTTTAAGTCTGGAGGCAATTTTCGCATTATTTATAGGCATTTTGTTAGCAGGAGAAGTATTAAATATCTTAAGCTGGTGTGGAGTGCTATTAGTTCTTATATCTATATTTTTAGTTATTAAAGAATAGATTTTTCCTTATTCAAATAGTTTATAAACTTCATTACAACCCTCAACAGAAATACCAAAATGAAAAAGGCGGATATAAGAAGGACTAAAAGTCTGGGCCCTTCTGTTATAGGTATGGAGCAAGTCAATAGATTTTCACAAATACCAAACCCATTACCTCCTGTTGAGATATCAAAAACAATTAATAATGGATATGCAAGTATCATAAGAAGCGAAACCAAAATTAAAAAAACTATTATTCTTAATAAAAACATATTTTTTATATTTTAATATAGTTACATAAATGAAAGTTAAATTAATAAGTTATTCCAAACCAACAGAAGATATAGCAAGTGATGGAATTGACAATGCCCAAGAACTTGTTGCGTTTTGTGCTCGAGTTTCAAACCCTTCAAACCAATTAAACACTGAGACAAGTGAAAAATTAATTAAGTATCTAATCAAAAATGCACATTGGTCACCCCTTGAAATGGTTAGTGCTTGTATAGAGATAGAAACAACTAGAGACATTGCTAGGCAAATGTTGAGGCATAGATCATTCAGTTTTCAAGAATTCAGTCAAAGATATGCAAATCCTGTTAAAGATTTGGAATTTATAATTAGAGATGCTCGTCTACAAGACCCTAAAAATAGACAAAATTCAATTGAGAACAAAGACGTAGAGATTACAAAAACATGGAAAGAAAAACAGGAGAATTTGATTAGTGAAGCTACAAATGTATACAATTGGGCAATTGAAAATGGAATTGCAAAAGAACAGGCTAGGTCCGTTCTTCCAGAGGGCAACACTGTTAGTCGTCTTTACATGAATGGAACCCTAAGAAGCTGGATACATTATATTGAACTTAGATCTGCAAATGGTACACAAAAAGAACACATGGAGATAGCAATTGCGTGTGCGGAAGTAATCAATAAAATTTTCCCAATGGGAAAAACCTTAAGTTAATTATCTAACTTGTATTTAAAAATTAAATACTCTTCTGTTATCTCTACTTCTGAATCAGCGATCATCATAAAATCTTGATAGTCTGATTCAGCTTGTTTAATAAAAGCCATTCGATCATCTCCTCCAACTGGAGGTATAGATCTTTTTTTTACTGCTTCTGCACGTTCTTCATATCGAGCTATAAACTCATCTACATTAAAACTCATAATTTAAATAATAGTTAGTTTGAAAGCAATGTACTAATTTCATTTTTGAGTTGGTTTGTTTTTTTAACTCTTATTTCATTTAGCTGCATAAGTCTTGTGCCTGAGGAATCGGTGACTTCTAACTCAACGTCGGATAGACCTGGATGTTTCTCAAGTAATTCTCTAAGAAGTATCATGTTATTTTTATCAAGTTTATTCGTATCAACAGCAATTCTTAAAGGTGAAGTATCTAGATTTTCAATCATTTTTGATGGGTCAATTACTTGTATGTCTCTAGCTCTAATAATATTTTCTGTACCTCCTACATAGGTTCCTGATACTTTCAAATATATTTCGCCATCTACTGAAGAATTATATTTATCTACTAACTTATTAAATAATAGAACACCTGTCGAACCAGTCACATCCTGTAAATCAAACTGTATCCAAGGATTTCCTCTTCTTGATACTCTTTTTTGAACATTAGAAATCAGTCCTGCAATTACAACATTTAACTCATCTTCTTGATCTTCTTCAGTATTGAGTAATTCGATAATTGAATGAGTTGATTCAGACTTAAGAACGTCCCCATAGCCATCAAGGGGATCTTCACTAACAAAGAAGCCCAACATTTCTCTTTCACGTTCTAATAATTCTTTTTTTGCCCATTCTGTTTTTGAAATACTAGTTTGGTTAGAACTATGATCTTCCAAGTTAAATAAAGACCCTTGATTATTTGCTCTTTCAGATTTTAAATTTTTAGCATCTTCAATAAGGTCAATACAAGATTGGAAAAGACCCTTTCGGGTGTGACCAAATTTATCAAAACCACCACCTTGAATTAAAGCTTCAATTCCTCTCTTGTTAAGAGATCTAGAATCTATTCTTGATAAAAATTCTTCTACTGATTCAAAATTACCATTTTCACTTCTCTCTTGGACAATCTTGTCAGCAGTTATATCCCCTACATTCCTTACAGCAGATAAGCCGAACAAAATTTCATTGCCGTTAACAGTAAAATCTGCTGAGCTTAGATTAATGTCTGGTGTTGACACATTTACTCCCATCTCCCTTGCTTCAGCTAAAAAGATTGCAGTTCTATCTTTATCTCTTTTTACAGCTGTAAGTGACGCTGCTATGTACTCAGCTGGAAAATTAGCCTTTAAGTAAGCAGTTTGATATGCAAGCAGAGCATAAGGAACTGAGTGACTCTTATTAAATCCATAACCTGCAAAATAAGCAATCTGATCAAAAACTTCGATGGCGAACTGTTCTGAATAATTATTGTCAACAGCTCCGTCAGTAAATTTTTTCCTTTGCTCTTCCATGACTTGAGGAATCTTTTTTCCCATTGCTACCCTTAAGTTATCAGCTTCTTGTAAATCGAATCCAGCAACTTTCTGAGCTATTTGCATTACTTGCTCTTGATATAGAATGACACCATATGTCTCCTCGAGTACCTCTTCTAGGTCAGGATGTAAATATTGAATTTCTTTACGCAAATTAGCTCTATCGGCAAATTCATTATGCATACCAGCACCTAATGGACCTGGGCGGATTAGAGCAACAAGAGCAACAATATCTTCAAATCTTTTCGGATTAAGATTTCTTGATACAGATTGAGCTACTCTACTTTCTAACTGAAAGACACCTGTCATCTTACCTTCTGAAAATAATTTAAAAGTTTTTTCATCATCTAGTTTTAAATTATCAAAATCTAAATTTTCGTTATTAATTAACTTTAAAGTTCTATCAATAATTGATAAATTT
Organism: uncultured Candidatus Actinomarina sp.; assembly: GCA_902521955.1. Classification (GTDB taxonomy): domain Bacteria; phylum Actinomycetota; class Acidimicrobiia; order Actinomarinales; family Actinomarinaceae; genus Actinomarina. The sequence continues at coordinate 76,607 of CABYTP010000001.1, read as the reverse complement.
CTCAAACCAAGAAAGTCCATCTTAAGAAGCCCAAGTTGCTCAACTGTATGCATCTCATATTGTGTAACAATCTCAGCATTTTCACCTTTTTGTTGTATAGGTAAAAAATTTGTTATTTTGTCTGGAGAAATCACAATTGCTGCAGCGTGGATTCCATCCTGTCTTCTTAATCCTTCTAGGCCTAGAGCAATATCAATAATTTTTTTTACTTCTTCATTATTTTTATATTCCAATCTCAATTCTTCAGAAGCCGAATAGAATTCTTTACTATAACCACTTACATTATCTTCATCTAATTGTAAACACTCTGAAATTGTGGCTGTGTTACCAAGAATCATGGGTGGCATCATCTTTGCAACCTTATCACCACTTGAAAAGGGTAAGCCTAATACTCTTGCTGAATCTCTAATGGCTTGTTTTGCTTTGATAGTTGCAAAAGTAACAATGTGTGCAACTCTATCTTTGCCGTATTTCTCAACTGCATACTGGATAACGTCTCCTCTGTATCTTTCATCAAAATCCATATCAATGTCAGGTAAAGACTTTCTTCCTTTATTTAAAAATCTCTCAAAAATTAATCCATACTTTAAAGGTTCGATACCAGTTATTCCTAAACAATAAGAAACTATTGAACCCGCTGCTGAACCTCTTCCAGCACCTGTTCTAATACTTTTAGATTTTGCAAAATCAATTAAATCACCAACAATTAAAAAATAAGATGCAAAACCCATTGAATTAATAACTTCTAACTCATAGTCAATTCTTTCTTGTATTTCTGAGTTAATGTCTTGATATTTTTCTTCCGCTCCAATTAAAACTTTTTTTCTTAGATATTCTTCGGCGGATAAAGAATCATCCTCAACTGGGAAATCTGGTAAGTAATCTTTATCGAAGTCGAAATCATAAGCAACCCTATTAGCTATTTTTAAAGTATTTTCACAAGCATCTGGAAATTTTTCATCTGGAAATAATTTTCTCATTTCTTCTGAAGATTTAACAAAGTACTCTTCCCCATCAAATTTAAATCTATCTTCATCCTCCATTGTCGCATTTGTTTGAACACACAATAGAGCATCATGTGCAGAAGAATCTTCTTGTGCTACGTAGTGTGAATCATTCGAAGCAACTAGTGGAGCTCCTAACTCTTTTGAAATATTTACTAAATCATCTAATATTTCTAACTGTTGTGTGATTCCATGATTATGAATTTCGATAAAGAAGTTATCTTTACCAAATATATCTTGATAATTTTTTGCTTTCTCTAAGGCTTTTTTGTAACTTTTCTCATTTTTAATATTTCCTTCTTCTTTTGATCCATCAGGTGCTAAATGCTGAGCAACTTCACCACCAAGGCATCCTGACAAAGCTATAATCCCTTCAGAGTGTTCTGCCAATAATTCATAATCAACACGAGGTTTGTAATAAAAGCCTTCTAAATATGCTTTACTAACTAATTCAACTAGATTTTGATATCCTTTATTATTTTCAGCTAAAAGAGTTAGATGATATCTTTTATTGTTATCTCTATTAGGCCTATCAAATCTTGATCCAGGTGTTACATATGCTTCATATCCAATAATTGGTTTTATTCCTAATGAGTCCGCTTGACGAACGAACTCTAGAGCACCGTAAAGATTGCCGTGATCTGTAATTGCAGCAGCAGGTTGTTTAAGTTCTTTTACTTTCTTTAGATAATCATTAATTTTAGCAGCACCATCAAGCATGGAGTACTCAGTATGTGCATGAAGGTGTACAAAAGATTTAGTCATAAATATATTGTAAAGTTTTTTAATAAAATTACATATTAATTATTGAAGTAAAATATTTTGGTTCCTCAATATGAAAATTATAATTTTTTTCTTTAAAAATAAAATTTAATCTATAAGACTGCAAACAAATAACATCGGATTCTAAAAAACCATTTTTCTTTGCTCCGTATAAAACATCGTTCATAACTGAATTTCCTAAGTATTCAAAATGAGCTCTAATTTGATGGTTTCTTCCAGTAATTAGTTCGATATCAATGAGAGAGAGGGTATCTTTTTGTAAAATAGTTGAATATTTTGTGATTGCTTTTTTTCCGTCTTTATTAACTTCACGCTTTTTTCTATTTTTACTTGATCGTTTTAGGGGAAGTTCAATTTCACCTGTTTTACTGGGTAAATTACCTTCTACCAATGCTTTATAATATTTTTTTATATCACGATCTTGAAACATTTTTTTAAATAAAATGAATGATTCATCTTTAATAGGACATATCATTAATCCTGTTGTAACACGATCTAATCTATGGACAATTCCCTCTCGGCCAACATCTCCTACTCCACTAAGGTTGTATTTATCCTTAAGGAAGTCACTTACAGTATGCTCTTTAGAGGTATGTGTTGGATGAGATAATATTCCGTGAGGCTTATTTACAATTACAAAGTCATCACATTCAAATTCAATAAGTATGTTATTTATTTTTAATCTCCGAAAATAAAAGAAAACATATACCAAAAGTTATATATGTATCTGCAAGATTGAAGCTTGGAATAAATAACAACTCAACAAAGTCTGTAACTTTACCATTGTTATTAAATATTAAATTCCATCCTCGTTCTCCCAAATTACCAATAGCTCCACCAAGAATCAAAATTAAAGAATAAAACTCAATAGTATTTTGTTTTACATTTCTGAATTGAAAAATTAACCAGGAAAAAACAATAACTGAGAAAAAATATGTCACCAAAGTATATTCGCTAAACAAACCGAATGCTATTCCTGTGTTATAAGTTAAATCAATTGTTAAAAAATTTTCAATAATGACGTTTTCTTGGATATTATAAGTTCTTATTAAATATTTTATATAAAGATCTAAAGCAGCAATAACAGAAGCGTAGAAGTAAGGAAGAAGAAATTTTTTAAGATTCAATTAAAAGTGCGCAATTTTTACAAATAGTAGAGTAAGGTAAAGCTTCTAATCTAGCAACAGGAATTGGTTCTCCACAATTCTCACAAATGCCATATTTCTTTTTTTTAATCATAACTAGAGCATGTTCGACTTGATTTAGTAAGTGTCGAGTATTTTCATCTAAAGTAAGTTCCTTTTCAAGCTCAAAAGCCATTGAACCACCGTCTGCAGATGTTGGGTCTGGGCTTCTTTCTGCAGAGGCTTCTGAAAGTCTTATATTTTCTCTCTCCTGCTGGTGGTGTTCAAGAATTGATGTGAGCTGTTCTTTTTCAGCCAAAAGCTTCTTCTTGAATTTATTTACAGTATTTGTTGATAATTTTCTTGCCATAATGTTTGTTTTATTGAATGTATATTACTCTTTTTAAAATTAAAATAAACAAATTTAAAAATATTTTAATTCTTTATTATTTACTCTGTTTGTATAGGAAAACCTTTAAAATTCAAGAATATGTTTAAAAGAGTTGATACAAATATAAACTTAGCCGCTGTTGAAACGGAAATTTCAGATTATTGGGATACAATTCAAGCATTTCAAACCTCATTAGATAACAGAAAAGACCAGGAAGTTTTTAGGTTTTATGATGGTCCTCCATTTCCAACTGGTAGCCCTCACTATGGAAACTTATTAGCAGGTGTAATAAAAGATATTGTTCCAAGATATTGGACGATGCGAGGTTATTACGTAGAGAGAAGGTTTGGATGGGATGTTCATGGTCTTCCTATTGAAATGGAAGTCCAAAAGAAACTTAATTTAGAGGATCCCCAACAAATTGATGAATACGGTATTGATAAGTTTAACGAAGCATGTAGAACTCAAGTTCAAACAAATACTGAAAACTGGGAAAGGATTACCAGAAAGATTGGTAGGTGGGTTGATTTCGAAAATGATTATAAAACTATGGATATTGATTTTATGGAGAGCGTGTGGTGGGTGTTTAAAGAGCTTTGGGAAAAAGATTTAATATATCAAGATTATAAAGTTTTACCATATTCATGGGCAGCATCAACACCTCTATCTAATTTTGAAGCAAATATGGATTATAGAGATGTAGAAGATCCTTCAATTTACTTTACCCTTGAAGCAAGGGAAGATTTCAAAAAAGTCAGTAAAGGAGATAAATTTTTAATTTGGACTACAACCCCCTGGTGCATTCCCGGAAATTTAGCAATCGCTATTGGAAAAGATATTAACTATACAAGAGTCAAAATTGGAAACAGTGTTTACTGGATTGCTACCGAAAGGGTCATTGAATTAGATAATTATGACGTTGAGATTATTGAGGAATGCATTGGTTCAGAATTAGTAGGTGCTACATACGTACCAGCTTATTCTGAGTACGAACATCTTTTTGATGATGGTGCGTTCAGGTTAATTCACAGTGACGATACAAATACTGAATCCGGATCAGGTTTAGTATCCCAAGCTCCCGCATATGGAGAAAGTGATTTCTATGCCCTTAAAAATTCTGGTATTGAAGTAATTGCTGACCCAGTCACATTATCAGGAAAATTTGATAGTACATTTTCTGAATTAGAAAATCTTAATGTAAAAGACGCAGATAAAATTATTATGGACCAGCTTCAAGAGAGGGGTAATCTCTTTAGCAAAAAAACAGAAATGCATTCTTACCCATTTTGTTGGAGAACAGGAACACCATTAATTTATAAAGCTATACCTACTTGGTTTGTAAGTGTTGAAAAAATAAGAGATAGGATGGTTGAACTTAATAAGTCTACGCACTGGGTTCCAGGATTTATTGGAGATAAAAGATTTTCAAATTGGCTTGGGAACGCAAGAGATTGGGCAATAAGTAGAAATAGATACTGGGGAAGCTGTATCCCTGTATGGATTAATGTTGATGATTCATCTGACAAAATATGTATTGGTTCAGTTGAAGAACTTGAAAAATTAACAAATGAAAAAATAACTGATTTGCACAGACATTTTCTTGATGATCTAGAAATTGAAATTGATGGAAAAACTTATCGAAGAACCACTGAAGTTCTTGATTGCTGGTTTGAATCAGGATCTATGCCGTATGGTCAACAACACTATCCATTTGAAAATGAAGATGATTTTAATAAGGGATTTCCTGCTGATTTTATTGCAGAAGGTTTAGATCAAACACGTGGATGGTTTTATACACTAACGGTCTTAGCTGTTGCTTTATTTGACTCTGTTGCTTTTAAAAATTGTATAACAACAGGAATGATACTTGCTGAAGATGGTAGAAAGATGAGTAAAAGTTTAAAAAACTATCCTGATCCGGAGGAATTACTTAACACTTATGGTGGTGATAGTTTGCGAGCATACTTAATTAATTCACCAGTAGTTAGGGGTGAACCATTAAAATTTTCTGAAGAAGGGGTTCAACTAGTAACTAGAAATATAATTCTTCCATTGTGGAATAGTTTTTCTTTTTTCTCAACCTATGCAAATGCTGATCAAATTACATTTAAGGATTTAGAAAAAGCTTTACCAGTAGAAGAAAGAGCAATGATGGATAGATGGATTATCTCATCTCTTCAATCATTAATTAAGACAGTAAATGAAAAAATGGAAAACTACTATCTTTACGAAGTTATTCCCCCGCTTATGAATTTTGTTGAAGAACTCACGAATTGGTATGTGAGGTCAAATAGAAAAAGATTTTGGAAGGAAAAAGATGAGAATGATATTGATAAAATAAATGCTTTTAAAACTCTTCATGAGGTTCTAACTGAATTTACAAAATCAATGGCGCCAGTGTTGCCATTTATTTGTGAAAAAATATACCAAGGTTTAAATGATGAAAAGAATGGAAGTATACATTATGAGAATTATCCTATATCTAATCAAAACCTAATTGATCTTGAACTTGAAGATGATATTGAATTAGCAAAAAAAGTAATTAAAAGTGTTAGGAACTTAAGAGTTAAGTTAAAACTTCCAAATAAGCAACCACTAAATTCTGTAAAAATTGTAACTAATGACAAAAAAATTGAAAAACGTCTTTCAAATATAAGCGACTTGATAAAAAATGAAATAAATGTAAAAAATGTAGAATTTGATGTTCAAATAAACCAATGGGTTGACTATATTTTTAAACCAGATTACAAGAAATTGGGTCCGAGATTGGGTGAACAAGTTGGAAATATTGCAAAAAAATTAAAAAATCTTAGTCCCGAAGAGAGTATAAAAATATTGGACCTTAAAACAATTTCAATTGATGGTACTGAACTTCAAAACGAAGATATAGAAATTCAGTTAAAACCAAAAAAAGATTTACCAAATCAAGATATTGTTGATGACTTTTTGATTTATTTAGATACAGATTTAAATGATGATCTTCTAATGGAAAGATTCTCTAGAGAACTGGTATCAACTATTCAACAAGCTAGAAAAGATACAGGATTAGATGTTACAGATAGGATTGAATTACAAGTTCACACTAAAGATGATTTTGTAATTCAATCAATTAATAAACATGAATCTTATGTTATGAGTGAAACTTTGTCACTTGACCTTGTAATCAAAAAGAGTGACGGGAAAAATGAAATTCTAAATAGAAAAATTGATATTTTTATAAATAAATCAACAAACGATTCGTAAAATATATGGTTGTAAAAAATTAAAACCTATAATTAAAATTAATGGTGAGAGGTCAATACCAGCCATTCCAATTCTTAAAACAGGTACCCTATTCCTTATTGGTGCTAGTACTTTTTCAAAATACTTATCTAGGTAGCTTTTTATTTGCCCTATTGGATGGTCGTAAGGTACTTGAATCCAACTTAGAATAATCCAAGCAAATAGACTGTAATAGAAAATTCGAAAAATGATAAAGGTTAGACTACACATTTAATCTATATAGTCCTAGTTGTTGGAGCCTTTCTCTTTCTTCTGTAGATAGAGAAGAATTAGTTGGAAGAATCAAAAAAACACCATCTCTATTTATAGAACGAATTGTAGCATTGCTCATAAAGGCCATACCAGTAACAAAATCTAAAATCCTTCTTCTTTCTGACTGATCTGGAATATCTCTTATGTCCATAGCAACAATGAATTCATCTTTTATTGCAACACCAAGGCTATGTATTTCAGAAAATGATCTCAGAGCTTTAATCTCAACTTCATCTTTTGGTGAATGAACTCTTAAATCTGAATAGTTTTCGTCATCAACAAATTTATTTTCTCCTGATGGCCTTACGGTTGTAGTATTTTCAATATATGTATCAGGTAATGTCTCTGGCTGTTTCAAGCCAATGGAGATTAAAAATTTTTCTAACATTATATAAATATCTTAGTTCCGATACGGATTATTGTAGCACCATAATCAAGAGCGATTTCGTAGTCATTAGACATTCCCATTGATAATTCACCTCGATAATTTTTAAAATCTTTTTTTAGGTTGCTATTAATTTCTTCCATTTTTGAAAATACTTTTTTAGTATTAGATTCAATATTAGGTATACACATAAGCCCCACAGGAGGAATGTCATATTTAGCTAAACATTGAAAATACTCATAAACTTCATCTAAATTGATTCCCGATTTGTTAAAGTCATTATCTATATTAATTTGCAGAAATAAATTATTATCATTGAAATTATCCTTAATTATTTCTATTTCTTTATATCTACTTACTGAATGAATCCATTTAAAGTTTAAAGTTATTTCCTTAATTTTTCTAGATTGCAATGGAGCTATAAAGTGAAACTGCGCATCTTTTATTTCTCTAATGTGACGGTAGTAATCTTCAAGTCTGTTTTCAGCAAATTCCCTATAACCAAAATCATAAATTTCTTTTACTTCTTCAACTTTTCGATTTTTGACTACGGGTAGAAGCTTAGCATTATATTTTACGAGTACATTTTCAATATCAACTAAATTATCTTTTATTGCCATATAATTCCAAACTGACGTTGAGGTGTCCCGGTTTTTCTGTAGGAATAATAGTTATCATCACATATTGTGCATAGATGAGATACTTCAAGTTCTATATTTTCCTTAATACAAAACTCTTCTATTCTTTTTCTTAGATTTAAGTAATATCTTCCATTTAATTCAATTGTGCTAAATGGGAATAGCTGTTTTAGATCTTCCTTCACCTCATAACAGCATTCTTTAGCATGTGGACCAATAGAAATTTTTAGATTTTTTAAATTATGGTTTTTTAAACTCTTTTGAAATATTGAGTTATTTATACCCCTCCATCCTGCGTGTACGGCAGAAATTAAATTATTTGACTTCATTAATATTGGTATGCAATCGGCAACACGAACCACTAATGGAAGGTCTTGAGTATTTGTTTCAATTCCATCAGAATCATATATCCCTTTTTTGTTTATAACTTTTACTTCTGATGAGTGAGTTTGTTTCATCTCTGCAAAATTAACATCACATTTAATTTCTTTTAAAACCTTTTTAATATCACCATTCTGAGACGATGTAAAATAGGCGTTTTTTATTATCGAAGAACTAATCATCCTTTTATAAAATCAGGAAGACCGTCACCTCCGTTTTCATTTATCTCAGAATCAGACTTAATTCTTCTATTAGGTCTTGGGCCAAAACCAGCAGCAACAACTGTAACTTCAACAGCATCACCTAATGTTGGGTCAACTGTATGTCCAAAGATAATTTCAGCATTATCATCAGCTCTTTCAGTAATTACTCTTGCTGCTTCATTAACTTCTTGAAGTTTTAGATCTTCTGAACCAGTAATAGTAATTAATACTCCTTCAGCTCCATCCATATTTGCTTCGAGTAAAGGAGATGATATTGCAGCTTGTGCGGCATTAGGAGCTCTCTGCTCTCCAGTTGACCTACCTATACCCAATACTGCGTTGCCTGCATCTTTAAGAATTGTCTTAACATCTGCAAAGTCAACGTTAATAACTCCTGGTTGAGTAATAAGTCCTGAAATTCCTTTAACACCATTGGATAAAATTTCGTCAGACTTTAAATACGCTTCATTTACTTTGATATCTTTATCGCTTATTTGTAATAAGCGATCATTAGGTATAACAATCAAAGTGTCTAGCACATCCCTTAAAGCTTGAACCCCTTCTTCTGCTTGAACAGACCTTCTTCTTCCCTCGAAGCCGAATGGCCTAGTTACAACTCCAACAGTTAATGCTCCAAGTTCATGAGCAATCTCAGCAATTACTGGTGAGGCTCCAGTTCCTGTTCCTCCACCTTCTCCAGCAGTAATGAAAACCATATCAGAACCTTTTAATGCTTCTTTAATGAGTTCCTCAGAATCAAGAGCAGCTTGTCTTCCCACTTCAGGATTAGCACCTGCACCAAGACCCCTAGTTGTTTTTCTTCCTAAATCTAATTTGACGTCAGCTTTTGAACCTAACAAACTTTGTGCATCTGTATTTGCAGCAATAAAATCGACACCTTTTATGCCCATTTTAATCATCCTGTTTACAGCGTTTGTGCCACCACCGCCAACACCTACAACTTTTATCACAGCTGTATAATTTCTAGGTCTCATATTTAAATTTACTCCCTTTTGATTTACTTTTTTTGTTCTTTGTGCCATTTAAAACTCCATTTGTTGAAACAAGATTATCATCTAAGTAGATTTAAAACAATAAATTTTTACATTTTTATCTATATCTATAGTTTAGGTTTATATATTACAATCTGTGACAAATGAATTGCTTGAAATAAATGAAACTTCCCCTGTGCAAGAACTGTTCTCAAGCAACTCTCCTAATGCTGAAGCTTTTGTAGACAAGTCTATGGGTTCAAGAAAGTCGATTTCGATTCCTTTGTAAACCCCATTCAAGTAACTACCATTATGCACCAATGAAATTTCTGAAATATCTATTTTAAAATTTAGAAGAGTCATAACGAAAGATACAATTTCACCATTAAAACCATCGTCCACTGGACCATTTGTAATTGTTACATTAACTACATCATTTTCTAAAATAGTCTCTTTAAAAAGTAAATTTTTATAGAGAACACCTTTTGTAACAACTGAACCTCTTAAGTCAGTAATTTCAGCAACTTGTAGGTAATGGGTGATCTTTATTTGTAGTTGATCTGGAAGTTTTTTTGTAAGCTCAATTTTTTCAATAGTTCTATCAGACGTGTAAATATTTTCAAAAGAAGTTTCACCTATAGACCAAATAGAAATATTGTAAAATTCGATAAACAGGTTTTCATCAATATAGGAAGAGCTTTGTACTTCAATGTCTTTAACTCTGTAGTAACTTGAAAATATGTAGAAAGATGGAAGCAAAACTAAAAAAATAAGGAAAGAAAAACCTAAAAATGTTTTAAAACTAGTTTGTTCTAATTGCGTATACTCTTTAATCAACAAATTCACCTATAAAGATGATTTCTTCTTTAAGCTCAATGTCATAGTTAAGCTTCACTTGTTCTTTAACATATTTTACTAATTTATATAAAGCTAGTGCTTTGGCGTTTTTTGAAGCTATAAAAAAATTAGAGTGTTTTTCACTTACTTTTACTCCGTCAATTTCATAACCCTTTAATCCAGCTCTTTCAATTAGTTCAGCTGCATAATAATTAGGTCCGTTTTTAAATACACTACCAGCATTATATATAGCCGAAGGTTGTGTATTTTTTCTATGTTTAGTGAATTCAATCATCTTATTATTTATCTTTTTTGGGTCTTCTTTGATAAAACTTAAGTTTGCTGAAAGTATTATTGCATTCTTAATTTCTGTATTTCTATAACTATATTTGATATTTTTCCTATTAATATTTTTAATTTTTTTATCAACAGTGTCAAAGTATGTTAAAAAATTTACAGAGTCCATAAACTCATATCCATAGCAACCAGCATTCATTTTGATAGCACCGCCGACTGTTCCGGGTATTCCAAGTAAGTATTCCCCTCCAGTTCTATCAGAATCTTTTAAATATCTTGATAGGTTTGGAAGGTAAACACCTGCGTCTACATTAATTGAGTCATTAGTAAATACTGTATCTATGTTTTCCATTTTATTTTGGATTACTATTCCTTCATAATTATTATCTGAAAAAACTACATTTGAACCCTTGCCTAATATGAAGTACTCATTATCAAAATTTAGATTGTGAATTTTATCTATTTCAGATTTTTCATTTAATGTGTAGAAATCATTACAGATACCACCAAAACGATAGGTTGTATTTTTTTTAAGGGCAGTTGTAGTCTTAATCATTTAAATATTTTAGTATCTGTGGACCTAATAATGTAACATCACCTGCACCTAGGGTTAGAACATTATCTCCACTTGCTATATTATCCTTGATATAAATCGGTACAGACCGAAGTGACTTTATATATTTAATATTTTTACCTTTGAAATTTTTACTACTTATTCCAGGAATGGGATCTTCCCCTGCTGAGTATACATCCGTGACTACTGCAAAATCTGCATCTTCAAGGCTTTCTTGTAATTGTTCAAAGTTATCCCGGGTTCGAGTAAATCTATGTGGTTGAAAGATTACGAATAGCTTTCCAGGTGTACTGTTTTTTAAAGCAGAAATAGTTGCTTTCATTTCTGTTGGATGATGTCCGTAATCATCGTAGAACTTTACATCTTTGTAATTGCCAATATATTCCAACCTTCTCTTGACTCCAGAGAACTTAGAAATAGCTTCAATTATTTTTGTAATAGATAGTTCATAAAGTGTACAGAGGGCAATAGCACCAGCCATATTCGAAAGATAGTGCTTTCCTAATAAAACAGATTTAACAATATGATTACTTTTCTTATAACTTATAATATTTGGTTCTTGGATCTTTATGTCTGCTTCTTGATGTTCTCCATAAGTAATTAAATTGTCATTTTTAATTTTCTTTAAATTGTTATCATCATAATTTATTACTACAGTTTTCTTTACTTTGCTAATAACTTGAGTAAACGCTTTAACTAGATTTGTAAAACTTCCAAAATAGTCTAAGTGATCATTGTCAATGTTGGTAACTAATAAATTTTCTATCTCTATATGTTCAAAAGTGTTAAATGCCTCATCAGTTTCAAGTACTAAAGGAAGGTTTTCATCACCAAAATGACCTCCTATATTTCCAAAACTACTGACACCGCCATAAATGTAAGAAACATTGATATTGTTATAGTGAAATATATGCGCTACTAAGGCGGTGGTTGAAGTTTTACCATGTGATCCTGTTATTCCGATAATCTCAACTTCTTTTGATAGTAAATGTAAAAAAGTTGGTCTACTCATAACATTTTCTTTAGATTCATAATGTTTTAAAAAAGTCTCTTCAATTTTTAAAGCACTCGAAACTATATATAAAACATCTTTGTTATATTTCTCATTACTCATATCTTGAGTCGTTGTAACACCATCATTTTCTAATAAATTAGTGACATATGAGCTTCGTTGGTCATAACCTTTAACAATTGATCCTCTTTGGTTCAAATATTTAGCAATAGAACTCATTCCTGAACCACCAATACCTAGTATGTATACTTCTTTGTATTTTTTAATTGATTTCATTTATTAATACTTCACCTATGTGGTCGTTTCCTGCTTTAATATTGAATTCTAACTTAGAAAGCTTATCATCTAGATATGAATTTAGCATTGTTTTAAGCTCCTCATAGGATGTAATAATTTTTGCAGCACCTTTTTTTTCTAGGAACTCAGCATTTAGCAACTGGTGCTGAGAAGTTGTACCGTGTTTATAGGGTACAAGTAGTTGTGGAATATTTAAAAACGCAGCTTCTAGTGATCCGCCACCTGCGCGAGAAACTTGTATATCAATTGAATCATAATAACTGTCCATATTATCAATAAAATCATACGACACATAGTTTGTTCTTTTAATAATTGAAGAATCATGAGATTTACCAACAATATGAATTATTTCAATATTTTCATAAATAGGGTCATTAGCAAACTTAACTGCTAAATCATTAATTTCTTTTGAACCTTGACTGCCACCTTGAAATCCTATTGTAAAACTGGAATTAGTATTATCTCTAATCTTTGCAACATCTAGGTTCAAAACTGGTCCTGAAAAATCTATATTTTTTTGTGAAATATTTTCTGTGTTAGGAAATGAAGTAAAAACACTGTCTGCACAAAAGGCAGAAACTTTATTTCCCAATCCTGCAAATATATTTTGTTCTTGGATATAAAATTTTGTTTTTAGCATCACTGATAATACTGCTGCCACAGGTGCGATGTATGCTCCAGTTGTAAATATAAAACTAATATTTAGTTTTCTAAGTCTTTTAAAAATAACAAAAACTGATATTACAATTTTGAACATCTTAAAAAAATAACCCAATATACCTTTTGTTGATGAAACAAATGGATATGTTATTATTTCAAGGGAACTTTCGCTAAAATACTTCTCTCCCCTTTTGTCAGTTATTACCAAAATGTCAGATTCATTTATTCCCTTTTTGGAAATAGTTTTAACAATATTCAATACTGGAAGGACATGTCCACCAGTACCAACACAGAAAAATACTGCTTTACTCATAACCACTACTGTGCATTATCCCTAAAGCAATAAAAATTGATACCATAGCTGATCCACCATAAGAGACAAAAGGTAAGACTATTCCTGTAATCGGCAGTAGATATACGGATGCACCTAGATTCAATATTGATTGAAATAATATCCAAGCACCTAATCCAACAGTGAATATTCTTTTAAATTCATTTTTTTGACGTATTGCTATCAAGAAAAAAGAGATAATAGACACAGATAAAATAAACACAAATACAATATATCCCACAAATCCGTACTCTTCGCCAATTATAGCGGAAATAAAGTCAGAATAAGCACTGGGTAAGGAACCCCATCTTGCTCTTGATGTACCCGGGCCTAAACCAAACATTCCACCTGAACTAATTGCAATCCTGCTTTGATGAACTTGGAAACAGCTACCTAAGAGCTCTAACCCTTGATCACATATTCCCTCACTCCAAACACGTAAACGTTCTGCTCTGTATATTTCAGAAGAAAGAAAATACTTACCTGTAAACCAAGCCACTATAGAAAGTAAAGCTGGATAAATGAATTTAACTCTAGAAAACAATAGTTGCATAAAAACAATAAAAGCAAGTGTTGCTGCAGTACCAAAATCTGGTTGGAGGAATATTAGAATAATTGCTATTCCGGGCATAAATGATGTTCTCCATATCGTTTGGATATTATTTCCGTCTAATTCAACCTTAGATAATTGATCAGCAACCCAAATTATAATAATCGGTTTAGCAATTTCGCTTGGCTGAAGCCTAACAAAACCTAAATCAAGCCATCTAGTGCTTCCAAAAACATTCTCACCATAAGTGAGTAAAAAGAACAAAATTAGAGTCATAAAAATAATTAAATAATTAGATATATTTGTGATATTTTTATAGTCAATTTTTGTAATCAAAAATCCAGTAACAATACCGATAACTAAAGCAAGCAAATGATTTCTAATCATATAAAAACTATCCTCGTAAATTCTTTGGGACTCAACTGCAGTTGCTGAAGAGACTAAAAATATTCCAAATGTAACTAGAAGGGTTACAAAAATTAGATTTATTTTTAGTAAATATTGATCGAAATATAATTTAATTTTCATTTTTAAATTCATCCACTATCTTTTTAAAGTAGTGCCCTCGATCTTCATAGTTGTTAAAATCATTAAAACTAGATCCTCCGCATGAGAATAAAACCGTATCCCCTTTTTCTATTTCTTTTAGTAAAACATTTTTTAAATCATATATTGAATCAATTTCAATAAGAACTCCCCCATAATTTCCTAAATCTAATTTCATATCTTTTGGCTTGATTATCTTCTTAATATTTTTAGTTAATTTAAGCTCACTGGATGGCATATTTTTAGTTAGCCCATGAAGAATAAGAATTGCATTTTTTACTCTACTAATTGCACTTGAAACAGCATGAAAATTTGTAGCTTTTGAGTCATTTATGTAAATAACTTCATCATTAAAGGATATGTTTTCAAACCTATGTTCAATAGGGTTAATTCTCTTTAGGTATTCATATCCTCTTTCAACAGTATTTTCCCTATCAAAATTTAAAAAATTTATCATATCTAAAAAGCTCCTACTCAACTCTGCAGGAAGGCTTATTTCATCCAAATTAAATTTTTCTAAATTAATTTTGCTTACATGTGGTTTTCTAGAATTCTTATTACTAAATATATTGTCATAAAAAATTACATTTTCTTTATCAACAAAATTAAATATTTTACTTTTTGCTTCTATATAGCCTTCTAAAGAACCATGCCAATCTAAGTGATCACTTGCAATATTTAAAAGAATTCCGTAATCCAATCGTACACTCTTTGTGTGATGCAACTGGTAACTTGATAATTCTATAATTATATAGTCATAGTCATCATCAACAATTTTTAATGGAGATTCACCAATGTTTCCACAGGCATTAGTTTTGAATCCCTCTAAATCAAGAAAATCATTCAGAAGCTTTACAAATGTTGTCTTTCCATTTGTGCCAGTTACACCTATTATCTTTGATTTTTGTTTGTGATATTTATCAAACAAGTCAATATCAGTAATTACACTGAGATTTTTTTTTCTGAGGAGATCTAATGTATCATTATTTTCTTGAATTCCAGGAGACAAAATTACTTCATCAAAATTTTCTTTAAGTAATTCATCTTTAACAATCTTGTTGTCATAATTCTCATTTAAGTTTTCATCAAATATTTTATATGGAATATTTTTCTTAATAAAAAATGCTTCAACAGACTTTCCTGTAACCCCATATCCATAAATTAGTTTATTCACTTAACTTCCAAACAATACCCAATCGGCATAGAATAGACCTAAACCTAAAACTACAAATATCCCATTAATTATCCAAAACCTTACAATTATTGTGGTCTCAGCCCAGTTCAACATTTCAAAGTGATGGTGTATTGGTGCCATTTTGAATACTCTTTTTTTTCTATATTTAAATGAAATTACTTGGATAATTACAGATGCTTCCTCCATTAGGAATAAGAAACAGAAAAATAAAATTAATCCCTCAGCTCCCAAGGAAATCAGAATTAACGGAAATAATGCACCTATAAAATGTGAGCCTACATCGCCTAAAATTATTTTTGCTGGATTTGTATTCCACCAAAGGAAACCAAGACATGCACCAGAAATTGATGAAATTAATAATGAAATATCAACAGTAAGAAATGACTCATTAATAAACTCACTGTAATAACCAGTATGTCTATAGATCCAAAAAGATATAACAAGAATTCCGGCAAAACTAATGCAACTACTTCCTGCAACTAAGCCATCTAAACCATCTGTTAGGTTTACAGCATTAGTTATCCCCACCATCAATAAAACGATAACTACCCACTTAAAAATTCCAATGTCTATGCCGAATCCACTAAATATATAGAATTTAGTTGAATAACCTAAGCTAAATATGTAAGCAGATGCTGCTAAACCAGCAATTAACTGTAGTGCAAATTTTTGGCCAGCTTTAAGTCCAAGATTCCTACTTTCTTTAACCTTTAAATAGTCATCAATTAACCCAACTAACCCCATTGATATTGAGATAATCAATATTCCCAGTACATCAGTATTAACATTTCTAAGAACAACTTCAAATCCTCTACCAATAGTCCAAAAGTTTATATGGGAAAGAAGGAATCCAAAAATAGTTCCAAGTATTACAAAAATACCACCCATTGTTGGAGTTCCCTTTTTGTGCTCATGAAAAACAACTTCTTCTTGAATATTTTGTCCTATATTTCGACTTTTAAAAAATTTTACGCCTAAAAAAGTGGATACAATAACAAATAGAAAACTTAAACCACCTGATACAATTATTCCAATCATCTTTTACCTAAAATATCTTTAATCACCACTGCATCATCAAAATCCATTATTCTATCACCTATTTCTTGATGTTTTTCATGACCTTTACCTAATACTAGTAGAGTAGTTTTCTCATTAATGAAGCTTATAGCTTCTTCTAAAGCATCTCTTCTGTCTAGTATTATCTTTGCATCCTTTTGTAAATCAATTCCAGCTAATATATCTTTTGCAATCTCCATTGGATTTTCATTTCTAGGATTATCATTTGTAATAATTATTTTATTTGCAAATTGAGAAGCCTCTCCCATCAATTTTCGCTTTGATTTATCTCTATTCCCACCTGCGCCAAAAACTACAATTATCTCATTTTGATAAAGTTCTTTTGTGTAGCAAATAACTTTTTCAATTGCATCAGGCGTGTGTGAATAATCAACAATGATAGATTTTTCATCAATACCTAATTCTTGGAAGCGTCCTGGAGGATTTTTGAGAGTTTTTATGTTGCTTTTAAGACTTTCAAGATCATACAATTCAGAATAATATGCCATACCAAATGCAAGGAGGAAATTGTAAACTGACTCGGGTCCAGTTATTGTAAGTTTCTCTTTAATTGTTATTCCATCAATTTTAAAACTAATTATTTCATCTTTGTAGCTTAGAAATTCAATATCATTTGATGACTCATTACCAACTGACTTTCCACGAGAATTTTGTATTAAATTAATTTTTTGACCATATTCTGTGTCAACAAATAAAAATTTATTTGAAATATCTTCGTTAAATAATTTTGATTTTGTCATTAAGTACTCATCCATATTGATGTGATAATCTAGATGGTCTTGACTAAGGTTCGTAAATCCTGAAATAACAAAATTTATATCTTTTAGTCTCTCTTGCTTAATAGCATGAGATGACACCTCAAGAATAATTGAATCAACATCACTATTAAAGTTTGAAACGAGTTTTACTAAATTAAAAAGTTTAGGTGTTGTTAAGTGTTCTTCTTTTGTAAAATTGAAATAATTTTCTTCATCAACAGTTCCAACAAATTCTGACGGACTTCCAATTAATTGCTTTAGTAGATAACCTGTAGTTGTTTTACCATTTGTACCAGTTATCCCAAAATAATTTTTTGATTTATAACCAGGGCATAAATTTTCTAGAATATCATTAAAAACTTCATCAAAATTTTTATATCTATAAACATTTTTATTTTCGATTGTTGAGTTGGTACTTGTTAGTACAAGTTTTGAACCTTTTTTTAATCCTTCTAAAATTAAAGAATCTAATTTTTCAATATTATTTAGGTCAATACATAATATTGAATCTTTTTCAATATCTAAAGTGGAGTTTACTATTTTCGAAAAGTCTAAATTTAATGTAACGTAGTGGTCAAAAGTTAAATTATTGTTCATTATTCACCTGGAACTAAATTACTTACAATATTCTTAAATAATGGTGCTGCAGTAGAACCACCTGTCACATATTCTGATCTTGGATTTACTGATGCACCCCATAAAATAACTGATCCCACCACAGGTCCTTTAGATGTTTCAATAAAGCCTGTAAAAGATGTGTTGTATCTAAAATCAGAATAACCCACACCTTCAATGTGGGTCTTACTGGTCCCCGTCTTTCCTCCAATAATATAATTTTCAAGTTGTAGTGACCTACCAGTTCCGTTTTCACCATCTACAACATTGATCAATAATTTTTTTAATCTATTTGCAGATTCATAACTTATGATTTGTTCATTACTTAAACTATTATTTTCTTTTTTTACCATTGATAGATTTATATCTCTTCCACCATTAGCAATAATACTGTATGCTTTAATCATTTGAAGTTGTGTAACGTTTACTGAATAGCCTATAGATAATGAGCTTAGGCATGTTGCACAGGTTTTATAATCTCTAAATCCACCTGACAGCTCACCAGTTAGCTCTACCCCTGTAGGCTTGCCAAATCCAAACTTCATTAAATATTCTTCCAAATAATCAATATTTAAATTTTGAGTTGCAAGAATAGTTCCAACATTTGATGATCTTTCGATAATTTCCATAACGCTTAACTCATACGGTTCGTGATTTAAGAAGTCTCTATAACAAGCTTTATATCCTTCATAGTTCCTAGCACAGGATCCTTCAATAACTTCAATGAAATCGTTTACAACAAATCTTGTATTTTCATCAATTAAGCCGTACTCAATTCCTGCACCGATAGAGAAGATTTTCAAAGATGAACCAGGTTCATATATAGCTCTTAAGCTAATTAAATCTATATCGTAACTTTGTATATTTTGACTCTGCTTTTCTGCAGCAATTAGTATTTCCCCACTATTTGCATAGGAAAATACTATTGAACAATTTAGGGCTTCTGTTCTTATTAACGCATCTTCACACAAGCTTTCACTTAGATACTGCAAATCAGAATCTATTGTTAATATAAGATCTTTACCATGAATTGGCTGAATGGTCTTAACTTCAGCTTGTGGAATCATTTTTCCATTTGGAGATGCCTCATACTTTATTTCTCCATCTGTACCTTCTAAATTTGAATTAAAATAATACTCAATTCCCTCTATGCCATTTTCGTCTGGGTCAACTATTCCAATTATTTTTTTTAACGATTCTGAATGAACATGTCTCTTGTATGAAGGCTCTAAAACAACTCCATCAAGATTCCAACTCTTGATTTCTTCACCCGCATTAAATTCAATATTTCTTTTTAGGTAAAAAAAACTGTCAGTTGAAACAATTCTTTCAATAATTTTTTCTTGATCTATATTTAAAATCACACTAATAGCTGTTGCTACTTCATCAACATTATTTATTTGATTTGGAAATATACCAATATTGAATGATCTGGAACTTGATGCAACAACATTTAAATTTGTGTCATAGATATTCCCTCTGGATGCTTTAAGTTTATTTGATTTAACTCTATAAGAAAGTGCTTGATCTTTAAAGTACTCAGAGTTTGTAAATTGTAAATCATGTACTGTAGATATAAATACAAATGAAGAGCCCATGACTAATGTAGCTATCAAAGAAAAAAGTAATAAGCTCTTTAGTTTAAATAGATTCATCCTCCACCAAAACCTAAAACTACAATTGGTTTATCCTCATCCTCTAACTTATATGGTTTGACCAAATCTATATTCTTATTGTGAATGTCTAATCTTCTATAGCTCATACTTTTGGAAAGTATTTCCATATTGCTTGTTGAAAAACTTTCAATGTACATAAGGTGAGTATTTGATTTATCAATTTCTAATTCAACTAATTCAGTTTTTAAAGAAGAAAGTTCCTCTGAAAGGGTATTAATTTTTAAGTTAAAGTATAAATTTGAGACCATGGAAATTATGAAAATTGTAATAAATGAAAATAATAAATTCCTAAACTTCATAACTTAACCACATATCTAAGAGTTGCCGATGATGACCTTGGGTTTTTTGATATTTCTTTACCTGAAGGATAAATTTTCTTTTTTTTACCATATGCATATAGTTGTTCATTTTTACAAGTGCATACCGGGATCGAAACGTCGCAATAACAAGAGGTGGTTAATTCAGTAAAAATTTTTTTAACGATTTTATCTTCAAGTGAGTGATAAGTTAAACAGATAATTACACCGTTTGTCTCAACAAAGTTTTTAATACTGTTTAAAGACTTTTGTATTTCATTCAACTCATCATTTACATAAATTCGAAATGATTGAAAACAACGTTTAATAGTTTGAGAAATATACTTTGGATTTTGTTTACCTATAGAATTTTTAATAACATTCACTAGTTCCTGTGTGGATTCAATAGGCCGAGAACTTACGATATCTCTTGCAATCCGCCGTGAATTTTTTTCTCCAGAATTTTGAAATAAAATATTTGCAATTTCAATTTCATTAAATTTATTTACGACTTCAAAAGCGTTAATTTCATCATTCTGGTTCATTCTCATATCTAAAGGGCCATCATTAGAATATGAAAAACCTCTTGTATAATTATCTAATTGATGAGAAGAAACGCCGAAATCATATAAAATCCCTGAAATCCTATCAATATTATTGTTTATAAGATATTCAGAAATTTGAGAAAAATTTAAATGAACAATTTCAGAATTAGAATTATTTAAAACATCAATATCTCTGTCAAAAGCTAAAAGATCTAATTCAGAAAAATTATCTTTGATATTTCTATAATGAGAACCATATCCATAAGTTGCATCTACAAAAATACCTGGGGGTGTACTTGAAATTACTGAATTTACTTCAGTTAACATCACCCCTTCGTGTTCTAAATACCCAGCCCTGTTTTCATTCATACCCAGCTCTCTAGAACTGGCACCAATTGGAAAGTTGGGCGGAGTAAGGGTGTTCCAATTTAGTTGTCTAGAGAGCTGGCTATGAACCTATTCTTTCACCTCGTTAATATTTGCAAATGATTGGTCAGCTTCTTTTTGAATTTTTTTCCAGCTTCTTGTTGACCATACTTCAACTACGGGTCCAGAACCTGTTACAGTTACTTCCTCATTGAGATCAATTCCACTATATTCTCTTAGGTTTTCTGGGATTGGTACTCGTCCTGCAGAATCAATTTTTACATCAATAGCTCCACTGAATAATGCTCTTCTTAATTGTCTAGATGTTCGATCTGTAGAAGGAAGTGAAGCCATCTTTGAAGCTTCTTCTTCCCATGTCTTTTTTGTAAGTATCTGAAGACAATTATCTTGCCCCTTGGTGACCACACAGCCCTGTTGAAGCCTTGTTCTAAATTTTGAGGGTATTACTACCCTACCTTTAGAGTCCATTGTATGTTGAAACTCACCAAGGAACACTTTATCCGCCTTTCGTGCCTTGAACCACTTTTATACATTATATGACACTATCTACCACAATGCAACACTTTTGGATAAAAATTTTTTAAGCTGACTTTAGATATTTACTCCATGAAGGATCAGGATTAGAACCGACTATGGTTTTTACCCAAAATGCACCAACAGGATGCTCTGGTGTTTTAATTAATTTAAGCCTTGTATTTAGCAAATCTTTATCAGCTTTAATGAGATTACATTTTTTGCAACAAGCTACTACATTACTCCAAATGTGTTCTCCTCCTTTTGATTTTGGAATAATGTGATCAACAGACTCTGCTACACCCCCACAATATTGACAAGTGTGAAAATCTCTAATAAAAATATTCTCTTTATTTAAAGCAACTCTTCTAGAGTATGGAGCATTAACAAAATAATTTAAAAGGGCAACATTTGGTAAATTTATTTTAGTTTTTTCTGATTTAAAAACTATTTTTGAGTCTTCAAGCGAATGAATTTTTTTGTTTAACATAAGTGAAACTGCTCTTCGATATGATACAACAGAAAGTGGCTGAAAAGTTGAATTCAAAATTAATGTGCGGTGGCTAAGAAATTTTTCCATAATGGTAAATCAATTTAGATTGTAAATTATGCTTGAAGTTCTTGACTAAGTACATCTTCTTCTACTTTAGTCAATAAATTTAAAAATCTTTCTTTATCTAACTCAAATTTAGATACATCTTCTTTAACATCTTGAGTGATACTATCTATAGTTTCAAAAAATGTTAATTGACCATTTTTTAAAGCATCAAAGACTTCATCATCTTCAACTGAGTATATTGTACTTCCGTCTGAAACAAGACGGACTTCAGACAAGTGATGAGTTAGGTTTGCATTTTTAGACAAATATTTCCACGCCCTTCGGACTCTCTGAATACTCATTCCATTGTCTAGGAGAGTCTTAATAACTCTTAAGGCTACAATGTCCCTGAATGAATACATTTTAGGAACTCCCGGTTTACCTTTGGAAGATTGAATAGATGGATTTACTAGATTTACCTTGTCCCAATAACGTAATTGATGTGAAGTGCAGCCAGATAAATAGCATGCCTGCTTAGATGTAAATGCATCCTTTTTCAAAACCTTACTCCTAAAAAAAATTTGATGTATATTTAATTTAATTAAATTTTTTAACTTTGTCTAGAGCTATCTTTGTTTCTTAGAACGGTATAAACCTGTTTAAAATTCCACTCGTTAATATTTTCTGCATTTAATAAAGCCTTAGTATTGGAAACAAAAATATAAGCTGCTAATGCCATAACTGCAAAGCCGACAAGAGCAATAGTGGGTTGTACTATATATGTACTAAACATGGTCAGAAGCCCAACACAGAAAACAAAAAAAGAGATGACAGCTCTTGTTCTAGTATATTTCGAGAGTGTAGATTCTTTAACAGTATTTGCTAGATCTGGATCATCTTTCAAAAGCTCCTGCTCTATCTGATTCAAGATTTCTTGTTCTTTTTTGTTTAACGCCATATTTAGATTTTAATCATTTTTCACACTACTCTAAATTTATGAGCAATTTATTTTTAAGGCATGGAGAAGTACAAAATATTAAAAATATACAGTATGGAAGTTTGCCAGGTTATTTTCTAAGTGATAATGGATTTATACAAGCTAAAGAAATCGGAAAATATATTAAAAAAAATTTAAAAGTCCAAAAAATAATATCGTCCCCTATCTTAAGAGCAAGACAAACTGCTTTAACAGTTAATGAACATTTAGATGTAAATATAACTTACTCTGAAGAATTAACAGAATGGCCGGGAATATCTAGCTGGCACGGATTAACAATTAAAGAAATTAAATTGACTAATGAGTATAAATCTTACAATAAAAAATCAATAAATTTTATGAAAACGAATGAACCTCTTGAAAAAGTTTATGAAAGAGTATATAAATTATTTAGCAAGAATAAAGATACGCTCTTTATCTCGCACCAAGACACCATAAGAGCATTTACATACTTCTATCAAAATGAAAAAGATTTTTCTAAGAATAGGCCTTCCCATTGTGAGCTGCAAATAATTGAAGATAAAAATATACTAAGTGTGACAGTGTAAATATGTTAACTTACAGATACTATAAAATAATAGAGGATCACTAAACTCAAACCAAATGAAGAAACAAAGCCAACAGTTCCAATTATTGGCTCTAATGATTTTAAAAATTTTGTTTCTACATTATCTAAGTAAAGATCTACAGTTTTTTTACTAAATATGAAAGAAAAGAAACCAGAAAAAAATATTGCAACAAAAGTTAAAATTGTTATCCATGGACTTGGAAAATTCATAATAAGCTAAAGTTAATATAATTATGAGATTTAGCAACAAAACTAGATTTTTAATTTACATAACCGTTTTAATTTTTTCAACATATATAGGTTATTTGTTAGGTAATGCATTTTGTATTGCTGATTCAAAACCTAATTGCCTGACGGATATTTTAATTTATATATCAATAGTGTGTTTATCGTCTCTAATTGGTACTTATGTATTAGTTAATCTATCAGAAAAATCAATAACAGAATGGAATCAGGATTTAGAGGAAGAGTAAATTGCTTCTTTAATAGTTTCAAGGTCTTCACTTAAAATATCTTTATGAAAAACCAACCTAACCGTATTTTTATTAATCAGACCAGATAAAACTTGTTGATTTTGGAGTTTTTCTATGAAGTGGTTAGCATTCTCATTATTTTCAAATTCTAGAAAAACCATATTCGTATTTTGATATTTTAAATTAAATTCATTATTTTCATTATCATCTAAAAGAGCCTTATATACATTTTTAGCTTTTGTGTGGTCTTCTAATAACCTTTCTCTCTTGTCTAAAGCCTTGCTAGCCATAGATGCGATAACGCCAACCTGTCTTGTACCTCCACCAAGTATTTTTCTGTATTCTCTAGCCTCTTTAATAAATTCTCGACTACCTAATAACATAGAACCTATAGGTGCTCCAAGGGCTTTAGAAAAACAAAATGTTAAGCTGTCACAAATTGATCCATAATTAAGAGAAGAATCTTCTTGTAATATTGCATGCCAAACTCTTGCGCCATCAATATGTAAGCTTACATTTAGTTGTTTTGAAAGTTCATAAATATTTTTTATGTGATTGAAAGGAACAATAGATCCGCCAGAAGCTAGGTGTGTGTTTTCAAGAGCTATTGTTTTTATGTTAGGTTTATGGACTTTTGATTTTTCAAATGTTGTAGCAATCTCCCCTAAGTCAATAACTCCATTCACATGTTCCACTTCTCTAAACTGAACACGCGATAGGAAAGAAGCAGCACCGTGTTCGTAATTTTTAATATGAGAATCAGATGTTGTAATGACTTCACTCCCTGGAGTGTTGTGAATTAATAAAGATATCTGATTACCCATAAGACCTGAAGAAACAAATAATGCTTCTTCAAAACCAAGTAGTTTAGAACACTTTTCTTGAAGTTGATTTACAGTTGGGTCTTCTCCATATTCATCATCACCTAGTTCTGCACTTAAAGCTTCTTCTAATATATCTTTATCGGGTTTGGTTACAGTATCAGATCTTAAATCAATCATTTCTATTTAAGTCTAACTGAACTAGGTTGAAAACAAATAAGCCGAAAAAAACAGTTTGGAAATAACCCGTTAATGTGCCAACTGATAAGTTAGATGCAACTATCCAGAAAAAAGATGGATAGGCAATACTCAAAAGCATACTTTTAGTATTAGTTAGGTATGAGTCTTTTATAAGAAGAAGCAATGGAGTAAAGAAAATAAAGTGATAAGGTTTTAAGTAAGGGTTCAGCAAAATTAAAGAACAAATTAAAACTACAGCAACTACTTCTTTGGATAGTGATTTATTTCTCATAAATAGGAATAGGAATATAAAAGACACTAATAAATAGACAAATAAAGTTACTAGGGAGGGAGATAAATACAATCCTTTAACTAAACCGATATAAATTGAAGGGGTGTTGTGTCCAGGAGGTTCTTTGAATATACTATAACCCTCATCAGAAGGTAATAAACTAGTAAGGTACACCAATAAATTATTAAAATTCAGAAGAATAAGGAAAAAAGAAGAAATAAAAATTAATTGAAATTTCTTTAATGACTTATCATGATCAAAAAATAAGAATACTGGGACAAGTAGTAAATACCAAAGTCTTTGAAAGCCGAACAATATGAGAAATAAATAGCTGATTGGATTATTTTTTTTGTAATTAACTACGAACAAAGTCAAAAAAATTAATTCAAGAAATACAAAATTACCAGTTTTCAGTGACCATCTTAATCCCAAAAATGATCCAAGAAAATAAAGAGAGAAGAGGAAAACATTTTTACCTTGTTTTTTTGATAATATTGCCAGGAAGATGCCAAAACCTATTGAATAAAAATAATAATTTTCTTCATAATTTAATGTACATAGGTAACTAAGAATATTTTCAAATATTGGTGGATAATTAAAAGTATATTTAAAACTTGTATTGTAAATTGAAATACCTGAATTTTTTGAAATTGTAGTTAACTCACAATAAATTGCTGCATCTCCACCGTATGGGAGATATCTCAAAACATTAAAAGTGGCTATAGAACTTAAAAGAAAGCAAAACAAATATAATATTCGTAAATGAATTTTTTCATTTAGTCTATATAAAACAAATGCTATGAAAGAAATTAAACCAAGGTATATAAGTCCAACTTGGTTTAAATTATAATAAAACCCATTACCCAGAGCAGTATTAAAAAATAAGTTAGATACAAATTCCCTAATCACTATTACTTGTCTTTACAAAATTTTTCATTGCTTGCCTAATACGTTGCTTGTTCTCTACTAATGCAAGCCTAATATAGCCTTCGCCAAATTTCCCAAAACCAAGACCTGGAGAAACTGCAACATTACATTTTGAAAGTAAATCAATAGAGAATTTCATTGAATCATTGTTGTATTTTTTTGGTAACTTTGCCCAAACAAACATTGTTGCAGTACTTTCTTGTACCTCAAAACCATATTCAGTTAGATACTCAGTAGCTAATAATTTTCGTTCAAAATAGATAGAAGATACTTCTCTCGGATAATCATCTAAATCGTTTATTGCAACTGTTGAAGCGATTTGTATAGGTTGAAATGTACCATAATCAATATAAGACTTTAGCTTAGTCAATGAAGTAATTGCGTTTTCATTACCAATTGCAAACCCCACTCTCCATCCAGCCATTGAGTAACCTTTTGTTAATGAATATAGTTCTACACAGTGTTCCAATTCGGGATCGGATTTTAATAAAGAAGGTGGTTTTACTTCATTAAAATATATATCTGAATAGGCAAAGTCATTTATTAATAAAAAATTATATATTTTTGCAAGCTCTACAAGTTCATCATAAAATTCCTGATTTACAGTTAATGTAGTTGGATTATGAGGAAATGAAATTAAAACAACTTTGACCTTTTCATTTTTAAGACTTTTTTTAAGATTATTCATAAAGCCATCTATAGAAAGACATTCAATTTTTATAACATTTGCACCTGCTATTAATGGAGCATAGTGATGAATTGGATAGCTAGGATCTTGAACAATTACATTATCACCCTTATTAATTACGGACATCAGTAAATGAGTTAAGCCCTCTTTACTACCAATAGTATTAACTATATTTTTACCCGGATCTAAATTAATTCCGTATTCTCGTAAGTATTTTTTTGAAATTGCATTTCTTAAACCATGAATACCTTTTGAAACAGAGTATTTATGATTTTTTTTGATTTGAGCAGATTCTATAAGCTTCTGAACAACTAGTTCATGAGAAGGAATATCTGGATTACCATATCCAAGATCTATTATGTCCTCCCCTGTCTGACGTAAAATTAATTTTTGCTCATTTATTTTATTAAATAAGTAATCAGGAAAATTTTCAATTAACTTGTTGGAATATTTATTCATTTTTAAAAATATTATCTATAGATTCTTGAAAAATCTTTAAATTAGAATCTTTTAATATATGTATTTTTTCATAATCAAATTCAAGCTGATTATCATGTGAGATACATCGTGAAAGACTTCCAACTGGATTCAATAAATGGTTATAAACATTCTGTTTTTCAATAAAATTTGAATCTGACCCCATCCATTGGTTGATACCGAGATTATATTTTTTTACTAAATCTAATTTTTCTTTTGAATTACCTCCAAGAAATAGCTGAGATTCATTATGTATAAAATTCTTATTTTCTAAAATATAACAAATAATATCTTCAATATTATTTTTATATAAAAAATCATGATTTTCGAATTTATTATCTCCAGTGCCTAAACCTAAACTAATACTTTTTAGTTCAAGTAATGGCTCAAGAATATCTTTTAACAATTTACCTAAATATCTTGTATTAACATTTAATACACAGATGCCAATTTTTATTTTATTGTTTACTTTTTCATATAAATTAAATACTTCTTCAATAAGTTTGTAAGTGGGCTTTGTTGCATCAATAGGATTTTTAAGATGGTCAAAAAGATATACGACGTCAATTTTAAATTGAAGTATATAGTTTAGTTTTTTATGAAAATCATTTTCAAAAAATTGTGGTGGAAGTAATAGAGAATTTTTTTTATTCATTAAATGATATTGCTGCTGCACCGACTATTCCAGAGTCCTCTCCTTGAGAAGCAATAAAGATTTGAGGAAAATTTCTAGATGGAAATTGGTATCTATTCTTAATATCGTCTTGTATAAGGGTAATTAAATCAAAAGGTTCAGAGGACATAGTTCCACCAAGAACAAAAGCTTCATTATCGAAAATTTCAAATAAACTTAAAAGTCCATTTGAGATGTCTTGAATAATTTCATCTCTTACAGTAGCTTCCAGGTCTGTCAAGCTAAGTGTGGTGTCAAACAAAATTGAACCAACATTTTTGTTAGCAAATTTTTTTGCAAGTTCTGAATCTTTATTTTTCTCAGTTAACTCAGAACATCTTTTTGTCCATACTGATGCAGCAACTGATGACTCAAAGCTACCTTTTTTTCCACTATCGCCTTTAACTGATCTATCATTTGAGGTAAGCATATGTCCAATCTCCCCTGCATTTCCCCTTCCTCTTAATAATTTACCTTCAGAAATTATTCCTCCACCCACTCCAGTACCAAAAGTTAACATTATTAAATTTGAATATTTGGTTTTATAATTTAATAAATATTCACAATAAGCTGCGACATTACCGTCATTGTCTAAATAAAATTCGTATTCTGAAAAATTTGATAACTTTGAAAAATCAATATCATATTGCAAATGAGGACCGTACAAATATTTGTTATTTGCTATATTTACATATCCTGGCATTGCTATTGAAACTTTTGAAATATTTTCAATATTTTTTTGAATAATTTCAGAGATTGACTTTATAAACTTTTTTTCGTCTTTTGGAGTCGGTATTTTATCTTTTATAAGAACTTCATACCTATCATTTACAACCCCGTATTTTATTGTTGTACCTCCAACATCAAAAGATAAGCAATTCATTATATTATTGATGATAATTCTAAATATTGGTTAGTGGCTCTAAAGTAACCAATATTAATACATGTCGTATTATTTACTTTCCAAGTTGAAGCTTTAGGTTGATGTACATCACCGAAAAGGGAATATTTAGGATGATTAATTTCTATAAAATCTAGTAAGCTTTTCCATCCTTGCTCAATCTTATTAGTAATAACATCAGTCATTAATTCATTTACATATGGTGGAGCATGAGTGCAAATAATTTCAGCTTGATTAAGGTTGCTTAATTTATTTGAAAATTCACTTTCACTAATTTCACCCCTTGCATTTATAGGAGTTGGTACACCACCACCAGCAAAACCAAATTTAATACCTTCTTGTTCTATTAAAAGTCCATCAACATTGTTAATAGAGGAGGCTGTGTAGCTATTCATAATATCAACATCATCAACATTCCCAGGAATAAACCAAACTTCATAAGATTTTAAAATTTTAAAAACTTCGTGATATTGGTTTTCAATGGCCTCTTTCATTTTTTTCATAATAATTTCTGGATCAATGGAGTATAAATTTTTCCATAGATTTTTTCTCTCCTCAAACTTATGCTGCTTTCTTAAATCTATAAGTTTGCGTACATTGTCTGAACCAAAAACTTCTTTAGCTATCCCCTCTCCATTTCTATAATCAATCCAATTTATTAGGTCCCCCAATATAACTATGGGCCCTTTATCTTTTGGTAGAGTACTCAAATAATCTAGCTGATAGTGGACGTCAGAAATAAATATCATTTATTAATTTGTAACCGCACCAGTGTCAGATCCACTTACAAGCTTGGAGTATTTATGAAGAACCCCTGATTTGTATCTTGGAGAAGGAAGTTGAAGATTTTCTAATCTTTTTTCAATTTCATCTTTTTCAACTTCAAGATTTAGTGTTCTTTTTTCAATATCTAGTGTTATAGTATCTCCATTTTGACAAACTGATATTGGACCATTATCAAACCCTTCCGGAGCAACGTGTCCAATACATAGTCCTGTAGTTCCTCCAGAAAATCTTCCATCAGTAATCAAAAGCACATCTTTGCCTAAACCGGCCCCTTTTATTGCTGCTGTAATTTGTAGCATCTCTCTCATACCAGGTCCACCTTTAGGTCCTTCATTGCGAATTACAACAACTTCTCCTTTTGATATTTTATTATTAAACAAAGCTTCCAAAGCTTCTTGCTCACTATTAAAGACATTTGCTGGTCCGGAAAAATTGTTTATTTCAATTCCTGCAGTTTTTACAACAGAACCTTTTGGAGACAGACTTCCTTTTAATACTGCAATACCACCTTCACTTGAAATTGGATTGTCAGGAAAACTAATAACATTTTGGTTTTTAGGTATTTGAATATTTTCTAAATTTTCTCCTACTGTTTTTCCTGTCACAGTTAAACAATTAGGATCTATTAATTCATTTTCCAATAAAAT
This sequence comes from uncultured Candidatus Actinomarina sp., assembly GCA_902521955.1. Lineage (GTDB taxonomy): Bacteria > Actinomycetota > Acidimicrobiia > Actinomarinales > Actinomarinaceae > Actinomarina. The sequence goes on along the minus strand of CABYTP010000001.1, from coordinate 46,038 downwards.
CTTTGATACAACCGGAACTCCTCCAATTTCATTTAAATTTACCATATGGTATTTTCCAAATGGCTTCATGTCAGCAAGATGGGGAACCTTTCTACTGAGCTCATCAAATTTGTCAATCGTTAAACCTACTCCAGTTTCATAAGCTATTGCTAAAAGATGTAAGACTGCATTTGTACTTCCACCCAATGCTAAAACTGTCACGATAGCATTACTAAATGCTTCCTCTGTCATTATGTCACTTGGCTTTATGTCATTTTTTAAAAGATAATTTAATTGTTCACCTGACTTTACTGCAGCTTCCCTTAATTTTGAATCTTCAGCAGGAATTGCTGCAGTACCGGGTAAACTCATACCAATTGCTTCTCCAACTGAAGCCATTGTGTTTGCTGTAAACATACCTGCACAAGAGCCCACTCCAGGACACGCCGCACACTCTATGTTGTATAAATCTTCTTTAGTAATAATTCCTTTTTCATAAGCGCCAATACCTTCAAAGACATCAACAATTGAGATGTCTTTACCTTGATACTCCCCCGGTAAACTACTTCCACCATATAAAAATATAGCTGGTCTATTAATTCTTCCAGCGGCCATTAGCATACCAGGTAAAGATTTATCACATCCTGCAATAGTTACCATTCCATCAAAACGTTCTGCGTGCATAACTAGTTCCACTGAATCAGCTATGACCTCTCTAGAAACTAACGAAGCTCTCATACCTTCATGGCCCATAGAAATACCATCTGATACAGCTATAGTTGAAAAGATTAATGCAGCTGAGTCAGGACCATTTACACCTTTTTTTGCAAATTCTGATAACTCTGGACCAGTTAAATTACAAGGGGTAACTTCATTTCCAGCAGAAACTACACCTACTTGAAATTTGTTAAAGTCATCATCTTTCAAACCTACAGCTCTTAACATTGCTCTTGCTGCAGATTTATTAATACCTTGTGTGACGTCATCAGAAATTTTTTTCATAGAATAAGGATAGATTATTTAATCTAGGAAGTCATACTTTTTAATTTTTGATATTCAAGTTTTAAGTCATCACTGTTTTCTTTATCCATTAAGGAGTTAATTTCATTAATTTTTCCTAGTTTCCAAAATCCCCATAAAATATAGTTCTTCAAGTCATCAGGTAAGATTTTATAAATTTCAAGATAAAATTTATATGTTTCGTGATTTGGATTATTACTTAAAGCAATAATTGCGTTCCTCTTTAGATAATTTGCGTTTCTTTTAGGAATGTAAAACCAGTTATATTTTTCTAAAAGGTCTTCATTGCTTGAAATAATAATTCTTTCAAGATCAACATCGTGAGAATTAATTTTATTAATTGTTAAATTATTGTTCTGTCCGGGAGGACATGATATTAGACACTCGTCACAACCGTAAAATCTATTTCCTAATGCGGTTCTAATGTCATATGGAATAGTTTCTGGTGATTGAAGCCAATAAGACAGGCATTTATTTGAATCTAAAATATAATCTTCATCCAATGCTCCGGTTGGACAAGATATTTGACAAAGATTGCATTCGCCACATGAATAATTTTTAGACTCTGTTGGCTCAAAATGCTGGTCAGAGTACATAGTTCCAAGTAGTTGCCATGGTCCAATTCCTGGGCTTAACATCATTGTGCTTTTACCTTGCCAACCTAAACCTGAAATTTCAAAAAAAGTTCTATCATAATGATTTGGATTATCAATAAATGTATGGAATTTATAATTCAGTCTGGAAAAAAGATTTTCAAATTCACTAGTAATTTTCTTCAAAGGTTCATAATAATCTTGTTCGGCAAATGCAGCTATTTTACCAAAACCACTAGAAGCTAAATTAGAGTTTTGTTTGTTCTGCTTATAGTCATAAGTAAAGATGATTGCTGAATTTGCCCATTCAAATTTATCGGCTTTTCCGGAATAACTAGGATTTGAAAAGGTAAATTTCATATTGGCATGCTTCTTTTGTTTTTTAATTTTTTCTATTTTCTCAGAGAAACTTAATCCTGATGGCAATGAAACAACCCCTAATCTAACCTCTTTAGGCAAAATTAATAAATTTTCAGTAAGTAAATTATTAAGATTTATATGTTTCATTTTTCTAAGCTTTTACTATAGTTATTTTAATGAAAAATTTAGCTGTATTCATTTCAGTATTGGTGCTATTACTTATTTAGCGCTCATTTTGCTGTGATGAGCGCCTCCCAAAACGGGGGGTTTTTTTTTAATAAGAGGAAGAAACTTTATATTATGACAAAAGAATTGATTACTGGTGCGGAACTAATTGTAAGAAGTTTAGAACATTTAAATGTTTCTACGGTTTTTGGAGTTCCTGGTGGCGCTATTCTTCCAGCTTATGATCCTTTATATGACAGTCCAATAAGACATATATTGGCTAGACACGAACAAGGAGCTGGCCATATGGCTGAAGGTTATGCTCAAGCCACAGGAGAACTTGGTGTTGTAATTGCTACTTCTGGTCCTGGCGCTACAAATCTTATTACTCCCCTAGCAAATGCACTTATGGACTCTACTCCTTTATTGGCAATCACTGGCCAAGTGGCTTCTACTGCTATTGGTAATGATGCCTTTCAGGAAGCATATACTGTAGGATTGTCAATGGCAGCTACTAAGCATAATTATTTAATTACTGATGCATCTGAAATACCTCAAGTCCTCAAAGAAGCAAAATATATTGCAACATCTGGAAGACCTGGGCCTGTCTTAGTAGATGTTCCAAAAGATATACTAAATCAGAAAACAGGCTGGGTGGAGCCTAAAGATTTAGATCTTCCTGGTTATAAACCAACTTTAGAGCCAAATCCAAAAATGATTCAACAAGCTGCTAATTTGATAAAGTCATCAAAGAAACCAATACTTTATGTAGGAGGCGGAATAATTCACTCTAATTCTCATAAAGAACTTTACGACTTAGCAACTACATACAATATTCCAGTTGTAACGACTTTAATGGGAAGGGGTGCATTTCCTGATGGACATGAACTTTGCTTGGAAATGCCAGGAATGCACGGAAATTATACTGCTACTACCTCAATTCAGGATTCAGATCTATTAATTGCTATAGGTGTTAGATTTGATGACCGTGTTACAGCAAATCCCGATTTTTTTGCACAAAATGCAAAAGTAATTCATGCAGATATCGACCCAGCGGAAATAGGAAAGGTTCGAGAAGCTCAGGTACCAATTGTAGGTGATGCCAAAAATGTCTTGATTGGCTTGACGGAAGCATTAAAGGGCTCTGAGCTAGATACTGCAAGTTGGATTAATGATTTAAGAGAAATGAAAAAAAATTTTCCACTCAATTATGACCAGAAAGATGACGGGCCATTAAAAGTACCATATGTTCTAGAGCAGCTTCAAAATCTTACAGAAGAAGAGGCTGTGGTTGTATCTGGTGTAGGACAACATCAAATGTGGATTTCTCAACATTGGAATTTTACTGAACCTAATACTTGGTTAAATTCTGGAGGCCTTGGAACAATGGGATATTCATTACCAGCGGCAATCGGAGCTCAAACAGCATTTCCAGATAAATTAGTTTTAGCTTTAGATGGTGATGGATGTTTTCAAATGACATGCCAAGAGCTCATAACAGCTTCGACTGAAAATATTCCTATTAAGGTTGTAGTTTTCAATAATGGGAATCATGGAATGGTGCGTCAGTGGCAAAAAATATTTTATAACAGTAAATTTTCTGCATCTGAACTAACACATCATACTCCTGACTATGTAAAACTTGCAGAATCTATGGGTGCTGTTGGTTTAAGAATGACAAAAAAAGATGACGTTAAAAAAATATTTACTGAAATGTTAAATATAAATGACAAACCTGTGTTAATTGATTGTGTAGTTGATCCAGATGATATGGTCTTCCCTATGGTTCCTGCTGGAGGAAGTAATGATCAGATTATTATGAATAAAGAAGATTTGAAACAACTATGAGTGAAAGGATATTATCTGTTTTAGTAGAAGACAAGCCTGGCGTGCTTGCAAGGGTATCTTCAACAATCTCAAGAAGAGGTTTCAATATTAACTCATTATCTGTAGGTCCAACCCATATTGAAGGTAGATCTAAAATGACAATAGTTACTGAACTAGATGCAGTTGAGCAAGTTAAAAAACAACTTAATAAATTGGTTAATGTTATAAAAATAGTTGAGCTGGATCCAGAAATGACAATTGAAACTGAAGTACTCTTACTTAAAGTGTCAATAAATAAAGATACCCAAACTTCTGTGATTGAAAAAGCAAATTTATCTAGTGCAAAATCTGTTGACGTGGGTCAAGATTATGCGATTTTCGAAATGACAGGATCGTCTAAAGAGTTAAATAAATTTGAAAAATTAATGAAACCATTTGGAATAATAGAAATGGTAAGAGGCGGAAGAATAGCAATACAATCAAATCTATAAGGAGAGAAAATGGAAACAAAAATAATTTATGACTCATCAATTAATCAAGACTTAATAAAAAATTTAAAAGTTGCAGTTATTGGATTTGGAAGTCAAGGTCACGCTCATGCATTAAACCTTCATGAATCAGGAGTAAATGTAACAGTTGGATTAAGAGAAGATTCATCCTCTTTTGAAAGAGCAGAAGAAATGGGCCTAAGTGTTGCAAGTCTTGAGAATGCCACCAAAGATTCTGATGTTGTAATGTTGCTTCTCCCCGATCAAGTTATGGCAGATGTCTACAACTCTGATGTAGCTCAACATATGAAAGAAGGTTCTACCTTATTGTTTGCACATGGATTCAACATTCACTTTAATGAGATTGAACCAAGGGAAGATCTATCTGTTGCAATGGTTGCTCCAAAAGGACCTGGTCACTTATTAAGGAGAACTTATTCTGAAGGCAGTGGTATGCCATGTCTAGTTGCTGTTGATAAAGATACTTCTGGCAACACTCAAGAAATTGCACTTTCATATGCTTCTGCTATTGGAGGTGGAAGAGCTGGAATTTTAAATACTACTTTTAAAGAAGAGACTGAAACAGATTTATTTGGTGAACAGGTTGTTTTATGCGGAGGCTTAACAGAGCTAATAAAGAATGGATTTGAAACTTTGGTTGAAGCTGGATATCAACCTGAAAGTGCATATTTTGAAACATTGCATGAAGTAAAACTTATAGTTGACCTAATGTACGAGGGAGGATTTGAATGGATGAGACATTCTATTTCTGATACAGCCGAATACGGTGATTTTTCAAGAGGTTCTCGGATTATCAATAGTGATACAAAAAAAGAAATGAAAAAAGTTTTAGATGAAATTCAATCTGGGGCATTTGCAAAAGAATGGATGTCACAAGCAAGAGAAGGATCTCCTTTTCTTAAAGAGAAAAGAGAAGAAGCTTCTAAGCATCAAATAGAAGAGATAGGAAAAAGCTTAAGAGATATGATGCCCTTTCTTGATGCAAAGGATGTAGCTAAAGATAAATGAGTAATGATAAGTTAGTAATTTTCGATACGACTCTTAGAGATGGAGAGCAAAGTCCAGGTATAGCTTTAACGCCATCAGAGAAACTATTAATTGCTCAACAGTTGGAAAAATTAAAAGTTGATGTTATTGAAGCTGGTTTTGCTGCATCATCTCCTGGAGATTGGGAAGGGGTAAATCTAATTGCACAAAATATTAAAAATTCAACAATAGCTTCCCTTGCAAGATGTCATCCGGATGATATTGAGCAAGCTTGGGAAGCAATTAAAGTTGCAAAAGATTCAAGAATTCATGTATTTACATCTACTTCTGAAATACATATGGAGCATATGCTTAGAAAAAGTAAGGATGAGATTCTAAAGGACACTAAAGAATCTGTTAAATATGCCAAAAAACTTTGTGAAGATGTGGAATTCTCAGCTCAAGACGCCACTAGGACAGACAAGGATTTTTTGATTGAAGTCCTTAAAACTGCAGTTGAAGAAGGTGCAACAACTATTAATGTTCCGGATACAGTTGGATATGCTACTCCTCAAGACTACTTAGAACTTTTAACCCAGGTATATGAACAAGTAAAAGGTGGAAATGAAGATGTAGTTATTTCCACTCATTGCCATAATGATTTAGGATTGGCGGTAGCTAATTCACTTACAGCTATAACCGCAGGTGCGCGACAAATAGAGGGTGCAATTAATGGAATTGGAGAAAGAGCTGGTAATACCTCAACAGAGGAAATAATTATGGCAGTGAAAACAAGGCAAGATCAATTTGGTGTTGATATCAAAGCTGAGACAACTGAAATATTCGAAACATCACGTCTTGTATCTAAATTGACTGGATATCCAGTCCAGTTCAATAAGGCAGTAGTTGGTAAAAATGCATTTAGTCATGAATCGGGCATACATCAGCATGGATATCTTAGAAATACTTCAACTTACGAAATTATGTCTCCTGACTCTGTGGGGCAAGAAGCAAAAATCATACTTGGCAAACATTCTGGAAGAGCTGGGTTTAAAGATGCATTAGATAACTTGAATATAACACTTGATAGTGATTCCTTTGACAATGCATTCAATACTTTTAAGAAAATAGCTGATAGAAAAGGTGAAATAGTTGAAAATGAATTAAGAGCAATTGTTGGTCAAGTAGAAACAAACCAAAGTAATACAAAACTTTTATCTGTATCTGTTAATAGTAAGGATGAATATGCATCTGCTAAAGTGACGCTTAAGGTTGGAGATAAAGAGATGACTGAAGAAGCTACAGGAGATGGAATGATTCATGCTGCTTTTACCGCTGTTAAAAAAATACTTAAATCTGAGGCAACACTTATTGACTATAGAGTTGAAAGTATAACTAAAGGATCCGACGCTACAGCTGAAATTGTAACAATTATTAATGATGGCCACCTCATGAAACAAGGTCGAGCTGTGTCCACTGATGTGGTACAGGGATCAGTAGAGTCCTTTTTGAATGCGTTGAACAAATGAGTAAAAAATTAAATATAGCACTATTAGCTGGTGATGGTACAGGCCCAGAGGTTGTGAGGGAAGCGGTCAAAGTCTTAGAGGGATCTCAAAAAAAATATGGAGTAGAGTTTAACTTTTCAGAAAATGACTTAGGTGGAGACCGATATATTAAAACTGAAACACTTGTTACAGAAAATGATATACAACAGTTTAAAAATGCAGATGCAGTTTTACTTGGTGCAATAGGACATCCTGATGTAAAACCTGGAATACTTGAGCAAGGTATCTTATTAAAGTTAAGAAAAGAGTTTGATCAGTATATAAACTTAAGACCTGTTGTTTTATATCCAGGTGTGGAAACACCTTTAGCAAATAAAACTCCTGAGGATATTAATTTTATTGTAGTTCGTGAAAATACAGAAGGTCTTTATGCTGGCGCAGGCGGATATATTCACTACGGTACAAAAAATGAAGTAGCAACCCAAGAGTCTATCAATACATATTTTGCAATTCACAGATGTATAAAATATGCATTTGAATATGCAAAAAATAATAATAGAAAAAAGGTCACACTCTGTGCTAAAACTAATGTTTTAACATATGCTCATGACCTTTGGGAAAGAATATTTTATGAAGTAGCTGAAGATTATCCAAACATAGAGACAGATTATGGACATGTTGATGCTATTTGTATGTGGATGGTTAAGAACCCGGAATGGTTTGATGTAATTGTTACAGATAATATGTTTGGAGATATAATAACTGATCTCGGTGCAATGATTCAAGGTGGTATGGGAATAGCAGCTGGAGGTAATATCAATCCTGAAGGAGTGTCAATGTTTGAACCTATTGGTGGGTCTGCCCCAAAATATACTGACAAAAATGTGATTAATCCCCTAGCGTGTATAGGTGCTGCTGCGATGATGATTAAAGAATTAGGTGAGGAACAATATTCTAAAGATATTGAAAATGCAATTATAAAAACAGCAATAAGCTTAGAATCTCTTTCTGCAGGAAAAATGGGTATGAGCACAAGTGAAGTTGGTGATGTGGTTTTAAATTCTTTACTAAGTAAAAATGAGTAATACTGAAACTTATTTAGAAAGTCTTTTATCAAGTAGAAAAATAGTAAGAAATTATAAAAAAGTTAACTTTGATAAAAATTCTTTAGACAAAATATCTAATTATATTATAAAAATTCCAACGGCAGGATTTTCTCGTGGCATTGAAGTTGTGCAGGTTTTTAATAAAAATACAATTGAGAATATATCAAATTTACTCAATGAGAAAAAATTTACAGAACAAGGTAAAAGTCCTTGGATATCCCACTCCGTAGCTTTATTTTTTATAGTTTTAAATGAAAATGCTTACCATGAACGATACTCAAAAGGCGACAAAGAAAAGGCAGTCAATTCAAATGACTGGGATGTTCCATATTGGTTTATTGATGCTGGAGCTGCAATGATGAACTGCATGTTACTACTGGAAGAAAAGAAGCTTTCAAGTGGTTTTATGGGTCTTCATAATACCAATAGAAAAAGCTTTCATAAATTACTAAATATTCCACAAGACTATCTAATAATTGGAATGATTACTGCTGGAGTAGAAAAGAAAACAAATATGAAGTCGCCTGATAAAATTCAGAAAAAAAAATTGATACATAATGAAAAATTCTCAAAATAAACATATAAGTTCCTTCAACAATCCCGAATACAAATTTTTAATGTCGCTCAGAAAAAATAGAAATCGTAAATCAGAAATGAAATCAATTGCAGAAGGTTATAGAGAAAATACTCAACTCATAAATTCTAAATATGAAATAGATACTTTATATACTTGTAATAATTTTTTTATGGGTGAGAATAATGAAGAACTAGTAAATAGATTTATCAATAAAGATATTCGGATAGTTGAAGTTTCTGAAAAAATATTTAAAGAAATTTCTTATCGAGATAGGCCAGATGGAATTATCTCATTATTTAATACAAGTTACAAAACTAATCCCAATAAAGTGAACGGACCAATTTTAATACCTGACCAAATTGAAAAACCGGGAAATTTAGGAACCATGATTAGAACTTCAAAATCATTCGGCATAAACAATATATTTTTATCAGATGAGGTAACTGATATATTTAATCCAAATGTCATAAGATCTTCTATTGGGCACATTTTCAATACAAATATTTGGAGTGGATCCAACCAGGAATTGATTTCTATTTTAGAAAAAAATCATTATCAAATACTATTGCTTGACCCTGATGGAGATAAAGATATTGAGGAATTTAACCCCAGTTTAAACTGGGCTCTTGTGGTTGGTGCAGAGCAATATGGTATCTCAGATCCTTGGTTTGATATTTCACATTCTGCTTTAAGAATAAGATCTACTAATAATGTTGATTCATTAAATGCATCGACTGCTGCAGCAATAGGAATGTGGGAATTAACAAAATAATTGAAAGTTTTTAAAGACAATACATTAGTAGTTCTGGATATTGAAACAACAGGCATAAGTCCCCATAACAGTGAGATCATTGAAATATATATGATTAAATTTAGAGAAAATAAAATAATTGATGAATATTATTCAAAATTCAAACCAGATGGAGAGTTGCCTTTATTCATTTCAAAACTAACGGGAATATATGAGTGGCATTTAAAAAATTCACCAAAAATTGAAAGCGAGATAAAAAAAATTAATGACTTTTTAAGAAATACAATAGTCATTGGTCATAATTTAAATTTTGATTTATCTTTTCTAAATTCCGCTTTGAAGGAAAAAAAAATTGAAAAACTTCAAAATGAGAGACTTGATACACTCAAACTCTCAAGGGCTTTACTCAGGGGAAAAATTAAAAACCATAAACTTCAGACATTAAGTTATTTTTACAAAACCCATAATAAAAATGAACATAATGCAAAAGCAGATGTATTAACAACTTATGAGGTGCTGCAAAACCTTCTTAAAGAAAAAAGCATTGCAGGTATAGATACTGTTAAAGACCTAAATGACTACATAATGGGAATAGATAAAAAATTAAAAGATAAATATAAAATTAAAGAAATTCCATCCAACCCAGGGGTTTATTTATTCTTAAAAGATGAAAAAATACAATATGTTGGAAAATCAAAAAATTTAAAAAATAGATTAAGTTCACATTTAAGCTTTTCTCGATCTTTCAAATCAAACAAAATTGTAAATGCTTCAAATAAGTTATTATACGAACAACTAGACAATGAAATAACTGCATTAATTGTTGAGCAAAGAATTATAAATCAATACAATCCAAAATTTAATAGGAGAGGAAAATTTTCAAAAAATATTTACTGGATAAAACTTAAAAATAATAAAACTAATTTAGAAATTTCAAAAATAAAAGATACTTCAAATACATTGTTTAAAATTGGACCATTTTTGAGTTATTCAAAAGCTAATAATTTTAAAATCATGTTAAATGATTTACTAAACCTGATTGATTGTAAAAAAAATAACTCAAGAAAAGAAAAATGTGATATTTCAATACTCAAAGATACTCCTTGTTCTTGCGTAGAATCGTTCAATATTAACTTGTACATAGGAAGGTTAAATGAACAAATTGAATTATTTTTTAATGAGCTAACCAACTACATTAAAAAAATCAAAGATGAGGTACGGGTCTACTCAGATAATCTTGAATTTGAAAATGCTCAAAAATTTATCAATTATTATTCTTTATTAGATGAATTTGATTATTTAAGAAAAATGGAAAATTTAATTAGTAATAAAGATTCTCAAATTCTCAAAATCTTAAATGATTTAAATATAAATATTGAAAATAAAAACATTAAAATTGAAAGTAAATCTTTCTCCAATCTAGTAGTTAAACAAAATGATGAAGTTGTCTACTATAACGAACTTCATCTAATTTTACGTTTTATAAGAAATCAAGAACCTAATACAATAGGAATATGAGTTCTTTTTTCGAATCGAGCAATCTTGAACTAGGTTACGGCAATCAAGTAGTCATTAGTAATCTAAAGATTTCACTAGAAGCTTCTAAAAACTATGAGATTATAGGAAAAAATGGTTCTGGGAAGACAACTCTTCTAATGTGTATTAGTAATAATTTTATTGGTAATATTTTTAATTCAGATATAAAAAGAATAAACAATTCGTTAATAGAAATTGGCGCAGTTTCTTCTCTGATTCCAAAGCTTTCTTTAATTGAGAATATAAATTATTTTTTGTACAAACAAAATTTAAAACAAGATTTGATAGATAAAATCCTTACAAAATATGAACTTATAAATTTTAAAGGTGACTTAATTGAAGACTTTTCAAGTGGAATGACTAAAAGAAGTGAAATAGCAATAGCGGATTTGAAAAATCCTGATGTCCTTTGCATTGATGAACCGAAAGTTTATCTCGATGAAAACGGAATTCAACTTTTATTAGAGTTACTTAAAAAAAGAGAGTCTGACGGAAATTCTTCAATTCTTTCAAGTCAAGAAAGCATAAACTCACTAATCAGTATTGAAAGAACTATTGATTTAAATGATTAGAAAATACATTATTAAAAAAGAAACTAGTTTGGAATTTAGAAATAACACCTCTTTATTTTTAATTACCCCTACGATGTCTGTTCTAATAATTGTTTTTCCAATTTTGTCAGAAAATAGATTCCGTGTAGACGATGACTTATTTTTGATAGTAGAGCTTTTGTTTCTGATTTTATTTACTACTCTTTTTTCAATAAGAAATCCACTAGATGAGCAAAGATTAGTAAAAGAGTTAAATTTTGGATCAATAAAGAAAACAGATTATTTCTACAGTAAAACCATTGCGGAATTAGGAATATTTTATCCACAAATCATTCTTTTACTAATTCTATTTTCTGGATTCACAAATACATCATTGAATACATCTTTAGTCAATATATGCGTTTCTGTCTTGTTCTTTTGCATAAATGCAATTATGATAAATCTTTTTTTTCAAGTATTTACAAGTTTTAATAATCGTTTTGTTCAATTCACAATAATTGTTCCAATATATATTGGTTTTGCAATATTAATCGCTCCCCTATGGTTAGGTGTAAATCAAGAAATAAGTAATATTTACTTAGTAATGTATTTAGGCATAACTTTAGTTATTTATGCTTTTACTAACTTTTATTTAAGGAGTACGAAATGATGCTTTATGGACCTTTAGCAGTCTGGCTTGTAATTTCTTTTTTTGGACCTTATGACGTGACACAAGGTATCTATTCAAAACTTTTATATATACATGTACCCACAGTTTGGGTTGCTTATTTAGGATACACTCTTACATTTATTTACTCTGTGTTGTACTTTTTTACAAAAAAACAAAAATATGACTCACTAGCTGTAGCAAATGCAAAATCTGGTGTCCTCTTTACCGTTGTTACTTTATTAGCAGGATCTTATTGGGGAAAACAAACATGGGGAACATGGTGGGTTTGGGGTGATGCAAGGCTCAACTTAACAGCTATACTCTTGCTAGTTTATTTTGGATACATTGCCTCAAGGCAGTTTAATAAAGACTTAGCTAAAACAGCAAAGAATTCGTCCTTTATCGGTATTTTTGGCGTGATACAGATTCCTATATTGCACTTTAGTGTAATTTGGTGGCGATCTGTCCACCAACAGGCAAGTATCTTAAGTCAAGAAACTGTTGCATCGGGAGATGCTCCTATGTCTACAGATATCCTTGTAACTCTTTTAATAAGTGTTCTACTGGTAACTCTTGTTCATGTATTCCTCACAAAAAGATTCCGAATATCTAACGATATATTATGGGACGACTATTTAAATCCTAAATCAAGAGCTAAAATTTAAATAGAGTGAAAAAAAATTTTATTATTGTCCTTTTGGGCATTGGACTTATTATTTATGCAAGTACCGTAATTGCTTCTAAAAATACCATCTATTTCTACACTACATCAGAAACTGAAGATATAGAAATAACCGCTAATGAAAGAATTAAATTAGGTGGATTTGTAGTGGAGGATTCTATTACTCAAGATGATGGATTTACAGTTTTTACAATAACAGATGGTAATAAAGAAATAGAGATAATATTTGATGGATTTATACCAGATTTATTTCAAGAAAATATGGGTGTAATTCTTGATGGTGTATTAGATAATGATATATTTTTTGCAGATGATATGTTGGTAAAACATGATAACGAATATGTCTCAAGTGACGGTGAAACATATGATGTTAAAAGTTATTCAAAATGATTTATAATACTGGAATTATTTTTAGTTGGATCAGTTTGGGTCTGTTAATATTTTTATTCTTTAACAAAAAAAATCTATATACGGAAATACTTGTAAGAATTAATCTCTTTATCCAGGTTTTCTTATTTTGCCTACTTGAGATTGGATTATTTTTAAATGACTTCTCTCTATCTTATATTGCTAATTATTCTGCAAAATCTACTCCACCTTTATATAAATTTGCTTCGCTTTGGGGATCGTTGGATGGATCTATATTACTGTGGAATCTTTGTTTAAGTTTATTTATGTATTTTTATTTAAAATTTTATAAAGATCCATCTTCAAATATTGATATTAAAATTTTTACTCTTATTATGATATTTTTTGTTGGATATACAGTTTTTAGTTCATCTCCCTTTGCCGGTTGTATAGAGCTTGCAACCATCGGATGCAGTGCTTCAACCATCATTCCTTTTGCAGAAGTAGTTACAAGTAATATTGGTCGCGGACCGAACCCTTTATTACAAAATCATCCCCTAATGGCTATTCACCCTCCAATGCTTTATATAGGATATGTCGGCATGACAATGCCTTTTGTTGCTGCTACGAGCAGGCTTTATTCAAAAAAAGAGGATTCAAATACATGGATTGAAGTCGCAGAAAAAACAACCTATGTTCCATGGTTGTTTTTAACTATTGGAATAACTCTTGGCGCAGCTTGGTCTTATGAAGTTCTAGGGTGGGGAGGTTATTGGGCCTGGGATCCAGTTGAAAATGTATCATTTATCCCCTGGTTACTTGCTACAGCATTTCTTCATTCAGCTAAAATTCAAAAAACACAAAACACTTTGTTGAATTGGAACTATATTCTTGTGGGTTTAATGTTTTTGTCTACATTATTTGGAACTTTTATAACTCGATCAGGAGTACTTATATCGGTTCACGCATTCTCTAATGGAAATATTGGAACGTATCTGTTATTTGGAATGCTTTTATTTGGATTAATTTTCATTGCAATAGGATCAAAAAATATTGAATACTTTTCAAAATCAAAAAAAATTGACAACTGGTTTGGTAAATCAGGATTTTTTGTTTACAACAATATTTTCTTATTTTCATCTGCACTTGTAATTTTTATTGGAACAATATTTCCACTAATTTACGAAACTCTTTACAGTAGACAAATTACTGTTGGAAGAGCCTATTATGATATTCTTGTAGGTCCCCTACTGCTTATTCTTTTAGGGCTAATGATTTTTTCTGTAAAACTATCAATCAGAAATTTAAATATTCAAAAATGGCTTAACGATAATGTAATTTTAATTAACATTGCACTAATAGTGACTATTTTTACATTGTTACTATTAAATAATTCATACATTCTAATCATTACAGTTTCATTTTCTTTTATATTAATTTTTACGACTTTAAGAAATTTTTACAAGAACTTTAGGGTTCCTAAGGGAAGTAGCTCCTATTGGACTGGGCAAATTGCTCATCTAGGAATAGGTATCTTTGCACTTGGAATAATTTTAAATGTTAGTCAAAGCTTCTCCATTGAAAAAGAGTTAAATTCTTTTCAAGAATTTAACTTTAATAACGAAACTTATTTTGTATATGACACAATTGAGGAAAGTCTCCCTGAAAAAAATGTACTTAAATTACCAATTTCAAATTCAAAACAGACAAAATATACTTCTTTAAATATATTTAAAAATTCATCTCAACAAGCAATCAGTTCACCTGCGGTATTTAGATCAATTATTAATGATATTTATATAACTGTTAAGTTCATTAATGAAGATAGCTACAAGTTAATAGTTAGAAATAATTACGGGGTTCTAATTATGTGGATAGGTCTACTTATAACAAGTCTTTCATTCTTTCCGAGGTTAAGAAAAAATGAAGTCTAGATACATAACTTTTGTTCTGGTAGTAATAATTATTTCAATGCCGTTAATATCTCCGAGTAACGAATCAAGATTAGAAAATTGGAGCAAAATTTTACTGTGCCCAGTATGTCAGGGTGAGACTATATATGATTCACCGTCAGAGTACGCAGATGATATGAAATCTATTTTAAAAGAACAAATAGACAACGGATTAACAGATGGTGAAATAAATACATTCTGGGTTGAGCGCTACGGAGAGAGAATAATAACAAATCCAATAACTAATAACACTGAAATACTGATTGTGCCAATATCTATAGTTCTAATTTTTATATTAATTTTTATAAGGAAACTATATGTTAAAAAATAAATGGTTTTATTCAGGAGTCTTTATTTTAATTTTTCCCATATTTCTTTATTTTAATTTAGATAACAATTCTTCTATTTCGTCCAGTCAATCAACAGATCTTTCAAATGTAACTAATGAAGAAATGGAGCAGGTAATTAAATTAAATCCTGATATTTTACCTATGAGAATAGCTCTAGCTAATAGGTATTTTGAATCTTATGACTACTCCAATGCTTTAATTCACTTTATGTATGTTGCCGAAAATACCAATGACATAGATTTGAAAAGTTACTCACTTGCACAAATAGGATGGATGGTATATGAGTCTGGAGATGAGTTGACCTCAATGAGTTACATAAATGAAGCTGTAAGGCTATCTCCTAGATCCCTTTTAGGAAGTACCTATAAAGGAATCATATATGTTCAGAATCCTGATACCAGGAGTGAAGGAATCAAAATATTAGAATCTTTAAAAAGTAACCCTTCATTACCTGAAGATGATTTAAAAATAATTAATGAAATACTTGTAATTTATGAAAATTAAACTTCTTATATCATTTTTAATCTTTATATCTTGTAGTTCTAGTGCAACAACAAATATTATAGAAGTTGATAAAAATATTTTAAATAATCTAGAAAATCTTGAAACAAGTGAAATTATTAATATTAATTCTAGTAATTACACAATAATTAATTATTGGGCATCTTGGTGCTTGGAATGTATAGAAGAACACCAGTACCTAATTCAACTTTCTCAAACCAAGGGATTTGAAAACCAAGTTTATTTCGTATCATTTCAAGACTCAAAGGAAAATGCTATTGATTTTATTAATCAGTATGGAAGAGGTGAAATCAATTATGTAACTGACCCAGAAAGCAAGATGGCAATTTACTCTGGTGTATTTGGAGTACCTGAAACACATATATTATTAAATAATCAAATCATCAAAAAATTCATAGGTCCCCTATCTTTAGACAATCTGCAGGAAATAATAATTTCTTATTCAAATGAATAAATTTACTATGTAAACTAAGTATGTGAAACGGATAATCGCGATTTATCGAGGAAAGTCCGGACTCCACAGAGCAAAGAGCTGGGTAACTCCCAGGCAAGTAATTGACGGATAGTGCAACAGAAAACAAACCGCTTATGAAAATAAGTAAGGGTGAAAAGGTGGTGTAAGAGACCACCAGTAATTTGAGTAATCAAATTAGCTTGTAAACCCCTCTTGGAGCAATACTAAGAAGCAATTAGCCTGCTCGGTTAATAATTGCGGGTAAGTAGCTAGATGTATTTGGTAACAATTACACAAGATGGATGATTATCATACGTTTTTCGTATACAGAATCCGGCTTATAGTTTCACAAAAACTCGGGTGCCTCTTTATGGGGCACCCACCTAAATAATAAAGTAAACTAAAATAATCCAATGACAAAATTTTCATACTTCTTAGGCTCAGAACAATGGCAACCGGAAGACTTAATTAAACATTCAGAAATTGCTAGAGATTCTGGATTTGATATGTTAACAATATCTGAACATTTCCATCCCTGGGTTGATGATTACTCAGCTTCAAATTTTACTTGGTCAACTTTAGGCGCATTAGCAAATCATATTCCAAGCCTTGATCTAGGTACTGGTGTAACTACACCTTTATGGAGAATGCATCCTGGAGTAGTAGCTCAAGCAGCTGCAACCGTAGACAGACTAACAAAATCAACTTTTCATTTAGGAGTAGGAACAGGTGAAAATATAAATGAAGGACCCCTTGGATATACGTTTCCAAAATATGAAGAACGTAAAAATAGATTAATTGAATCTCTCACTATTATCAGACGCTTACTGAATGGTGAAAAATTAACCTACAATGGTGATTATTACAAAACTGAAAAAGCTAAACTGTACTCCCCTCCTTTAAAAAATATTCCAATATGGCTTGCTGCAGGAGGTCCTAAGTCTGCACAGGTAGCAGCAGAATTTGCAGACGGCTTAATGATTAGTGTTAAAGACCCTAAAGACTCTTATGAGAGGGTGATTGATCCTGCTAAAGAGAAAACTGCTGAATTAAAGAAAGAAGATATGTCAGTACATACTTACAGATGGACTATGTTTGCAGATAATGATGATGATGCATGGACAGCACTAAGGTCTTGGAGAGGACTTAGGGCTCCTAGTAGATTGCAACAACTAGATCCTGAAGCTCTTAGAATTGAAGCTGACAGTTTCCCAAAAGAAGAAATTATGGGTAAATTCTCCAAAGCAGCAACAATTGAGGATTTAGTTAATATCTATAGTCCCCTTGTAGATGACTTTGATTCAGATATTGTTACCATTCAAATATCTTCAATAAACCAAGAAGAAACAATTAAATTACTTGGTAAAGAACTATTGCCAAAATTAAGAAAGTAATTTGTTTATTTACCTTGTCATAGGAACTGTAGGAGGACTGCTCTCTGGAATTTTAGGTATTGGTGGTGGAGTTGTATTTGTACCTTTACTAACCTATCTTACAAAATCTGAATTTAAGATTAATACCGGTGTATCTTCCTTAGCAGTTGTTTTTGTTGCTAGTGCCAGTAGTATTACTTATCTATTAAAAGGTTTTAGTGGAGATAACAATCTATTTTTAGAAATATTAGTCATTATTATTGGTGGAATAATTGGTGGATATGCAGGGAGCAAGTTTACAAATAAAATTGATACGAAATTATTAAAAAAAATCTTTTCATTACTACTTATTGCCTCTGCTTATAAAATGATATTTTCTTCATCAATTGTTTCAATCTATGAAAATAATTTCATTTTATATTTTTCGGTTGGTTTTATATCTGGAATTGGATCAGGACTGTTAGGTATTGGGGGTGGAATAATTAGGATTCCGCTCTTAATATTTTTTGGTGGTTTTGAACAAATTGTTGCACAGGGAATTTCATTGATAACAACAGTTCCAACTGCACTTACTGCTGCTGTTACAAAAATACGTACAAATACAGAACTAGTTAAAATTGGTATTACTGTTGGGTTATTTGGAGTCGTAGGTTCTGTTATTGGGGCAAATTTTGTTTTTAATATACCCAGGAATGCATTAAATATTGCTTTTGGTAGTTTCTTAGTTTTAGTTGCAATAAATATGTTTTATTCATCTAAATAAACTTCCCCTCTTTTAAAAAATACTTAAGTTGGTCAAGATTTTTTATTTTATAAATAAAGTAACCTAATCCAATAAAATTTAAAATAACTTTGATAAATAAAGGAATTTCAAAGAGGTCATCTGTTCCTGTAAAAATTGGGTATAGAAATATCTCTTGATTTAGCCAAGTGAAACTTAAAGCTAAATAAAAAAAAGAACCTATAGAAAAAAGTAATGATTTGTTTCTTAGGTTACTGTTTCTTTTCGTAACAATCATAAGCGTAAACAATAATCCAATTGTTACAAATAGGCTATGGCCAATCGATATTGGATTATTATATAAATTGATTAAAAACAAAGATCGATCTAATAAGATTGGAAAAAAGCTTCCTAAGATTATGTATCTTAAGTCTGCTTTAAAATCCTTAAATATATATCTAAATAAAAAAATTGAAATAGTTGAAGTCCAGACGATCATAGTTCATCTAATGCCTGATTTGCTAGCTGATCTGCACGTTTATTAAATTCTCTTCGGACATGATTAATTTCTATTTTATTTATTTGATTTATTAAATCGATGGCTTGATTGTAATATTCTTGAAGTTTTTTTGATTTAACTTTGTATTCTAAATTAACTTGTTGAACGACCAATAAGGAATCTAAATATATAACAACATTCATTATGTTCTTTTCAATACAATATTGCAATGCTTCAATCAAGCCTAAATACTCAGCAACATTGTTTGTAGCGATGCCTATTCTTTTCTTAATAGTATCTATTTCTTCATTATTTTTTAAAATTGATATCCCAACTGATGCCTCTCCAGGATTTGATCTTGAAGCACCATCACAGTAAATTTGATACATTAAATTAAAACACCTTGACAGTATGGACATTGCTGAAATTTAGATTCTTGAACACTATCCATTTCACTAGATGTAAGACTTACACCACAGCAACCACACTGGGAATCATTTTTGTAAGCAGCAATTATTTCAACTCCTTGAGATTTTAATTCATCATAAAGAAATTTAATTTCATCTGGAAATGAACTAATAAGATTAGATTTTTCTTGTTCATGTTTGCTAATATTACTATCAATATCTTTCCATTCAATTTGTAGCATTTTAGATATTTCAACCAGCTTAGGCTTTAAAGAACTTAATTCATTTTGAAACTTTTCAATTTCTATTAAGCCATCTTTATTATTGTTATTAAGAAGATCTAAAGATTTAAATACATCTTCTATGAGAACCTGAACATTAGATTTCTGTAAGTTGTAATTTTGCAATTCACTTGCATTTAATTTTGTATCTTGTAATTTCATTTCAATACTTGATAATTTATTTTCATTCTCTAAAAGCTTTTTATCAAAATCTTTTTTTTCATTAAAATAATCCTCCATTGCTTCTTTTGATATTTCAATAGCTTTTGTAATTTCTTTATACTTTTGTTCTAATTTTTTTAATTCTAAAACTGTGTCACCTTCAGATTTTTTTTTAATTAATTTTGTAATTTCATTATCAATATCTTGAAGATCAATTAAGTTACTGAGCAAAAATGGTTCATTCATAATACTTATTATAAAAATACTTTAGCTCTGTTCCTAGCTCAATACTTAAATTACTAACAAATTTTTTCATGCCTGGAATTTCTGTAGATAAATGATTAACTTGAATCAACCCAAGTTTTGTTTCATCGCCCTTTAACAAGTATCTATGAGATATGTCGCCTGTTATAAATACATCTGCTTTTGTAATCACTTCATCTAAAAATTGGGTTCCTGATCCAGGTAAGACTGCAATAGTATTTAGCTCTCTTAATGTTTGAAAATATTTATTAGTCCTTACAATTCTTGTATTAAGTTTTGCTTCTAAAGACTTTACAAATTCCTTGGTAGGTATTTTTTGTATTTGTCCAATGCGGCCTGCTCCAAACGCTCCAGTAGTATTTGCAAATACTTTAGTATTTGTCATTTCAAATAAATCCACAAGTAAATCCGCATTCCCACCTTTACAAACATCTTGTGCTGTATGAATAGTGATTATATTTATTCCTGCTTCTCTGAACTCAGATGTCAATGTTTCTTCTTCAAAACTTTCAGTACCATCTTCTTCTAACTTTTTTTTCATTGATGGTGGGTGGTAGGTAATTAAAGTATTTATATCGTTATCGATTGAATATTTTAATATATTGTTCTCTAATTCATGTGCAACAGCTAATCCATTTACTTTAGAATCTTCTGACCCAACAGTAATCCCTACAAAATCGTCTTCAAAAGCACAATCAAGAGGGGCTAGAGAATTTACAGTTTCTAGTAATTTAGATACATTCACTTACTTAATAGTAATAAGTAAATCTATAAAGATTTAGCGGTTTTTTTATTGTGATAATTAGCCCAAAATACTAATAATGTAGGCAAAATTAGGATAGATGCCACTAAGGCAAAACCAAGAGCTACAACAACAACTTGGCCCATTTGTTGAAATGGTTTTAATGATGAGGTCATCAAAATACCAAAACCAGCCATGGTTGTGAATGCTGATCCAAATAGTGAACCACCTGTTGTTTTTAATGTAGTTTTCACTGCTTCAACTGGATTTGGTGAAGTCAAAAGAGTTTCTCTAAATCTATTAGTAACATGAATTACGAAAGGCACACCTATACCAATAGCTAACCCTGATAGCGTTGATGTTACAGGATTTAAAGGTATTTCAAGAAAATACATACCTAAATAAGTTCCCATTACTATAGCTACTACTGGAAGAATAGTAATTACCCCAAGAAATGGTTTTCTAATATCAATTAAGTAGTAAAGAATTAAGAAAGTCATTGAAGCTAGAATGGCAAAGATTAATGATTGGAATTGTGACTCTGAAATTAAGTCACTTACACTCTGAGTTACAATAGCATCATTTGTTGCAGCAATATCTACTCCTAGTGAAGATAGTGGAATAAAGGCATCATATATGTCATCTCTTAATTGTGCAGCTCCTAAAGAACCAGCTGAAGTTGTTATTCTAACTTGTTGAGCAGTTACTAAATTTTCTTCATTGAAATATAGGTTTGCTAAAAATGCTTCCGGATCAGAACTAACAAGATACTCATAAAGTCCTTGAACATCTCCTGAGTCTTTAACCCTTAAAGCATCAATACCTTGAGAGCCAGACATTAAATCAACACCGTATGAACCAAGGGCGCCCAAAACTTCCATATCAGGCATCGCTGGTGGTGCACCAGGAGCTGCTCCTTGAGGAGCTAATAGCTGTCCGACTGTGCCAATTACAGACTCAGCAGCCACATTACCTGCATAAACTACTATATTTTCTTTATCGCTTAAATTATTAATTGACTCAATAAGAGCATTATGTACATCTGGTGTTGCAAGGTTATCACCCTCAATTAGTACACTTGTAGTCTCTCCAAACCCACCACCAAACTCTTCGGTTAATAGGTCTAAGGTTTGTACAACTGGATCATCCTCAGGAAGAAAATCTGTAAATTCAAAAATTGTCTCTAAGTTAGTAAAGCTAAAATACCCATAACCTGAAATTCCAATTAATAATGCTAGGGCAACTAATTTGAGCTTCTTTGGAATAATTCCACTGGATGCAGCAATTTTGTTTAGTACACTCTCTCCAGATGATGAAAAAGCTTCAGTACTGATATTTCCCTTTGATTCAGCTCTTTTATCTAATAATGTCCTGATAGCAGGAACAAAAGTCATAACTAAAAAGAAAGCAAAAAATATACCGGTTGAAACTAAAATTCCAAAATCTTTTAATTCTGGAAGCGGGGAAACAATATTTGTTAAGAATCCTACAATTGTTGCAAGCGTAGCAAGTGTAAGTGCGATACCAACAGACTTAAGTGTTGATGATGTAGAGCCAACTATAGAATTTCCTGAACCTATTTCTTCCCTATATCTAGATGTAAAGTGAATTGCATAATCAACACCGAGGCCGATTAAAATAATAGGAGCAATTTGTGAAACTTGGTTAGGAGCACCTATGATATCCAAATAACCGGGTCCAAGTATCGTACCTGCACCCTGCATCCAGCCAATAGAAAGTAGTATTGCTCCAAGACTTAGTAGCAAATCACTAAATGTTCTTCGTCCAGATTTAAGAATTCCAAAACCTTTTCTTGGTCTTATAAAAAATATATATGCAAGTACAACAAGAATGATTAAGAATGCTTGTCCAAATAATAGACCAATCTCAGCAAGAAAGTCATCGCCTTCGTTACCTAATAAAAGACCAAAGGAAAAGCCAGACACTTTAATATCTCCTATTGAAATTTCAGATAGTGCTTCAGAAAGAGCAACTTCCATACGTGGTTGTTCGATAAATGCTCCATCAGAACCACCAAATTCTTGGGCTATTAATGAACTATCAATAGTCACAATTGCTAAACCTGCAGAAGCTGTAGTCGCATCTTCATCATAAGTTGAGGATAAAAGAGCTGCAGCAAACGCTTTAAACTCAGGAGGCATTTGTCCATTAGCTTGATTATAAAGCTGTTTAAACTGTTCATCTGACATAGCACTAACATTTAAAGTTGGATTAAATGCTTTTGCAAAATCAACAGGTGCGAAAAAGCCTTGTACCGCTCCCCCTTGATCTTTTACTAAATAAGGATAAATTTCACTTTGCAGAACTGCTTTATTAATTTCCTGCCAGGCTGTATAGCCATCTACAGTGAGTACATCTTCACCACTTACAATAATTTGAAATACAGATTGGGAACCGGAGGTTTGAAAGTATTCACCAAGTTTTGAAGATGCTTGTATTTCAGGTGTATCTAGTTCTCCACCAAAGCTAGTACTTAACTCTTCAGCTTGTCCTGCCATAAATCCAAAAAAACCAGTTAAAAGAAGGACTACTAAAATTGTGACTACTGGACGCTTAGTAGCAGCCGAACTAAAAAAGTTTGTAAGCAACTTCATTGAATTTTCTCCATTTATTAAACTTTTTTTTATCTTAATAATTCTCATATTTAATCAGTACTTTAGAGTAAAAAAACTTATAAAATACCGCACATAAAATTCTAGTTGTGGACACATTGCGGTATTTATTAATCTGAAATATGTGTAAATTATTAGAAAAATTAAACTAATTAATATGATTTACTCGCTATTAGTTTCTGTTCTAATCAACTTATCTTCTATTCCAATCACGAATAATCAAGAAACAGTTCTTCAATCAAAAAATAAAATAGATAATTATGAAGTTATAACAATTTCCCAATCTGGAAGTTTATTTTATAGTGTTACAAATCAAATAATAGAAAGTGTTAAAAATTTAAACTCAAATGTAACATTCATAGGTAGAGCAAATGTTGGTCTTGAGTCAACAACATCATTTAATGAAGAAGTCAAAGTAAGCACATTAGAAAATTTTTTATATTCTATTTCTGTTAAAACCATTGACTCCAAAGTAACAAATATGTTTTATGATACTGATACTGCTGATGTTATAAACAGTGGAATGTTAGTTGCTTCAAGTCTAACTGCGGAACGATATCAACTTGAAGTGGGAGACATTGTTAATTTTGTAGGACTAAACAATGAAAAAATACCTATAGAAGTTGGAAAAATTATAAAAGACTCCACCCTCGGTTGGTTTGAGGTAGTAGTTAATAAGGAAGTTGGATATAAGTTAGGAATTTTCAGAAATATACAAGCAATCATATGGGATAGTAAAGTAAGTGAGAATTTTTTTATAGAACTTCATAAAAATATTGAATACAGAAAAGTTAAATTTACATATAAAAAACCATCGCCTAATAAAAATTGGGTATTACCTAATGCACTTGTAAAAGAAATGTTTGGTGATTTTCAAATAAAAGAACGGGACGGCGTTTGGATTACAACAGAACCTGAATGGAGAGAAGAAAATATACAAAATAAAAGGATGCCTATATTGGGAATTACAAGATGCCATAGATTAATGTGGGAACCACTTGAGGGTGCGCTAAATCAAATTCTTGAAGAAGGCCTTGAAGGATATTTATCAATTGAAGAGTGGAGGTCTTCTGGCGGATGTTATGCTCCAAGAAGAATTAGTAGGTTTGATGCAGGTGGTAGTATCTCAAGACATGCGTGGGGAATTGCAATAGACATAAATACAAAAACAGGCTATCCGCCAAGAATAGTTGAAATTTTTAATTCATGGGGATTCGCTTGGGGAGGTACGTGGACATCTCCAGATGAAATGCACTTTGAACTAAGAGATTTGTCAGCCAGTATTTCTAAGTCCAGCGGCTAGTCCGTTTATTGAAAGAAGAAGTGCCTTTTTCTCTTTATCTACCAAAGAAGAATTTTTCATTTTTTGCATTAACGTAATCTGTATCAAAGAAAGAGGGTCTAAATAGGCATTCCTGATATTCAAAGTGTTTTTTAATACTTTGTTATCAGAAAGAAGTTCATTTGTATTTTTAATTTTTTTAATTGCAGATTTTACCAAGCTTGACTCATTAACAATATTTTCATAAATTTTAATATTTTCCTTATCAAGTAGTGACTTGACATACAGTTTAGAAATTTTTAAATCAGATTTAAAAATAGTCATCTCTATATTACTTATTAGGTTCTTTAAAAATTGTGAGTTGTGATAAATGCGTCTTACTTCTTCAATTCCATACCTTTCAATTGCGTATTGTAAAGCTGTACCTGAACCGTACCAGCCTGTCAGTGTATTTCTAGTTTGAGCCCAACCAAAAACCCATGGAATTGCTCGATAGTTTTCAATAGAGTTATTTGCACCAGACCTCTTGCTGGGTCTTGAACCTATATTAAGAGTTGATAATAAATTAACTGGTGTACCCGATTCAAAATAATCAATTAGGCCATCTTGTTCAACAAATTCTCTGTATTTTTCATAAGACTTTTCAGAAAGTTCATCTATAAATTTTTCATGCTTTAATTTAGATTGAATTTTACTTGATGATTTGTTTATGAAAGCAGCTATTCCAAGTTTTATATTCTCATAAGCCAAATAGCGTGTTGAATACTTGTCAGAGATAACTTCTCCTTGTTCTGTGTATCTTATTTGTGAAGAGATCGTACCTTGAGGTTGTGACATAATAGAATCATATGTAGGGCCGCCTCCACGACTTATTGTTCCTCCCCTGCCATGAAAGAAATTGATATTAACTTTATTATTAACACCTACTTCAAACATAGAAATTTGAGCTTTATATACGTTCCACTGTGAAGCAATAATGCCTCCATCTTTATTGGAATCAGAATATCCAAGCATTATTTCTTGAGAATTACCCATGTAGTTAGTCAAAAATTTTTTGTATCTTGAAGTATTAAGTAGTTTTTCAATAATTTCCGCGGAGTTATTCAAGTCATTAATTTCTTCAATTAGCGGAGTTATAGATGGAATATTTATAAGTGGCATAACCTCTTTACATAAATCAAAAAGTGTAATGACATCAGTATGAGATTTAGTCATTGAAAGGATGAGAGAATTAAATACTTTTGCTCCATAAATTTTTTGTAAATTGGGAATATCTTTTAACAGCTTCTTAAAGTCTGTATAAAGTTCACCTTGTTTTGAATTGACTACAGAAGAGTTTTGGCGAATATCTAAAGAAACACCATGAAATTCAAATTGCTCAATATATTTAATAAAAGTGTCTAGTTTATCAATTTGTGTTTTGTTACCAAATATTTGATTGACAGCCTTTTGAAAAATTAACATGTCTTTTTTAAATTGATCAAAATACATATACCCTTTATTGCTTTTTTGAAACATTTCAAGCCGATGAAAAACTAAAGAGAGATAAATTCGAAAAGGCTCATCAAAATTTACTTTAGAATAATGGACATATTCATTTGGCAATAATTTTTCATATTTTTTAATAGCCCTATACAAAAAGTCTGGGCATTTTACAAAATCGGTAGAAATACTAAAATCTTCTGATAGTTCTTTGATTTTCTCCTTATAAATATTAATAATTTGGTAAGAGTAAATCTTAAGAGCTTCTTTGGTAACACTGGTAGTAACATATGGATTGCCGTCTTTATCCGCTCCAACCCATGAACCAAAATTTATATTAAAATTTTCAGTATTTTTTAAAACTTCTTCATCATTTACGACACTTTCGTAAACATCAGTATATAAAATTTCTAAATAATAAATTAAAGACTTCACTTCATCCAAGGGGTTAGGTTTAGCAGATCTAACATCTCTTGTATACCAAAGTTGTGTTATTAAAGTATTAATTTCATTCATATCGTTAGATGAGTTATTTTCAATTAATTCACCAATTTTATATATTTTCTTTAATGTAGATTGTCTTGAGCTTTCAGTGGGATGAGCGGTGAATACAGGTAGAAAGGATAGATTCTTCTTTAATGACTTTTTTATCTTAATATTTTTATTTTCAAGAAAGTGCTCTCTAAATACTTGTTCGGCAATATTGGATAGATAAAAAAATATCGTAAAAGATTTTGTAATTATATAAATTTCTTCTGGTTCTAAATTTTTTAAAGATTTAAAGATGCTATTTAAATACTTTTCATCTTTTGTTGATCTATACTTTTTTGAATTAAATCTGATATTTTCTACAATTTTAAAATATTTTGTACCAGCTTGTTCTTTTATGACATTTCCTAATTCGTTTCCAAGAAGTTTTATTGTCACTGGTAATGTATGGAAATTAACAGATATATTAAATCCTTTCAGTACTTTGAATAAAATTACTTCCAGTAGTGTCAAATACAATATTCTGTAATGAGTCAAAATTAATTTCTGAAAACTCACTATGGGGTGTCAAAACTAATAACATATCATAGTTTTCAAAATTATTTGATGAAGATTCTTTTTTAATACTTTGACCTGAGATATTTAATTCATTAACAAAGGGATCATAGAAAGAAACCTCTACATTCTTTTCAAGTAGAAGTTCTAAGATATCTAATGCTGGAGATTCTCTCATATCGCTAATATCTTTTTTATAAGCAACACCTAGTACTAAAATTTTTGAATTTCGTAATATTTTATCTTTACTATTTAATAATTCATTCACTCTGCTAACAACATATGCTGGCATTGAATTGTTAATTTCCTGAGCTAATTCAACAAATCTAACTGGTTTACCAATTTGGCGAGTTTTAAATGATAAATATTCCGGATCTACAGGTATACAGTGCCCCCCTACTCCAGGTCCCGGAGTAAAAGACTGAAAACCAAAGGGTTTTGTTTTTGCAGCATTGACTACTTCCCAGATATCAATTTCTAACATTTTACAAAGCATGGCTAATTCATTTATTAACGCAATGTTTACATGTCGATAAGTGTTTTCTAGAAGCTTAACCATTTCTGCTTCTCTGGTTCCTTTAACTATTACTGTTTGATCAATAATTTTTTTATAAAATGCATTAATTTTTTCGAGTGAATCCTCATTGATTCCACTAATAACTTTTGGAGTGTTTTTGAACTTCCACTCTTTATTACCTGGATCAATTCTTTCAGGTGAATAACCGACAAAGAAATCACTTCCTGCTTCTAAATTAGAGTATTTTTCAAGATTGGGAACTAAAACCTCCAATGTAGTTCCAGGATAAGTAGTTGATTCAAGAATTATTACTTGATTAGAAACTAAATTTTCACCAACAGACTTTGCTGCTGATTCAACATATGATAAATCTGGTTGATAGTCAGTTAATGGTGTTGGCACACTGATGACAATGTGTTGACATTTAGATAAGAGTGCTGGTTCGCCTGTTGCATCGAAACTATTTAAAGCTTTCGATAACTCTTGATCGGAAATATCTTCAATTGGAGACACTCCACTATTAATTTCCTTTACCCTTTCAGGGCTTACATCATAACCTATAACATTTAATCCTGAATTGGCAGATACAACAGCTAGTGGCAAACCTACATAACCAAGGCCAACAACTCCAAGATCATACTTAAAATTACTCAATTTAACTCCTGGTAGATTCTTTCAGATGTTTTACCATCCCAAAGGTCAATTCCTTCATAAATTTGAAGTTTAGTATTTAAAGAATTATTAATTTCATCAATAATATTTTTATTAACCCCAATTACTTTATTTGTACCTAAATCTACGGTTATAGGTCTTTCAGTTTCTTCTCGCAATGTAATACATTTTTTATTTAAATAAGTAGTTTCTTCTTGAAGTCCTCCAGAATCAGTAAGGCAGAGGGATGAATTATAGACTAGGCCCAAAAACTTAATATATGGTTGTGGATTTATAATCTTAAAACTTGAAGTATTAATATCATTTTCTTCAATAAACTTTTTTAGCCGGGGATGAGCCGGTATTACGATGTCATAATCATCTGCATAATATTTAAGCCCGTCAAATATAATCGAAAGATTTTGGTCTGTTAGATTTATTGGCCTATGAATAGTTAAAACAAAATATTCTTTATCTATGTTAAATTCTTTCGGATTGAAATTATCTTTTGAAGTAATAACATCCTGATTTTTAACCAATGTGTCTATCATTATATTTCCAACGTTTGAAATTTTATCCGAGATAATATTTTCTTTTAAAAGATTATCAACAGCGTCTTTAGATGGTGTAAATAGCTTGTCACAAATTGAATCAACCATGATTCTATTTCTTTCCTCCGGAGCATGAAGATTTCTTGAGCGTAACCCAGCTTCAACATGATATGATTCAATGCCATTATTTTTTGCAACAACTGCTCCAGCAAGTGTCGAAGTAACGTCTCCAAAAACAAATAAACTCTTAGTAGTTTCACTGTTTATGAAGTTATCTAATTCGGTAATAATTCCACCTAATTGTTTATTCATTGAATCTGCTTGAATATTTAGATTTATATCTGGTGATCTTAATCCTATGTCTCGAAAAATATCTTCTGACATATTTTTGTCCCAATGTTGACCGGTATGAATGAATAATACATTGTGGTTATTTTCTTCGTAATAACTTAATAAGGGAGCTACTTTAACAAAATTGGGCCTTGCTCCCACAATCATTGCAGTATCATATTTTGTTTTAGTCACGTTTACTATATTAGTAGGTATTAATAACCAAATTCTTAACTATTATTGAATCAATGGAAAAAATTGTTTTAAATGCCTGTGGAGTAAAATCCAAAGGCGGTATTACTATATTAAAAAATTTAATAAATGAAGTTGATAATGTTGATTTTTTTTTACTGTATGACAATCATGAATTAGAAAATCATTTAAATGGAATTAAAAAATTATATATAAATTATCCACGTTTCACTCATCCAATATTAAATATTTTAATAAACAAACAAAATCTTAAGAAGATTAACAGTTATGATAAGATAATTCACCTTGGTAATTTTGGATTTAAAACAAAAAATTATTCATATACATTTATTCAAAACATACTGCCCTTGGTAAGCCCTTATTCGTCTTTAAGAAATTTTTTACTCAAATTGTTATATTTGTATAGCTTTCGGATTTCAGATGAAATAATTGTTCAGCAAAAACATGTTTCTGATTTAATTCCACACTCATTTAAGAAGAAAATAATCGGTAACACTTTAATCAAAATGGTAGAACAATCAAAAAATGAAGGATTTGTTGTAATATTCGATGATGTGAAAAACAAAAATCCTAATTTTTTAATTAAATTAATTTTAGAACTCGCAAAAAAAAATAATAAAGTTGATGTAATATGTTCTACTCCCAAATCACAAAAATTATTTAATAAAATTGGTACTAACAACAATGTGAATTATTTTGAAAACATTAAAAATGAAGATGTTTTAAGTATATTTAAAAACAATCGTTGCTACGTACATACAAGCAAATACGAAACAGTCGGTCTTCCAATATATGAAGCATTAGAAAGTGGATTAAAGGTTGTAGTTCCTGATGAAAATTATATACCTTTAGAAAATGATAATATATTTAAATATACTTTAAGTAATATAGATTCAGCGTTTGAAGCATGCATGAAGGCTAATGATGTAACTTCACCGGAAAAATTAGAAGTACCAGTTTATTCCGAGAATTGGGATTTAATTTAATTTTTTGATTATTGCGTCCGGACTAAAATTATTAACAAAATTATCGTAGTTAAATTCAAAAATACGATTATGAAATATTTTTAAATAATTATTAATATCATTTGGTTCAGTTTCTTTATTGATAATCTTTAAATTATCAAATTGATTCTCAAAACGATACATGGGATCAGTTGGTATTTCAGCATAATGTATAACTGGCTTGCCTAAAGATATATATTCAATTACCTTACTTGGAAGTTGGTATTTATTAGTATTTCCTATTGAAAGTAAAAGGTGAAAGTTATTTATCATTTTTTTTATAGCTTGCTCTCTGGGAATTAGCTGCTCAAAAAAATGTGTATCTTGGTTAAAAACAGAGGTAAAATATTTTTTAGAATCTTCATTTATATACCAGTGGTGATGAAATTCATCGTCAAATTTATTTGCAATATTGTTTATATAGTTAAAGGGTTCTCTAATTTTATCTGTGAAAATTCCAAAATAACCAATGTTGATTGGAAGTTTGGAATAGTCATATTCATTTGAAGATAAAATATTCTCATTTTTTATTTCAAAAATTGGATGACCTATTTGTAGTTTTGAATTTTCGATATGAAATTTTTTTTGGTGAAAATCTAAAACTTCCTTGTGGGTAAAAAATATTTGATCTGCCTTATGGTAATATTTTTTTTCTATAAACCTATTAAGAAATGAATAGAGTATTTTATTATTTTCTGGTGATTGAAACTTTAAACTAAAGGGATCGCCTATATCCATTATCCACTGAGCTTTTAATTCTTTAACAAGAATTGAGGCGCAAACATGTGAAGTAAAAGGTAGGCTAACCGATACTATAGAATCATAATCTTTTGAAATTTTTGTTTTATTTCTGTAGACAGTAAAAATCCAAAACATTGCATAATCTGGCCATGCAAAGTTTTTAAATAAAAACCTATAAAATTTTTTTAGGAAGTTATATATTAATTTTTTTATAGAGGGATTATCAATATTGTTAGAATCTTTTCTAATTGAATTCATAGTCGTAGATATTTTTTTATTTCCAAAATATAAAATATCATAATTTTCAACAGATTTATTTGGAGCAGTCCCAGTTAATATCGTTACTTCATTACCTGTCTCAATTAATTTATCTACTAAGGTTTTCCATCGAGTAGTTCTCGGACTTAAATGTGGTAAAAATTGATGAGATACTAGTAAAATTTTTTGTTTATTCATTTTTACTCAAATTAATAATAAATGTTATTGAAATAGCCAAATGTGTTGCAAGCTCTTCTGCTTGGTATGAATACATAAACAATATCGATATTAAGCTAGTTAAAATATATGGCTGAAGAGGTTTTGTTGTAAAGAACAGTTTTCGTAAATAAGAAATGATTATGTACAAAAACCATAATAAACCTAAAAGCCCAGATGATAGAAGAACATTCGCATAAAGATTATTAAAAGATACTACTTGTCCAGGATTTCTATAAACGATTTTTTCATCAATACTCTTTTTACTTGCTTCGTCAGCTGCGTATGAGTAAATGATATTAGAATATCCAAAACCATTTCCAAATACAGAAAATCCATTATCCTGAATAAATTCAATTAGAAAGGCTGTGTTTCCAAAAGCATCTAAACCTAAAGAGGTAATTTCTTTAAACCTTCCAAAAGTAGCTTCTGAAACATTTTGTGAATTTTTTAATTCATCTAAAGTGTCTTCAGCTTCACATACACAACTAGTAATCTTAGATTCACATAAATCTTGATCTGGAGGGAATTGATAAGAAAGAGAATTTGAAATAAAAACCACAAAAATAAATAGAGACATCATTAAAGCAATGTTTAATTCGATTCTTTTATAAAAAATAAAGAATGCTAGCAGGACTAATACAGAAGACACAAGCAGTGCAACAAAACCCGTAAGGCTTCTACTCAGTACTACGCTTAATATAGGAATCAAAGCTAAAAAATACCAAATTTTGTTCTTTTTACCTATGTAGAAAAAATATGGCAAAAATGGAACAGTCCAAATTGCTAAAAAGCTTGGTTCTCTAAATGTTCCATAATTTCTTAATATATTACAAGCCCTAGCAATTGGCTGAGTCCATCCACCTGAGCCTGATCTTGTTCTAGGAAAATCAGGATATCCAAATATATAAGAGAAGTAACTTATTAAAGAAAGTGAAGATATTATCAAACTAGATATTAGAAAATACTTCAAAACTGTTTCGAAACTATAAGTACTTAATAAATAGTTAAGAGTGTAAAGAATTATTAAGAAAAGAAGTATCTTAATTAATCTCAGGCTAATGTATTGAAAATATGTTGTGCTCGCATATTTTGGCAGAACAAGATCGTTAAATAAAGACTGAAATAGAGTTACTAAAATTACATAGATAGTCCAATTTCTTACTGACGTAATTTTATTTACTGAGGCTCTAAAACCACTTACAAATAGTAATACAAAAATTGTTATGAATAGGGATGCTCCAATCCAATATATGGGAATATTGTTTACCGAGTATGCATCAAGTCCTTCAAAAATAAAAAAAGAAAGGAAAGAGAAGCCAAGTATGTTTGAATACTTTAGATTCAATTTATCCTCTTATATCCTTCAGAAAACTGGACTTTAGTACCATAATTTTTCTCTCCCCATGAAGTATAAGCTTCTAATTCACAATCTTTAGAAAAATCTTTAATGGTTACTATTCCATCATTAATAGATATTGAACGAAAAATTTTATTTTGCTCAAAAACAGCCGAACCTAAGAAATTATATTTATCATGATGTAGAGCTTCACCATCGTTAATTCTTAATTTAAAACAGTCAAATTCATTAAGTTTAGGATATTTAATATTAGATTTAGGGCCCCAGTGATAATCAGCAGATCTAAATTTGTTTCTGAGGTCTATATTATCAGTATAGGTACCAGTGCCTGGATCTCTTGCATACCAAGTACCGTTAGTAAAACATTCAATCGATAATTGATCGTAATGAGAATGTCCGCCAACCCCATTTTGACCTAAACGGCCACACCTAATACTCAGATACTCCGAACCTTCTTGATTACGCCAGATATATATTCCAAATTCTCTAAAAGAATAGAGATCAAACTCATTTCGAAATACTTTTATTGGCGGATGTTCAACTTCGCTTTGAATTAAATTAGGCTCTTTAAGATAAGAAATAATATCAACTGTTGAAAAACTGTCTTCAATTGAACCATTTGGTAAAAAAGTTTTTGATTGGCCACTGTAAAAATAATTTATCATATCAAAGAGCCAATTCATTTTTAGAGGATTGTCTTCATCAAAGTAAAAATAAAATAATCTACCAGAGTCATTATCCCCAATTTGAGATAACTCACCGTTGATTGTTAATAAACTTAAAAAGTTTTTATTTGCTAAAATAATCTTTTCAATGGTTTCCAAAACAGGAGAATTAAAGTCAAGTTCTTCAATTGCAAGTTTGCAAATTAACAAAGCTTCTGTAGCAAGGGCAGAATAGTGCGATGATCCTTCAAAATTTGTTCCTTCATCATAAAATTGTAAATTAAGCTGATTAATTAGTTCATTTAAGTAAAAATCGAATTCTTTTTCGGAATCTTCAAATTTATATGTTGCAATTGTTAGAAGTATCGAACTCAATTCAACCAAATAATGATTTCCGACAACATTTCCATCATTTTCAACATTATTAATAATAAATTGATAATGTTGACTAATATACGTGTCTATTAAATCTTTGTTATTTCCTAGTATTTTTGCATTTAATTTATTATTTTCCAAAAAATTTCTGTGAAGAATAAGATTTATATTTCTTATAGCTACATCCATTGGACTATTCCAATAAATTAATGGGAAGTCATTTACATCAAGAGCAATATCTTGAATATTAAATTTATTTAAAATTGATAATAAATCAAATTTTTGTAAAAATTGTAATCTTGAAGCTTCATAAGGAACCTTTACATCTCCTTTATTAAAATAGGCTGGTATGACTTTATCGTGAAATTTAAAATCAACATTATTAAAAATATCTTTTGAAAATATCAGCTGCTCGGTTTTTTTTCCAAATATCTTGATAGAACTATCGATTTCAATATTTTGATTTGATGATAGGTATTCTAAAAGTAGTTTGTAATAATTCGGAAAATTATATTCAAAAGTTTTAAAATCTGACGGAATATATATATTTTCAGCAAAAATATTTTTAATTTTATATTTCAATCTTTTTAATAAGAGTTTAAACATAAGAACTCCTAAAACTATATGAAGTTAGAAAAGAAATGATTATTTGCGAAACTAATATTGATAGAATTGCAGGATTACTGATACTAAAACTATGAAAAAGAAAGTAGACAAAATAAGACAACAACGAACTAGAAATTATAATTTTAGTTATATTTATTTCAAAACCTAGTGCACGCGAAAAGATTATATTTATTCGTGACCAAACCATTAATGGTAAACAAAATAAAATCATAGATGTTTGTAAGGCTACTTCCGAAAATGTATCACCAAGTAGAGAAACAATAATATTTCCTACTATATCTTTAGAAAAATAAAAAATAATTGGAATAGTAAATGTTAACAAACACATTTTTCTGAGTCTTCTTCTTATATTTTGAATCTCGAACTTATCGTTTAACCTTGAAAGTTCTGGAAATAATATATCTAGACTTGCAGCTAAAAGTTGAAATATAATCTCTAAAATTCTTCTAGACCACGCCAATACACCTAGTGCTGGTCCAAAATAAAATAACCCCAGTAATACAATATCGAGCTCTGAAATCAATGCACTCGAGAATGTAGTAAGTACCATTTTTTTCCCAGAGTCCTGTAAATTTTCTGTAATTGGATTATTTGGTCTAGTTTCAAACAATTTATCACTCTTAGGAATAGATATATGTGCAAATATAAAAAATGAAAACAACATAAAAACTTGAAATGAAATTAGTACAGTGATTGAAAACCCTTTATAAACAATAATCCAAGCACCTATTCCGTAAAGTAAGGTTCTTGCAAATATTTGCTTTGAGCTAGTTACAAAATCTCCTCTTGCTTGAAAATATGCAAGTGCTACGTGAATCATTTCATTGAATACAAACCCTAAAAGAAATAATGCAGTCATAGAAAAATCCCTTTGGAATAAGAAAGTTAATGGAAATAATATTATTAATGCAATAACGAAATTTCTTATGATTAAATAATATGAATTAGAAAACATAAGTTTTGAATTTTCTTTATTTTTGGCCAAAATCTTTGTAACTACAAGCGCCAAAGACAATACAGTAGCTGTACCTATCAAAACTGATAAACTCTTAGAAGAGGCGTATTCACCGTATGTTTCTGCACCATACTCTCGACTTATAATCGTAATTAAGAAAAAATTTACAACTAATAAAGTGAATTGCATTAGTGAAATATAAATTGTATTTCTTTTCCAATTTTTTATCAACCTATACTCCTACTTAAATGCCATTTTGCAAGGTTTGATAGATACCACTTTTTTTGATAATCCCTACCGGAAATAATCTTCTCTAAAGATTTAGATTTGAACAAATTAGTAGAAGAGTTAAAACTTCTTATAGAATCATAAAAATATTCTTGATCTTTTTTTATCCATTCACCTACAGGTGCTCTAAAACCCTGTTTAGTTCTGCTATATATTTTTTGTGGAATATGTTTGTTTGCAACATGTTTAAGTAAAGGTTTAGTAGTTTTCTTATCAAAAATAATTTTTTCAGGAATTGTCAATATATATTCAATCAATTTGTGATCTAAGAATGGTACTCGAGCTTCTATGGAGGACTGCATAACTAATTTATCCATCCTCATTAAAAGTAACTCTGGTAACCTGATTTGCAAGTCTATAAGAGTCATCCATTTTGAAAGTTTTGAATTTTTATTTGAAAAATAGTCATCCCATTTATTATCAACATAATTTATAAGCTCAAAATCATTAGTAATTCCATTAACTAATAAATCGTCAATCTCTGGTAAGTTGAAACCTAAAGCTCCTCCAGCGAATGAGGTTCTATTTAAAAGAATATTTGAAAGCATGTTGGTTCTATGGTTTTTAAATTGAATATTAATTGAGCTAGGTTTTGTAATTGGTTTTATATAACGATTTAATTTCATAAATCTTAGCCAATGATCATAACCGTAAAACAATTCATCTGCACCTTCGCCTACTTGTACAACTTTAATTCCATTTTTTTTTGATGATTTCCCTAAAAAATAAAGCGGGATCCCTACTTCATCACCAACTAAATCATCTTGAAAGAAGGAATAATTATCAATTATTTTTTTAAAGTCAGAATATTGAATTTTATCCTCTACTAGATTTACTCCTATATTTTTAGCAGCAAATCTAGCTTCTTCGACTTCACCTTGATATCCTTCAAAATGTTCTTCGTAGTCAATATTAAAACCTTTAACATTAGAATTGGTATTTTTACTCATTAACTTACCAATTAGTGATGAATCTAAACCTCCTGACAAAAACAATCCAACTTCTACATCGCTGACTTTTCTATAGTTTACTGATTCAATTAATAGTTCCTCAACTTTTGAAATTGCTTCATGTTCTGTAATACTCTCATCCTCTTCAATGCAAAATGGATCCCAATATTTATATTTTGAGATATTTTTATTTTTATCTAAATATAAAAACTGTCCGGGCTCTAATTTGGAAATATTTTTATTACCTGTTCTATAAGTCGGAACTGCTAAGTGTCTAAGATAAGCAACATATGAATCAAAATCAGCACTAAAAGGAAATAAATTTGATTTTTCTATAGCCTTTAGTTCTGAACTAAATATAAATGTATTGTTATTAAGGGCAAAATAAAGAGGCTTTATGCCTACTCTATCTCTTGCTAGAAAAAATGATTTTTCTTTAGAGTCATAAATTGCAAAAGAAAACTGGCCTCTAAGTAACTGCAGGACATCACTCCCAAAATGTATATAGCCCTCAAGGAGAACCTCCGTGTCACCATCTGTATAAAAATTTACACCTTTTGCCTCAAGAGTTTTTCGAATCTCTTTAAAGTTATAAATTTCTCCATTAAATACTATCGAATATCTTTTATCTTTTGAAACCATTGGTTGATTTGAACGTTGATCTAAATCAATAATTGCTAGTCGAGTATGGATTAGAACTACTTTGTTATCTATATACTCTATTTTTGAAAAATCAGGACCTCTATGTTCTAAAGAGTCTTTGATTGAATTTGCTATTTCTGGGTCAATCTTTGACTGGTCAAAGTTATAAATTCCAGCTATTCCACACATTAATTTAACTTTAATGTTCAATTTATTTAATTGATTAACATTAATTTATTTAGTTTATTATGTGAGTAATGCTTAAAAAATTGTTCGATAAAACAGTTGTAATTATTTTCATGCCAATAATAATTATTTTCTTAATACTTATAAGCTTCTATCTTCTTATTAAACAGGGTAAGCCAATTTTCTTTGTACAGAATCGAGTTGGTAAAGATAATAAATCTTTTAAACTTTATAAATTTAGAACAATGGAAATTACAGCTGAAGAAGATTTCCACAAATCTCATTACCTTGATCTTGCCAAAGGTAAGGCAGTAGAACCTACAAACTCACCACTTGAACCTATAAGAATAGAAAATGATGATAGGATAACCACATCTGGTGCATTTTTACGAAAAGCTTCATTAGATGAACTACCCAATGTTTTTAATATCTTATTAGGTGACATGTCGCTAGTTGGTCCTCGGCCTCTTGTAGGTTACGAATCGGAATTGTATGGAGATTATAACTTAAAACGTTGTTCTGTACTTCCGGGTATTACAGGATTAGCACAGGTGCAGGGAAGGTTAGATTTAAGTTTACAAGAGAGGCTTTATTGGGACCTAAGGTATATTGAAGATAAATCATTTATTAACGATTTAAAAATTATTTATAAAACTATTGCATCAGTTTTATTGCGAAAAGGTGCAAACTAAATTAAATCTGAATAGCTCTGAGCAACAGCCTTAATATTTGCTATATTGTTGTTAACTTTTTCAATATTTTTATAAAAATTTTCTAAACTTTCTTTATTATCTAACTTTTTCAATTCTTCATCAAGGCTCTGAGTGTTTGGATCAATATTAATTCCAACATTATATTCTTCAATAAATTTAGCCAAACCAGAATTTGGATTTGAATAACCTATCAGTATTTTATTCATTTTTAAATAATCAAATGTTTTACCGGGAAAACCCTCAACAGTTATTTCAGATGATAAGGAAACTAAGGCGAAAGGTACTTCTTTTGTGTCGTCAATAATCTGGCTTCTGATGGTGTATGGATTAACTTCTATAAACTTAGATCTAAAGGTTAAGATATTCTCATACTCGCTTCCAGAACCATATATAGTTAATTTAAACGCTACAGTAGATTTGTTTAATTTTTCAATAAATGATTGTATATTTTGAGGTTTACCAAGATTTCCAGTATAAATAATATGATTTGAAATTTCCTCAGGTTTTTGTGAAGCTGTCGCATTGGAAAAATGATAAATCACACTTATTTTATTCTCATTGACATTTCTTTCTCGAGATAGGTAAAGTTTTAATTCGTCTGAATTTACTACAACTTCATCAATTATTTTAAGACAGTAGTTATCAATTTTTTTAAATAGACTAAGAAGTAATTTTGAATTTAATTCATTAAGTTTTTGAGCAATTTCAGGATACAGTTCCCAAACCGAATAAATTGTTTTTAGCTTAAATAATTTTTTGGACAGAATTGCAACTAAATTCATAGTTGGTGGATAACTAAAAATAAATACTGTCTCATAGTTATGTCTATTTTTATAAAGAAAAATTATTGATTTGCAATGGAATGATAACCACTGTAAAAATCTTTTTTCTCGATTAAATGATCTTCTATTTGAATGGATATGATAAATTTTTACACCATTGTACTCAGAAACGTAAAGGTGCTTTCCTAACTTCTCTAAAGTACCATTCTCATAAATCTCATTATTGAAATTATATTGAGGAGATGAAGCTAAAATCTCAATTTGTTTTCCTTCTAACTTAAGTTCAGAAGCAATATCTGCTACAAGTTGTCCGGTTGAAACATTATCTGGAGGAATAGTTAAGGAGTGAAATAATACTTTACTCATCCCTTAAAAGAATTACTGATATCAAAAGAATAGTCACTAGGTTTGTGCCTACTAAAGCTATTTTCTTCGCATAACTGGATTAAGTCTCTTACTATAATTTCTGATGAATTTCCGTCACCGAATGGATTATCCCAACTTGAATTAATCATGTTTGATACTCGATCTAAAATTTTATCCACTGCTTCATTTTCCAATGTTGGATCAAATTTTATAGATGCCTTAACATCATACACCTCGGGTCTTTCAGTTGAATATCTCATTTGTATGGATGGTATTCCAAGAATACATGCTTCTTCTACAACAGTACCTGAGTCAGTAGCCACATATTGAGAATTTTGTAAAAGGTACATGAATTCCAAATACCCAATTGGCTCTATCACCTTAATATTCTCATTTAAAGTTAAATTTGTTTCATTTAATATCTGTTGAGTTTTGTAACCCATTGGAAAAATTACATTGTGATCTTCTATTTTGTTTAATAAATTTATTATATTTTTTAAGCTTTTTTCGTTTTGTATATTTTCTCTTCTATGGCATGTAACTAGAACAAATTTTTCTTTGATGGCATCTAATATATTATCATCTAAATAATCGGAACCCGATCCAAAATATTCAATATTTTCGTTAATTATATCAACTATAGGATTACCGGTTACCTTAATGATATTCTCTGATATACCTTCATTGATACCCTGAATTTTATAATTTTCCAAATATGC
Organism: uncultured Candidatus Actinomarina sp.; assembly: GCA_902521955.1. Taxonomy (GTDB): domain Bacteria; phylum Actinomycetota; class Acidimicrobiia; order Actinomarinales; family Actinomarinaceae; genus Actinomarina. The sequence goes on along the minus strand of CABYTP010000001.1, from coordinate 5,634 downwards.
ATAAATTCTGTCTGATAAATGGTCGATTACAGTCCTATATTTTTCTTCTGGCATCCTCCAATCATATGATCGCATGCATCCTTCAATGTGTACAATGGGAATATTGTGTTGTGCTGCGGCAATACAACCCATTACTGTATTGGTATCACCAAGAAATACTGCAGCTTTATATTTATGCTGTTCAAAATGGCTATAAAGATTTTCAATTGTAGATGAAACTACTGAAGCATCGCTTACTTTTTCAACAGTAAATTCAAAATCTGGTTTTTTTACGTTCAGTTGATTAAAGAAAGTATCTTTCATGTTTTCTGAGTAATGCTGTCCCGACCAAATAAAGTCATAACTAATTTGATTTTGTTTTTCTAAAATATTTAAAATTTTACTAGCTCGAATTACGTCTGGTCTTATGCCTAAAATAATTGCTAAATCTTTCATTTTAATCCAAAATCAATTCGGTAAATTTAGAGTCTGCTAGTTCTCTTATGTTGTCTTGCACAGTAGGAATATTTTCATATCCTGCATGTAACCATAACTGTTCATTAATTTCCTTGGAATGTGTTTTTAATGTCCTGTTGATTAAATTTGCAGCGTTAATTTCATTAATTTTTATTTCTTTTTCAAAATTATTCTTGATTTGATTTAATAACTCTGCTTTGTGAACTGAATTAGCAGGGATTAAATGCTGCAAGTTGAAATTATAGTTGTCATTATTAATAATTCCCCCTACAACTTTTGAAAAATTTAACGTTGTAACTCCATTCCATAAATGATTTTTGAATCCTGACACCTCTTTTGAATTATTTCTTATAAACCAATTAAGTAGAGATCTTCCATCACCACTTTCAGGTCCTATAATACTAGAGCGAATAATCATCTTATTTTCGGCAGGGATTTCGCCGACAATTTTAGATTTACCGTATAAATCATCTGCATCTAAAAAATCATCTTCTAAATAGTTACCCTTTTTTCCAGAAAAAACACAATCTGTGCCTATTTGAAAATAATAAATATCATTTGTTTTAGAATATTTTTGCAGCTCCATTGGGAAAAAAGAATTAATTTTAATAGTTTCATTTATTGATAAATTATCTTCTTCGTTTATTGTGGGCTTTATTCTGCCAATACAATTTATAATTACATCCGGCTTAACTTTAGAAGCTAAAGCTTGAAAATCATCTTCAACTACATTGAAAAATTCAATATTGTCATCAAAATTGTTAATTAAAAATTCGCTATTACCTCTTGAAGTTAAGACAGTTGAGTAATCATTCAATGAAGAAAAGTAAAGCGACATCATTTTACCAAGCATTCCATTTGCTCCGAGGATCAGTACTTTCTTACTACTCATAAATTTCCGGTGAGTATTCTTCCCAAACATTCCAATACTTTGGATCAAATCTAAAATCATCAATTTTTGATTCTTCTAGTGTTGAAGTTGAAAAGTACATAGTATTACTGTTATTTACTAAATTAATAGCACCATTCGCAAATCCAGGAGGTATATAAACTATACCTGAACTTTCATTTAGTTTGTATAAATATGGTTCAATATCTCTTGAGGGGTTGTCCCAATTTTCTACTTTAATTAAATATAAAGCTATTTCACCTTTTAACACTTTTACAAGTTTTGCCTCTTTTTTATGTCCATGCCAAGCACGTACAGTTCCTCGAGTTGGATTTTTAACGATATAAAATCTTTTATAATTAGAAATTGTTAAATCATTGTAATATTCAAGTGATCCCCTGTGATCAACTGCCTCACCAATTTTATATATAAAAGGCTCGCTTATACCACCCATTAAAGAATGCCATTCTCTTCAAGAAAATTTTGATTTGAGTATCTTTTATGGTTAACATTCTTGATTCTTTTATTGGAAATTAAGTCAAATATTTCATTTATACCTGTTGATAAACTTATTTCAGCTTTAAAACCTGCATCATTTAAAATTTTTTCACTAGATACCTGATAATTTCTTGCATCTTGAAATTTCATTGGCGTAGTCTCAATAGTTGCTGAGGGAATTTTATTGATAATTTCTTGAGCTATATCAATAATTTTAAAATTTTTATAGTGCAAATTATAAATTCCAGTGATGTTGCTTTCCAAATTATGATTAATAGCGTTTGCAACATCATTTACATGCAATAAAGGTCTCCACTGTTCACCGCCAAAGACTGTAAGCTTTCCTTCAGAAAGAGCTTTAGTTACAAGTATGTTAACAACTAAATCTAATCTAATTCTAGAAAACTCATCACTAATTCCAAATAAAGTTCCCAATCTGAAAATAATAGAGTTTGTTCCTGCTAAGTATTCTTCAGCTTGAACTTTAGAGGAAGCATATTCAGACAATGGATTAATAGACGATTCCTCATCAAGCAAACCGTCTTGAGCTCCATAAACAGAACAAGTTGAAAGAAAAACTATTCTTTTTTTAAAATTATCAGCTAAAAATTTAACCGACTCAGCATTAATCTCAAAAGTTAATTTAGGATTAATTGCACATGCTCCATCTCCAACTAATGCGGCTAGCCAAATAACAGCATCATTTTTATCAAATAACTCTAGTAACTTATTATGCTCTCTGATATCTCCATAAACAAATTCAACATCTTTCCTATATGATTCTTCGTAAATTAAAGAGTCAAATACAGTAACTTTGTGATTTACCTTTAGCTTATCTACTATGCCACCACCGACATATCCAGCACCACCAACTATTAAAATATTCACAATTTAATACTAAATGCTAACTAAACATTAATTGTATTTATATAAAATTTTTCCAATTTTTTTACAGTTTTAGAAATAGTAAAATTTTCAACTACATTATTTTTTTGTTCAGATCTGACTTTATTTAGCAAGTTACCATCATCATTAAAGTATGATTTTATAACTGTAGCGACTTCATAAGTATTATCTCTATTAACAAGTGCGTTATTACTATTTAATACAAATTCACTTAACGGGTAAATATCTGAGCAAATAACTGCTACATTGTTTTCTATAGCTTCAAGAACTATTAATCCAAAACCTTCTGATTCAGTAAGAAACAAAAATAAATCAATGTCTTTAAAAAATTTATCAATGTCTTGAAAATGTTCATAAATTGTTACTTTGTCTTGAAGTTCATACCTATTAATAAGTTTGATTATTTCATCTAAGTATCCGACATCATCCGATCCAGCTAAATTTAGTTTGAAATTAACACCCGCTTGATTCAAGTAATGACAAGTTTCAAGTACTTTGTCCCAACCTTTCCATGGCAAAATCCTAGCTGCCATACCAATAACATTTCCATTAAATTCTTTTTGTTTTCTATCTTTGACTTTTACTCCATAATGAATAGTTGTTATATTTTTTTCGTTAATAGAAAAGTCATTAACCAGCCATAATTTTATTTTTTTGGATATTGCAATTATTCCATCTGATCTCTTGAGAAAACGCCTCCAGAAAAAATTAAAAAATTTGTACTTATGCCTATTCTCCCCTTCCCTTGTTCCATATTGAGCATGAATGGAAATAACATGTTTTATACTCTTATCAAAATATATTAAAAAACCAACAACTATGTCAGACATTGGCAAGTGTGAGTGTATAATTTTATAATTATTTTTCTTAATTAATTTGTATAAGTAGTAAATTTTAAAAACTTTACTGTAATGTATTTTTATATTATCTAAGTCACTTTGAACTGAATTACCTTTTTTATAAATATCAAATGTAAACAATTCGGTTTCCACATTTTTAAAATGATTCATTTGTAAAGCCAACTGTACCTCTGCACCATCCTTTTTTAAAGTAGGTACAACATGTAGTATTTTTATATTTTTCATTTTTCGATCATTTCTTTTTCAAGTAAGAAATACAAAAGGAAAAGAAGAATTGAAATTGAATGATTTTGTATAAAGTCACCCGTTAATGACAAGAATAAAAAACTTAAAATAAACCAAGCTTTAGGATTTTGTATGTAATCATTAAAATTTCTCACAAAATCAAGAGTTACTTTACTAAATATTAAGATAAAAAATAAAAGACCTACAATTCCGTAATTCAAAATTATATATAAATAAGAATTATGAGGGCCTGTAGGTCTAAGATCTGGTGAAAATTCAGATACAGGTCTAATTTCATCTCTCACAATTGCAATATTGCCATACCCATAGCCTATAAGTAAATTTGTTACATTTTGATTTCTAAAGTTATTAACAGTAGTTTGCTGCATTTCAATACGGTCATTTATACCATCGGTTTCCTCCTCAGATGTAAATCTATCAACTAAGCCATATGAAGATGTTATAAAAAGGCAGAGAAGAATAAATAGTAATTTTTTGTAATCCTTACGAATTAAAAAAGCAATTGTCAAAAATATTATAAGAGTCAAAAATGCGGCTCTACTATAGGTAAAAAAACAACCTAGGATCCCAGAAAAAATTACTAAGTACTTTAAATTACCTTTTACCTTTAAAGCTGAAAATATAGTTAAACAAGCAATCAATGCACCTAAAGCATTTGGTCCACCAGCCTGAAAGCCATTAACCCTGCCTTTTGTAAATCCCCATTCATTTAAATTTAAACCAATATTCCAATAATCATACAAATCTGTCCCTAAGTTAAATTCAAAAACATATGAAGAAATTGAGAAAAATGAAATAGATAATGTAAGCGGTACTAAAGAATTTTCAATAACTTTTTTGTCTGAGAATTGGTAAACATAAATTAAAACAAATAAATAAAATGTATATCTTAGATTGTCACTAAAAATTAAATTTCTATTTATAAAATAATTTTGAACAGTTATGTATATTAAAAATACTAAAATTAAATATGTATTTGAAAATAACTTGAATTTCTGATCTGAGAAAAATATTTGAAAAATAGATAGGAAAATAAATAAAATAACAGGAATATCGTCTAGGTGTAAAAAAAGAAAGAAATCAAGGTGAGGAACTATTGGAATTATAAGTAGTGAAATAAATTGTAATTTGATTACATTATCTTTAAATTTAACCATCTTCTAATTCCGTTCTTCATTAAAAATGATAATGCCTCCAAGACTATGTTTTGTGACATTTTTGAATTACCTAACTCTCTTTCGATGAATAAAATTGGTACCTCTAAAATTTTTAGTTTTTTTATAACTGATCTCAAAGTCATTTCAATTTGAAATGAATAACCGTTAGTCGCGGTATTGTAATACTCAATTAATTCGAGAGATTTAGAACTGTAACACCTAAAGCCACTTGTCATATCTCTTACCCTAGATCGCAATAAAATCATAGATGTTAAATTTGCGTATTTTGATAGTAGTTTTCTTCTAAAATCCCACCCACTGCTACCACCCCCTTTAATATATCTACTTCCAATTACCACGTCACTTGTCATAGAAGAGCTTAATATTTTGTCCAAGTCATCAAATCTGTGTGAAAAGTCTGCATCCATCTCGATCAAATAATTAAAATTGTGTTCCAAACCCCACGTAAAACCATCTCTATAGGCAGAACCTAAACCTAATTTTCCAGGTCTATTTTTTAAATAAATATTTTTGTGCTTTTCAGACATTTTACTCACTACTTTTGCAGTACCATCTGGCGAATTGTCATCAACTACTAATACGGAAATATCAAACTTAAGTA